>JAGXAJ010000010.1 GCA_018971625.1 Pseudomonadota bacterium
CCGCTTCAAATCGCGCTGCAATGTCATCGGTGAGCGACAACACGCCTCAAGCACCTTGCGATCTTTCCTCGAAAGGCAGACTTCTCTTGCTTCGGGTATCATCCCGACCTTGAATCACGACTCACGTTCCAAGAAAAGCGGGTACTAGGCTCGGTCTCGGTATCTGTTCGGCACCGCCCTACCGTTCGAGAAGCAATTTCTGTTTGATTGATGGTCCGAGCGAGGAGCTTTGAAATGCGAATGCTAAGCCTGTGTTTGCTGGCGGCTACATTCCTGACCGGCTGTTCAAACGAACCGGAATATAGCGACGAGCAAAGGGCCTGCATCGCGAAGCAATACCCACATTATGACGCAAAAGACATGAAGCAATGCGTCGCCGTTTGTGAATCCTGCATGGATGGCAACATGGTGACATGCAGCACGTCGTGCGATCTGAAGGGCGCCCATTAGGACGAACGCGGGCCGCGCCGAGTGCATGCCGACGCCCAGCGACACACAATCAGAATGGCGATCGCCGCTGTCGACGATGCTCTGCCTGCAGCCAGTTTCCTGGCGATGACGAACCTCGACCGCGTCGTCTCGCATGAGAGGACTTGGCACATCCGCGACGTTTGAAGCCCAGCATCCAACATCCCCTACGCATCCCAAGGCCTACCGCGGCTCGGACAGCTTAGGCAGGTGTGCTCCCAGCAATCCAGCAGGCCGCCAACCGGGATGCCCGCCGCCATAATCCGCCCATGGTTGTCGAGCTAACAGTCCGGCCCGCCTCCCCCATCTTAAGGAACCCGCTCCCTTGACCGGCGCCGAACTCAAACAACTCCGCAAAGACCTCGGCGAAGCCATCGGCAAGCAGCTCTCCGCGGCCGACATGGCCAAGCTCTGCAGTCTCCCGTCCGGCAGCGGCGCCGACACAGTCCGCCGGTGGGAAATATCCGGCCCCACCGGACCGGCTGGGGAATTGCTGCGGATCCTGGCGATGGCCAGCGATAGCTACCCGATCCTCGACAATTTCAACGTGTTTGACCGCTTCAACATTCCCGAGCGTGAGCGCCCGGCGCGGCGCGAGGAGTTCCGCGAGAAGATGCGCGACGAGGTTCGCCGCCGCCTCGGCTGATTATTCTTCCCCGTTTTCCACTGCATTGAATGCAGCGCAGCGCAAGCAGCGGCGGCGGAATCTTGCGCATGGTCACGCGTTGCGCGACTGTGTCCCGATGGGCGGGCGACGGGACGCGAGGCTGTGACTAAACCGGATACCGGGTTTGACTATGACCGCTACCGCAAATTGCTGGCGGAAGCAGACGATGAGCCCAAGCGGCTTGCCTTCATCAACTTGTTGATCGACGAGAAAGCCAGGGACCAACTGGCTCGACAATCGCTTCGCAGCACACTGGCCGGAATGGGGCTGACGACAAAACCAGGGGCCGATTAGCCCGAATTGCAAGGCAATCGGACGGGCATTGAAGCCGTTGGCATTCAAGTCGCCGATATTGCAGATCGCTCCGAGGATCGCATTTTCAGTCGGAACAACAGCATGCGTGTTTTCGGAATTGCGGCACTTGTCATTGTGCTGGCCACAGTCTCGGTGTCGATCCACGCGCAGCAACCCGATCCTCACACCCAGGGTTTTCGCGCCAGACTGAAAGCCCGATATCTCGAGCGGCGCAACCGCTTCATGCATAGGGTCAAGGACGTCTACTTCGCCGTCGGCTGCAAGGTGCTGGCACGCGAGGCCGGAATCATGCCGCTGACGAGCTCCGAGTCCTATCTGGCCTATATCGGCGACCAGACCATCGTCGACACCAGAGACGAAAGCCTGCGACAGGCGGCGATGCAGGAAGGGCTCGATCGTGCCGCAAAACCTGGCGAGTGCGACTATTATCGGAAACATCCGGGGGTAGCCGAAAAGCTGCGTCGTGAGGCAGCGGCCGCAGCAAAGCGATAGCGTTGGCGTCAACCGTGCTCAGCCGCGACCGCCTTTAGCTTTTGCCGCCGACTTCCTTCGCAAACGTATCGCGCAGGCCGATAGTCCGATTGAACACCGGCCGATCCGGCGTCGAATCGGCATCCCGCACGAAATAGCCCTGCCGCTCGAACTGCATCGCCTCAGTCGAATTCGCGGTGGCAATCGCGGGTTCAATCCGCGCATCGGACAAAATCTCAAGGGATCGCGGATTGAGATCGCCGGTGAAATTGGCGGCGTCAGGCGCGGCGTTGAGGAACAACTGGTTGTAGATGCGGATCTCTGCCGGCTTCGAATGTGCCGCCGACAACCAATGCATGGTGGCCTTGACTTTGCGTCCATCAGGCGCGTTGCCGCCCTTGGTGGCGGGATCATAGGTGCAGCGCAGTTCGACGACCTCGCCGGCTGCGTTCTTCACGACATCGGTGCACTTGATGAAATAAGCGTAACGCAGCCGCACCTCGTTACCGGGCGATAGCCGAAAGAACTTCTTCGGTGGATTTTCCATGAAATCGTCCTGCTCGATATAGAGCTCGCGGCTGAACGCGATGCGGCGTGTGCCGGCAGCGGGATCGTCCGGGTGGTTGACTGCCTCCAGTTCCTCGGTCTGGGCTTCGGGATAATTCGTTATCACCACCTTGAGCGGTCGCAGCACCGCCATCCGCCGCAGCGCTATACGATTGAGGCATTCGCGGATCGAGAATTCCAGCATGCCGAGATCGACCACGCTGTTGGCCTTCGCAACCCCGATGCGCTTGACAAATTCACGGACCGCCTCCGGCGGTACGCCGCGCCGTTTGAGACCGACGATCGTCGGCATCCGCGGATCGTCCCAGCCCGCGACATGACCGTCGCGCACCAGCATGGTCAATACGCGCTTCGACAGCAGCGTATAGGTCAAATTGAGACGGGCGAATTCGTACTGGTGCGGCTTCGACGGCACCGGCAGCTTGTCGAGCAGCCAGTCATAGAGCGGCCGGTGATCCTCGAATTCCAGCGTGCAGATTGAATGCGTAATGCCCTCGATCGCATCGGACTGGCCGTGCGCGTAGTCATAGCTCGGGTAAATCGACCATTTGCTGCCGGTGCGCGGATGGTGGGCGTGGAGGATGCGATAGAGCACGGGGTCGCGCAGGTTGATGTTGCCGGAAGCCATGTCGATCTTGGCGCGCAGCACCCTGGCACCATTCGGGAACTCACCCGCCTTCATGCGCCTGAACAGATCGAGATTCTCCTCAACCGTCCGGTCGCGGAACGGGCTGTTCTGACCGGGCTCGGTGAGCGTGCCGCGGTGGGCGCGGATATCGGCCTGAGACTGGTCGTCGACATAGGCGTGGCCGTTGCGAATCAGGGTTTCCGCCCATTCGTACAATCGGTCGAAATAGTCCGACGCATAAAACAGATCGGAACCCCAATCATAGCCCAGCCAGCGCACGTCGGCCTGGATGGAGTCGATATACTCCTGCTCTTCCTTGGTCGGGTTGGTATCGTCGAACCGCAAATGGCAGCGGCCGCAAAACTCCTGCGCGACACCGAAATTCAGAGCGATCGACTTGGCGTGTCCAAGATGCAGATAGCCGTTCGGCTCCGGCGGAAACCGCGTCACGATCCGGCTGTGCTTTTTGGAGTCGAGATCGGCCTGAATAATGTCGCGAATGAAATCGCGGCCCGTTTCCGTGGCTACCGGTTCTGCCGTCATTCCTGTTTCCTGCAAGAGGCCCCACGGCCCTTCTGCCAAATTCATCCCGAGGAGCCAAGCCCGCCCGCGAGGCTTTAGTTATGCGCAGTTCCTGATATACACCACCGCGCCTTGCCAATGCCTCTATATTCACCCCCTGCTTTAGCGAATGACTGATCCTGTCATCACCCGATTTGCACCTTCGCCAACCGGCTTTCTCCACATCGGAGGCGCCCGCACCGCGCTGTTCAACTGGCTCTATGCCAGGAAGCACGGCGGCAAGATGCTGTTGCGCATCGAGGACACCGACCGGCAGCGCTCGACCAAGGAGGCAATCGACGCGATCCTGGACGGACTGAAATGGCTCGGCCTCGATTGGGACGGTGACGTGATTCACCAGTTCAGCCGGGCTGAGCGCCACCGCGAGGTCGCGGAATCCTTGCTGGCCAGCGGCAAGGCCTATCGTTGCTACGCGACCTCGGAGGAACTCACTGCGATGCGCGAAAAGGCTCGCGCAGAAGGCCGCACCCGCCTCTATGATGGCATGTGGCGCGACCGTGATCCGTCGGAAGCGCCCGCCGGCATGAAACCGACCATTCGCCTCAAGGCACCGCAGACCGGCGAGACCGTGATCGAGGATCAGGTGCAGGGCCGCGTGGTCTGGCAGAACGAGAATCTCGACGATCTCGTGCTGCTGCGCGGCGATGGCACGCCGACCTACATGCTGGCGGTAGTAGTCGACGACCACGACATGGCGGTGACCCATATCATTCGCGGCGACGATCACCTGATCAACGGCGCGCGGCAAAAGCAGATCTATGAGGCGCTGGGCTGGAACGTGCCGAACATGTCGCACATTCCGCTAATACACGGCCCCGACGGCTCAAAACTCTCCAAGCGCCACGGCGCGCTTGGAGTCGATGCCTACCGCGCCATGGGATATCTGCCGGTAGCCTTGCGCAACTACCTGGTCCGGCTCGGTTGGAGCCATGGCGACCAGGAGATCTTTTCGACTGAGGAAATGATCGATGCCTTCGATCTTTCGGGCATCGGGCGCTCGGCCGCGCGATTCGATTTCGCCAAGCTGGAAAACCTCAACGGCCACTATATCCGCCAGGCCGACAATCAATCTCTCGTGACGATGTTCGAGGACGTGCTGAACTACGTCCCCAACGGTTCGAATCTGAAGGAGAAACTCAACGACACCACGCGCGCTCAATTGCTACGGGCAATGCCCGGCCTGAAGGAGCGCGCCAAGACGCTGATCGAACTGATCGACAGCTCCTATTTCATCTTTGCCGACCGGCCGATCGAGATCGAACCGAAGGCGGCGGCGCTCTTGACGGCCGAAAGCCGCGAATTGATCGGCAGGCTTCGCGCGGCGCTGGAAGCGGTCACGCCGTGGACCGCGACGGCCACCGAATCGGCGATGCGCAGCTTCGCCGAAGCCAACAGCCTCAAGCTCGGCGCCGTCGCTCAGCCACTTCGCGTGGCGCTGACCGGGCGCACTACCTCGCCAGGGATTTTCGAGGTGCTGGGGGTGCTGGGCCGGGACGAGTGTCTGGCCCGGCTTGGCGATCAGGCCGCAACTTGAACTTTCGCGAATCAGACTGTGGCGGCGAACCTGTCATACTCCGGGGCGCCATCTTGCCGGGCACACAGCAATACGATACGCATTTGACCAACGCCTTCTAGACAATCCGGCTGGCCTTGCCATCTTCCAGGTGAGCGCCAGGACAAGTCCGGTTTTCGCAACGATTTCATCGGGGACTTCACGATGGACGTAAAATCAGGCAGCAAAACCGCTACGTTGACGGTCGGCAACAAAACCTACGATTTTCCGATCTTGAGCGGCACCGTCGGTCCTGACGTGATCGATATCGGCAAGCTCTATAGTCAGGCCGGCATGTTCACCTACGACCCCGGCTTCACCTCCACCGGCAGTTGCCAGTCCAAGATCACCTATATCGACGGCGACGCCGGAGTCCTCGAATACCGCGGCTATCCGATCGAGCAACTGGCGGAAAAGGGCGACTTCCTCGAGACCTGCTACCTCCTGCTCTATGGCGAGCTTCCGACCGCCGCGCAGAAAAGAGATTTCGACCAGCTCGTGATCCATCACACCATGGTTCACGAACAGATGCACCGCTTCTTCCAGGCTTTCCGCCGCGATGCCCATCCGATGGCGGTCATGGTCGCGGCGGTCGGAGCGCTTGCTGCGTTCTATCACGACTCCACCGACATCAACGATCCGAAGCAGCGCATCATCGCCTCGATGCGGATGATTGCGAAAATCCCGACGCTGGCAGCGATGGCCTATAAATACACCATCGGCCAGCCCTTCATGTATCCAAAGAATTCGCTCTCCTTCGCCGAGAACTTCCTGCACATGTGCTTCGCGGTGCCGTGCGAGGACTACAAGATCAACTCGGTGCTGGCGAACGCGCTCGACAAGATCTTCATCTTGCATGCCGACCACGAACAGAATGCCTCGACCTCAACGGTGCGCATTGCCGGCTCTTCCGGCGCCAATCCGTTCGCCTGCATCGCCGCGGGCATCGCCTGTCTCTGGGGACCCGCCCATGGCGGCGCCAACGAAGCCGCACTGGCGATGCTCGGCGAGATCGGCTCGGTCGACAAGATTCCGGAATTCATCCGGAAGGTAAAGGACAAGCACAGTGAAGTCCGCCTGATGGGTTTCGGGCATCGTGTCTACAAGAACTACGATCCCCGCGCCAAGATCATGCAGAAGATGTGTCACGCGGTGTTGGCGGAAACCGGCCATGGCGATGATCCGTTGCTGAAGGTCGCGATGGAACTTGAGAAGATCGCTCTGCACGATCAGTATTTCATCGACCGCAAGCTGTATCCGAACGTCGATTTCTATTCGGGCATCACGCTGAAGGCGATAGGTTTCCCGACCTCGATGTTCACCGTGCTGTTCGCGGTAGCCCGTACCGTTGGCTGGATCAGCCAATGGAGCGAGATGATCGAGGATCCGCAGCAGAAGATCGGCCGGCCGCGCCAGCTCTATACCGGCGTCACCCGCCGCGACTATGTCGAGCTAGCCAATCGCAAGTAATCGCCGTCCATCACGGGATAAGGAAAAGCCGGGCGTGCCCTTCACGCCCGGCTTTTTGTTATGCCCGTCAGCTCGCGCGCCTGGATTGTCGCATCGTCGCCAACACGATGTCGGCGGCGCGCACACTAGGCGGCTGGTCGTCGGTCGACATGATGGCGTCGAGCCGTGCAAAGGCTTCGCTCTGCCGCCGTCGTAACGGTGAATCCGAAAGAAGATCGCCGAGCGGCTGAAGCAGCTTTTCCGGTGTGCAGTCCTGCTGGACGAATTCCGGCACGACGTTCTCGCCGATCACGAGGTTGGCGAGGATGATCGATGAGGTATTGATAGCGCGGCGCAGAACCCACGCCTCCGCGCTGCCAACCCGATAGGCCGCGACCATCGGCACGCCCGATAGCGCGAGCTCCAGCGTCACCGTGCCCGACTTCACCAACGCAGCGTGCGCCACCCGAAATGCGGCTTTCTTGTCCTGCTCACCGACCACGACGCGCGGTTGCACCGGCCAGCTCTTGAGCGCCTCGTCGACCGCCTGCTGCAAATGCGGCATGGTCGGAAGGACGGGTTCGAAGGTCGCGCCTTGCGCCTGCAACTGGCCGAGCGTCGCGCCGAACGCCGCCATGTGGTGCCTGATTTCGCTGCGGCGGCTTCCCGGCAACACCAGCAGCAGCGGCGGCGCACCAATCCGGCGCGATTGCTCGCCAGGATCCGGTCGTAACGTCGCAATCTGTTCGATCAGCGGATGGCCGACATAGCTGCAGGGCGGTCCATGCAGACGGCGATATGCCTCCGGCTCGAACGGCAGCAGTGCAAGCACATGATCGACATAGCGACACATCGCACGCGCCCGACCGGGCCGCCATGCCCAGACCGACGGAGAAACGTAGTCGACGATCGGAATAGATGCATCGCGGGCGCGCACGCGCCGGGCCACCCTATGGGTGAAATCCGGACTATCGATGATCACGAGAGCGTCGGGCGCGGTTTGCATCACGGCATTGGCCGTCTGGCGGATCAACCACAGGATCTTGGGCAATTGCCTCACCACGCCCGACAATCCGATGATCGACAGCTCCTCGATCGAAAACAGCGACGCCAAGCCTTCGCGCGCCATTAACCGGCCGCCAACCCCCTCGAAGCGGACCGCGCCGCCGAGGCGCTGACGCAGCACTTTCATCAGATTGGCGCCCAGCCGGTCGCCCGACTCCTCCGTTGCGATCAGAAAGATGTTTCGTACCACGTCGGCGGTTGCGCGCGCCTGCATCACGCGGATAGGCCGATCACGAAAACGCCGGCGGCATCGGCCGCCTCGATCATCGCCTGCGGCTCGGCCACAATGGCGTTGCCGGCAGCAATCGCCATGCCGGCAAGTCCGGCGCGAAAAGTGCCTTCAACGGTCCGCACTCCGACGGTCGGCAGGTCAAAGCGCAGGTCCTGGCCTCGCTTGGGCGCTTTCACCAGCACGCCGCGCCGAGCCTCAGCGCGAATGCGTCGCTCGCTGCGCAGCCGTGCCACACGCGCCAGCAAGCCGTCGGTGCCTTCGATGTCCTCCACGCCGATCACGTGACCGTCGATTACGATCACGGCCTGGCCGATGTCGTAAGGGCCAAGCGCCGACAGCACCTCGCGCCCGAGCTTGATATCGGTGCTGGCGTTCTGATCGGGCTTTATCCGGGTCAGGCAGCCCTGCGGCATCAGCAGATCAGGCGCAACATCCCTGATCCCGACCATCCGGAACCCATCCTGTTCGAGAATGCCGCCGATGCCAGACAGCAGATGATCGTCGCCGCCCCGAAACGCTGCCAGCACGCGACCGAAGACGCGGAGCGTGCCCCAGTCGAGCCGAATTTCAGATAGTGCCGGGCGCACCAGCGTGCCGATGAAGACAAGATCCCGGCAATTCTCGCTGCGAAACAGTCGCATCGCCCTGCCAAGCTGGCCGACCGAGATCCAGTGATGGCGGAACCTTTGCACTCCTGCGGGATCGCAGGCGCCCTGCAAGGCAAACAGGACAGGGCTGATGCCCCGCGCGACCAGTGAGTCCGCGACCGCGAATGGCATCGCGCCGCCCCCCGCGACCAAGCCGATCGGCGATGAAATATCCAAAGCCTTGCTGGTCATGGCGCCGGTGGCCCCAATGTCACTGTCCGTGGCGGTTGTCGGCCGGAAGACACAGCGCCCGATGCGCGCCGCGGCCGATGAACGCCAGAATTTCTCCAATGGCTGGATCGTCCTTGGCCATCGGCTGCACTGCGCTCAGCCGTTCGGCAAAGATGCCCGGTCCGTGAAACAGTTTCTGATAGAATAAGCGCACTGTCGCCAGCCTATCGCGGGTAAATTTTCGCCGCTTCATGCCGATGATATTGAGACCTTCGAGCGTCGCATACTGGCCGTTGACGAGACCGAACGGGATCACGTCGCCGCGCACCCCACAGACGCCGCCGATCATCACCTGCGGCCCGATCCGGGTGCGTTGATGTACGGCCGACAAGCCGCCGATGAAAACGAAATCGCCGATCTCGCAATGGCCGCCCAGCGTGGCCGAAGTCGCGAAGATCACGTCGTTGCCGACCTGGCAGTCGTGACCGACATGAGCGCAATTCATGAAGTAACCGCGATCTCCGACCCGGGTGACTCCGCCGCCGCCCGCCGAACCCGCGTTCATGGTGACCTGCTCGCGAATGGTGCAGTCCCGGCCGATCTCAAGCCTGGTAAGTTCGCCGCGATAGCTCAGGGCTTGCGGCGGCGTGCCCAGCGAAACAAAGGGATAGATGATGCAGCCGTCGCCGATGGTGGTTTGCGCGGTAACGTGCACATGCGCGATCAGCTTGCAGTTCGCTCCGATCACGACATGAGACCCGATGACGCAATAAGGGCCGATCGTGGTACCCTCGCCGATTACGGCGCCATCTTCGATCCGCGCGGTGGGGTCGATCGTGCTCATCGAATGGTCCGATGTCAGCCAGCTACGCTTGTTGAAAGGTGCGCCGAGGAGGATGCGCCTGTAAGACGCTTGCGGGGGTGACGGTGAATATGCCGGGTTTTGCGCTGGTTAGCGCGGCACAAAGGCAGTGTCCAGTGACGTCTGATTACCCTGTATTTCAATGGCTTGGCCCGAAATCCGAAAAAACCCGGGACAGCTTTCTGTTAGGAATTGGAAACCGGCCTCTGGAGCTTTCAGCAGCCCGCGGCAGACGCCCTTGGTGTGTTGATCAAGCCTGGCGTCCTCGCATCGAGCTTTTGCAGCGAAACCTTGTCGGCGCTTCTGGTCGGCGAGACGACGCGCCGAACAGCGCGCCCTCGATATGCGTCGAATGAGGACGCATGCGTGGCCGTGACCAACGCTGCCGCACGCAAAAAAAGAAAAACTCCGGCGATCGCCAGAGCTGCGGCCGTGAGGACCAGTTTTCGGCCCTGGGTCAATCGGTCAGCATGGCGCCCACATCAGCTTGGGCGACGGTGACGCCGTTCACCTTGGCCTTGCCGTGAAACCACCACATGGTGTTTCGCCTGCCGAGACTCGTCATGTGATATTCGACGGTGTCGCCAGGCATCACCGGTTTGCGGAATTTGCATTTGTCGATGGTCAGGAAATAGACCGCGCGCGGCTTCTCGGTGCCTTCGACCGATTTGATGCCGATCACGCCGGCGGTCTGCGCCATGGCCTCGATCATCATCACGCCGGGATAGACGGGCCGATCCGGGAAATGGCCAAGAAACGGCGGCTCGTTGTACGTAACGTTTTTGACGCCGATGCCACTGTAGTCGGCCCGGATCTTGATCACGCGGTCGATCAGCAGCATCGGATAGCGGTGTGGGAGCGTCTTGAGGATGTCGTTGATGTCCACGAGCTCGAATTTGACCGGTGACTCCTCCGCCATTACTCCTGCCCTTCGCCCTTTGGGTTGGCCGCGTTGTCCCGGACCAGACGTTCGACCGCAATGATTTCCCGGAACCATTGCTTGGTCGGCTTTGCAAAATGTCCGCCCCAACGGCCATTGGCTGGAATGTCGTCCTTGACTGCACTCATCGCCGTAACCTGGGCGCCGTCGCCGATGTGAAGGTGATTGTTGATTCCAACCTTGGCCCCGAGCGCAACATTGTCACCAATCGTCAGACTGCCCGCCAGGCCGATCTGGGCTGCAAGCAGGCAATGCCTGCCGATCGTTACATTGTGGCCGATCTGGACCTGATTGTCGATTTTGGTACCTTCTCCGATCACGGTATCGCGCAAGCTGCCGCGGTCGATTGTGGTTCCCGCGCCTACCTCGACGTTGTCCTGAATCAGGACGCGGCCGGTTTGCGGCACCTTCAAATGGCCATCGACGCCGAAAAACACGAAGCCGTAGCCGTCCTGTCCGATGCCGCAACCGGGATGAATCAGGACGTTGTTGCCGATTAGTGCGCACTGAATCGCGCAGTGCGCGCCGACATTGCAATCCCGGCCGATTCTGACATCGGCTCCGATCACAGCACCCGCGCCGATCACCGTTCCAGTGCCGATTTCGACATTCGGGCCGATCACCACCAGGGGATCGACAATCACGCCATCTTCCAGACGCGCGCTCGGATCGATGATCGCGGAAGGCGCAATCCCGGAAATGCCGAACCAGGATTGCGGACGCAGCGCGTCGTTGTGAAATTCCCGGGCAACCTTCACGAAATCGCGGAATGGTTGCTTCGCGCGCAGCACCGCCACATGGGCGGGAACGGAAGCCTCGAATCGTGCACCGACCAGGCATGCTCCTGCCTTGGTCGCGGCAAGCTGGTCGGCATATTTCAGATTATCGAAAAAAGTCAGGTGCTGCGGGCCGGCCTCATCGAGCGACGCCAGACCTTTGACCTGCTGGCTTCCGCGCGAGGCGTCGACCAAGACCGCCCCGGTCAACGCGGCTATGTCAGCCAGCGTGGACACAGGGGGTTGTTCGAAAAATGTAGGCTGCGCCATTCTACCCGCCGCGGCCCGCCCGCGGTCAAACTCAGAACGACGTCCCGCCGCCGAACCTGAATTCCTGCACGACGTCGTATTTGCCCTTGGTGATCGGGATCGCATAGTCGAAGCGCAGCGGACCGAACGGCGACGCCCAGATCAGGCCGACACCGACTGAGCTACGGACCAGGTTGCTGTCATCGTAGACCATGCCGCACTGGCACTGGTGGCCATTGACTAGGCCGTTGATTTCACCGGTCTGGGCCCATGTCGTCGGTCCCTGGTAATCCCACAGCGATCCGGCGTCGGCGTACACGGCGCCCTTCAGGCCCACTTCCTTGGGAAGGAACCAGAACGGCATCTGCAACTCAGCCGAAGCTCCCCAATATTTCGTACCGCCCAAGGCGTCGCCGCCGTAGCCTGTATACGGCAAGAAGGTCAGATCGCGCGGACCGATGCCGTTCGGAGCAAAGCCACGAACGAGGTTCGGTCCCATCTGGAACTGGTCGAGCATGCGAAGCTGGTTGTTACCCACCTGATTGAGCATGCCGCCCTGAAGGTGGATCAATCCGACGATATCAGCAACCAGCGGCGTGTAGTACTTCGCGTCGATCGCCGATTTCAGGTAGCTGACATTGCCGCCAACGCCGGCGAAGTCCTGCTTCCAGTCGATCAACAAACCATCGGTCGGGTTCTTGTTGTTGTCGAGCGTGTTGTAGTCCAGTGAATAGCCGACCGCGGAGGTCCACGCCGCCCCATTGGCCAATTCCTGCCGGACCGGCAACGAAGATTCGCCGTCGCCCAGACAGCCTGGAAGCAGGCCAGCCTGCTCGTTTCCGGTCGGATCGTTCCCGATACCGCCCATGGCCTGGTTGATATAGGCCGGCGTCGGGTAGAATGGCATGTTAGTGCCCACTAGGTTGTTACAATTGTCGAGCTGGTACGGCAGCGTAATTTCTTGCTCGTAAAGCGAATAGCGAAGCTGCAGCGACAAATCCTCGCGCAGGCTGAAGCCCAGTCTCGGAGAGAATCCGATAGTCTTGGTGCCGTACGAAATAAAGTCATTGGGCAGTTGCTCGCGATAGAACACGTCGAGGCCGGCTGCGATATGATAGTCCAGCAGATAAGGCTCGACAAACGACAGCGAAACGCCGCGCGCATACTGACCATAGGTGACCGCGGCCTTCGCGAACAGGCCGCGACCCAGGAAATTGCGTTCCGAAATGCTGACCTCGGCCAACGCACCGTCGGTGGTCGAATAGCCACCGGATACGGAGAAGTCGCCGGTGGACTTCTCCTCGAGCTCGACGTTGAGAATCACGCGATCGCTTGACGATCCGGGTTCGGTCGTGATTTTCACGGACTTGAAGAAATCGAGATTTTTCAGGCGACGCTCGGCGCGATCGACCAGCGCGCGATTATACGCATCGCCTTCGGAAATATCGAACTCGCGGCGAATCACATAATCGCGGGTTCGGGTATTGCCATGGACGTTGATGCGTTCGATGTAGACCCGCGGACCTTCATCAATGGCGAAAGTGATGGAAACGGTATGCGCCTCAAAATTGCGATCGCCGCGCGGCTTCACGACCGCAAAGGCATAGCCGCGGCGCGAAGCCTCGATCTGCATGTTTTCGACCGACTTCTCAAGTGCTTCGGCGTTATAGAGAGAGCCGACATAAACCTGCGAGAAGCTGGCGAGCGAATTGCCGTCTAGCGTGGGGATGCTGGAGGCGTAATTGACCGACGCAACCCGGTATTGCTGACCTTCCTCGATCTTGAAGGTGACGAGGAAGCCCTTTTTCTCCGGATCGTACTCGGTCAATGCAGCCACCACCTGGACGTCGGCAAAGCCGTGCTTGAGGTAGTAGCGGCGAATCAGGTCGCGATCGGCCTCGATGCGATCCGGGTCGTAGACGTCGTTGCCGCCGAGGAAACTGAGCAAGTTTGATTCGCGGGTCTTGATGACATCCTTGAGGCGATACGATGAATAGGCATTGTTGCCGACGAACTGAATCGACTTGACGCCGGTCTTCGCGCCCTCGGTAATTTCGAAAACGAGATCGACGCGGTTGTTGGGCTGCTCGATGATCTCGGGGTTGACGCGAACGTCGTAGCGGCCGTTGTGGCGATAGATTTCGGCAATGTGTTCGGCGTCGGCCTGAACCATTGGGCGGGAAAA
This sequence comes from Pseudomonadota bacterium, assembly GCA_018971625.1. GTDB lineage: Bacteria > Pseudomonadota > Alphaproteobacteria > Rhizobiales > Xanthobacteraceae > Bradyrhizobium. The sequence goes on from JAGXAJ010000010.1 coordinate 13,827, forward strand.
GGTTCCGCGCGGCTTGGACTGTATTTCTGCCGAAAGCTGATCGTCCTTGACCTTCTTGTTACCCTCGAAGGCGACGCGACCGATCACCGGATTTTCGATCACGGTTACCAGCAAATGCCCGCGGACATTGCTGATCTTTACATCCTGGAACAGGCCGGTTGCGATCAACGCCTTCAGGCCGTCATCGATCGCACCCTGGTCGAGATGGCCTCCAGGACCGGGCTTGAAATAAGAACGGATGGTTTCGACTTCGACGCGGCGATTGCCCTCGACCTGAATGGTGGAAACGGTCTGGGCGACGGCCGCGGAAGACGCAAGCATGGCCGCCATCGTGGCGGCGAGCGGCGTAGCAACCAGAACCAGGGCAGCAAACAAGCCTCCCCGCACTCGCATTCCAAAATTCATGCGCAACGCGCCCTTGTCATTCCGATGCCAAATCGCCCCCGGCGAACCGGCCGATTCTCATTGCTGCATCGCTTGTAGACAATTTTAACAAGACCGCAAACGCCCTATTGCGGTGCAATTTCATTTTCATTCCAAGACGTTGCCTATCGGCCACGCCTTGCAAATAAGGCATAATAAGGCATCATGAGGCAGTCAGATGCAGGATGTCGTTATAGGTGGCGAACACCATCAACATCAGCACCAAACCCACCCCGATGCGAAATCCCACCTCCTGAGCCCGATCCGACAACGGCCGGCCCCGAATGGCCTCAACCGCATAGAACAAAAGGTGGCCGCCATCGAGTAGCGGGACCGGAAACAGGTTCAAGAGTCCGATCGAGACCGAAAGCAGCGCGGCAAGACGAATCAACGGCACCAAACCCAGGGTGGCGACCTGCCCTGATATCTTGGCGATCCCTATCGGACCGCCAATCTGATCAGCCGGCTCGCGGCCGGTGAAGACACGGCCAACATAGGTCAGCGTCTGGTCGATCACCAACCAGGTTTCCTTGACGCCAAGCCAAACGGCGGTAGCCGGATCGACGGGCTCGGTCACGACATCGTCGGGCAAGGATTTCCGGCTGATGCCGAGTACGCCAAGCCGATGGACATTGCCGAAGCCATCCTTCACTTCCTTGAGCTGAGGCGTTCCGTACAATTCCACCGTGGAGTTGCCGCGCTTGACCGTGAACGCAAGCTGTTGCCCCGGGTGACCACCGACAATCCACTGCATGTCGGGGAAAGTCTCGATCGGCTGATGGTCGATTGCAGTCACCACGTCGCCGACCTGAAAACCGGCCGTCTCGGCCGCACTCCCAGCCTCGACCCCATCGACGCGGGCCGACATGTTCGGCTTGCCGAAGAACGCGAACACGGCGGCGAAGATCACGACCGCAAGGATGAAATTTGCAATCGGACCAGCGGCGACGATCGCCGCGCGCGGCCCGACCTTTTTGTGATGAAAACTGCCCGCGCGCTCTTCGTCGGTCATGTTGCTGAGTGCTTCAGCAGACGGCGTCGAAGCCTCACTGTCGTCGCCGAAGAACCTGACGTAGCCGCCGAGCGGAACCGCCGAAATCTTCCATCGCGTGCCATGGCGGTCGTTGAAGCCAACGAGTTCCGGACCGAACCCCAGCGAAAACGTTAAGACCTTTACGCCGGCCCAGCGGGCCACCAGGAAATGCCCGAGTTCATGGAAGAAAACGACAATGGTTAGCACGAACAAAAAGGGGACGACGTAACCGACGAGCCCATGGCTCAACGTATTGAAACTATGGAGAAAAAATTCAGACATCTAGTTCCCCTCATCGCGCAGCCAGCCGGCTCCGCCCCCTTGTCATCTAGGATGCCTTTGCGGCAATTTGAGGCAAGAGGGTGGCGGCTTTATTTCGTGCGTTATGGTCAACGGCAATAGCGTCGTCCGCGGAACTTAACGGCGCCAGATTGCCGGAACGAACCCAGGCGTTCATCGTCGCCTCGACCAGCCTCGCGATGGCGCCGAATCTGATTTTGCCGGCGATAAAAGCCGCCACCGCGACCTCGTTGGCCGCGTTGAACACCGTGGTCGCGCCGTGCCCGGTGCGCAGTGCGTCGTAGGCCAGCTTCAGTGCCGGAAAACGATCGAAATCGGGTGCCTCGAACGTCAATTGTCCGATCTTGGCGAGATCGAGCCGGGCGGAAGGTCCGACGATGCGATCGGGCCATCCGAGGCAATGCGCAATCGGGATACGCATGTCGGGCGCACCCAATTGCGCGACAACGGAACGGTCCGAAAATTCGACCATGCCGTGGACGATCGACTGCGGATGCACCAACACGTCGATCTCGTCCGGCGTCAGGCCAAACAGATGCGAGGCTTCGATGACCTCAAGCCCCTTGTTCATCATCGACGCCGAATCGATCGTGATCTTCTGGCCCATGCTCCAGTTCGGATGTTTTAGTGCCTGCGCCAGCGTCGCCTGTTCGATCTCGGCGCTGTCCCAGGTCCGGAACGGCCCGCCGGACGCAGTGATGATGACGCGAACCAGTTCCTCGCGATTGCCCGAACCAAGCGCCTGAAAGAGCGCGTTGTGCTCGGAATCGGCTGGCAGGATGCGGGCCCCCGTCAAGATCGCGCGCTGCATGAAAAAATCGCCCGCACAGACCAGACATTCCTTGTTCGCCAACGCCACGGTGGCGCCGCGGTCGACGGCCGCCAGCGCGGGCTTCAGTCCGGCGGCGCCGCTGACGGCGGCCATCACCCAATCGGCCGGCCGGGCGGCGGCTTCGATAATCGCGCTCTCGCCTGCTCCGCATTCGGTGCCGGTCCCGCTCAAGGCGTCCTGCAAATCCTTCAGAAGATCGGGGTCGGCGATCGCGACAAAGCGCGCGTTGAACTCTTTTGCCAGCTTTGCCAGCGCCGCAACGTTGGAATTGGCGGTCAGGGCTTCGACTTGATAACGCTCGGGCGCGCCGCGAAGCAAATCCATGGTGCTATCGCCGATCGAGCCGGTGGCGCCCAGGACCGACACGGCACGCGCGGCGGAAACCGCGGCCTTGCTGTTACGCAACGGAACTGCGCTCATATCTTCACCACATCATAAGACCGCTGCCGACGCCATCCGCGCCGCGCCGCAAAAAGCCGAGAATCGCCGCCAGCACCACGGCAGCGACGAATCCATCAAGCCGATCCAATAACCCGCCGTGGCCAGGGATGATACGGCTTGAATCCTTGACCCCGAAGCGCCGTTTCACCGCCGATTCAAACAGGTCGCCAAGCTGCGAGACAATCGACAGAATCGAGCCCAGCAGCAGCAACGGGCCGGCTTTGCCGAGGCCAAATGCCGCAAAACCGGCAGCGACCGCAACGCTTGCGGCAAAGCCGCCAAGAGCGCCGGCCCAGGTCTTGTTGGGACTGATTCGCGGCCACAGTTTCGGGCCGCCAAAGCCGCGGCCAGCGAAATAGCCGCCGATATCGGTCACCCACACCACCAGAAACACCAGCATCAACGCCGTCCAGCCCATGGCCGGATCGGACCGCAGCATGATCGAGGCCTGCTCGGCCGCGGCGGCGTAGATAAATCCTGTTGTGGCCCAGATCCGCCTTTCCGGCGTTAGCGCAGCTACGGCCAATAGGCCCAAAGGCAAAGCGACGAGAGCAAGTTTAAGCGGAAGGACGATCCCGGCCAATGCCAGCGCCGCAACGCCCGAGGCGACTACGCCGATCCGGCGCGCTTCGCCTACGATGGCCAGCCATTCGACATAGAGGCCGATTGCAGCCAGCGTCACCAACGCGGCCCAGAGCCAGCCGCCGACATACGCGATCGCAATGGCTGACGGCGCAAGAACCAGAGCTGCGACAATGCGCGCCGTCAGGTTACGCGTGCCGGGCGTTCCCGTCGCCGCCGGCGCGGCTTCACCCTCGGTCACGATCCGGTTTTCGCGGCCAGACCGCCGAAGCGGCGCTCCCGCCTGGCGTATTCGGCGATCGCCCCCTCAAGCGTGGCCTTATCGAAATCCGGCCAGTGGGTCGGCACGAACACCAGTTCGCTATAAGCTGCCTGCCACATCAGAAAATTCGACAGTCGCTGCTCGCCGCTGGTGCGAATGATCAGGTCGGGGTCGGGAATATCGGGCGCATCAAGATATTGACCAAGCGCATCGGCATCGATCGACGATGGGTCGCGCCTTCCCTCCGCGACCTCGCGCGCCAGCCGTTGGGCCGCATTGGCGATTTCCTGACGCGAGCCGTAGTTGAAAGCAACGATGAGATTGAGCCGCGTATTGCCGCGGGTCAGTTCCTCGGCTTCGTTCAGCAACGCGCAGATGTCAGGCTCCAATCCGGCGCGTTCACCGATCACGCGTACCCGCACACCGTCGCGATGCAAGGTCGCCAGATCGTTGCGAATGAAACGCCGGAGCAGGCCGAACAGATCGCCGATCTCGGTCGCCGGCCGCGACCAGTTCTCCGAACTGAAGGAGAAAATCGTCAAATGCAGAATGCCGAGTTCAGACACCGCGCGAACCACGCGGCGCAAGGCTTCGACGCCCCGGCGATGGCCCTCGGCACGCGGAAGGCCGCGAGCCGCCGCCCAGCGGCCATTTCCGTCCATGATGATGGCCACATGCAGCGGACCGTCCGATCGATCCTGTCCTTCAGTGGCGGGGGCGGCGTTCGACATTGCTTGTTCCCTGTCGCGTTTTCGCGCGAAATAGATATCGCTCGCATCGCATTCAAGTTACGCAGATGGCGTAGACTTGTTCGTGCAGAAAACGCATCAAACAAAAGTAGCACTAGACGGTGAGAATTTCCTTTTCCTTGGCCGCCAGCAACTGGTCGATTTCCGAAATCGTCCCGTCGGTCGCCTTCTGCACGTCAGCGGCCAGGCGCTCCTGATCGTCCTCGGAAATCTCGTGATTTTTCTCGAGCTTCTTGACGGTATCGAGACCGTCGCGGCGAACATGGCGCACCGCGACCTTGGCTGCCTCGGCGTATTTATGCGCCACCTTCACCAATTCCTTGCGGCGCTCCTCGTTGAGCTCGGGAATCCGCAGTCGCAGCACCTGCCCTTCGGTGGCAGGGCTCAGCCCGAGGTTGGAATCCACGATCGCTTTCTCCACCGCCTTGACCATCGATTTGTCCCAGACCTGCACCGAGAGCAGGCGCGGCTCAGGCACGCTGATGGTGGCGAGCTGATTAAGTGGCATATGGCTGCCATAGGCCTCGACCTGGACCGGCTCCAGCATCGAAGCCGAGGCACGGCCGGTGCGCAAACCGCCCAGCTCATGCTTAAACGATTGGGTCGCGCCCTGCATTCGGCGCTTCAATTCGTTGATGTCGAAACCAGGCGTGGGCATGACGCTTCTCCCTCCTCATAAGACCACCCGCTGCCGCCCTTTGCCGGCTTTGCAGTCGCATGGCCGGCCGTCAGCCGGCGACGATAGTACCGCGGCCAGTGCCGCGCAGGATCGCACCGATCGACCCCAGTTCGGCGATCGAGAACACGATGATAGGCAGCGACGTTTCGCGGGCAAGCGCGAATGCGGTCGCATCCATGACCTTGTAATCGCCCTCGATCGCTTGTGAATGCGTCAAACGGTCAAATCGCGTGGCCGACGGGTCTTTTTTCGGGTCGGCACTGTAGACGCCGTCGACATTGGTGGCTTTTAGCACCGCCTGGGCGCCGATCTCGGCCGCGCGCAGCACCGCCGTGGTGTCGGTTGTGAAAAACGGATTGCCGGTTCCACCGCCGAGCAGCACGATCCGTCCCTTGGCCAGATATTTGTGGGCAGTGCCGCGGGTGAACAGCTCGCAGATCTCAGGCATCACGAACGCCGACAGCGTCCGTGCTGGCGTGCCCTTGCGCTCGATCGCGGCTTCCAGCGCCAGGCAGTTCATCACGGTGGCGAGCATGCCCATGGTGTCGCCGGTTGGGCGCGAGACGCCACGCGAGGACACCTCGACGCCGCGGACGATGTTGCCGCCACCGACAACGACGGCGACCTCGCTGCCCAGTTGCCGGGCCGCGATCAGATCGTCGGCGATCCTGTCGACGGTGGGTTGGTCGACGCCGAAAGACTGCGAGCCGGCGAGATATTCGCCCGAGAGCTTGATCACCACGCGACGATAGACCGGCTCAGCCATGATGCGTTCGCTCTCCTTAAGCCGGCGCCGATCGCTTCCGGCGCCATCGCCCGAATGACCCGTACCGGAAGAACTGATCCGCGAGTTATTTCTTACCGCTGGCCGCTGCCACCTCGGCCGCAAAATCGGATTCCTGCTTTTCGATTCCCTCGCCGAGAGCATAGCGCACAAATCCGGCGATCTTCACAGCCGCGCCGATCTTGCCCTCAGCTTCCTTCACGGCCTGGGCGACCGATTTGCCCTTTTCGTCGTGGATAAAGGCCTGCTCCAGCAGGCAGACCTCTTTGTAATAGGTCTTCAGGCCGGACTCGACGATCTTTTCGATCACGTTTTCGGGCTTGCCCTGCTGGCGGTATTTGTCGGCCAGAACGTCCTTCTCACGCTTCACGACGGCGGGATCAAGCCCGGCCGGATCCAGCGCCTGCGGATTGGTGGCGGCCACATGCATCGCAAGCTGGCGGCCGACGGCGGCCAGTTCGTCCACCTTGCCGGCCGACTCCAGCGCGACGATGACGCCCATCTTGCCAGCGCCGTCGATGACCGCATTATGGATGTAGCTCGACACGACGCCCTTGCTGACCTCCAGCGAGGCCGCACGACGCAGCGTCATATTCTCGCCGATGGTGGCGATGGCATCCGAGATCGCGGTCTCGACGGTGACCGCCCCGACCTTGGCGGCCTTGATCTTCTCGACATCGGCGCCGACGTCGATCGCGACCTGGGCGATCATCTTGACCAGTCCCTGGAACTGCTCGTTGCGCGCCACGAAATCGGTCTCGGAATTGACCTCGACGACGACACCCTTGGGGCCCTTGGTGACAGCGCCGATCAGGCCTTCGGCGGCGACACGACCGGCCTTCTTCGCGGCCTTCGACAATCCCTTTTTGCGCAGCCAGTCCTGGGCTGCCTGCATGTCGCCACTGCTCTCGGTGAGCGCGGCCTTGCAATCCATCATGCCTGCGCCGGTGGACTCACGAAGGTCCTTGACCATCGCCGCTGTGATCGTTGTCATTGTTGCAATCCTTTGCCTGTCAGGCCGGTCGCGGCGCGGCTTCGAGCCGCGCCCATCCACCGCCAGCAAGAGTGGCGGCCGGAGCCAATCCGGCCAATGCTTGACGTTACTCGGCTTCGGCGGTCATCGCCTTGGCCTGGGCGACCCAGCCATCAGCACGGCTTGGAAGTCCGACCTCTTCGCCGATCTTGTGCGCAGTATCGTGATCGAGTTCGGCGAGCTGCCAGTAATGGAAGATGCCGAGGTCGTTGAACTTCTTCTCGATCGCGCCGGACACGCCGGTAAGCTTCTTGAGGTCATCGGCCGCGCCGCGCGGACCAGCGAGGCCCTGGAAGCCGGCAGGCTGTGGGGCAGTCGGAATTTCCTGGCGGACCGGATGCGCCGAGGCGCCGATATCGATACCGGATTCGCCTTGCGCACGCGAAATGCCGTCGATGGCCGCACGTGCGACCAGATCGCAATACATCGAGATCGCACGGCCGGCGTCGTCATTGCCGGGCACAACGTAGGTGATGCCCTTCGGATCCGAATTGGTATCGACGATGGCGGCGACCGGAATGTTGAGCCGCTGCGCCTCGGCGATCGCGATGTCTTCCTTATTGGTGTCGATCACGAAGATCATGTCGGGCAGACCGCCCATGTCCTTGATGCCGCCGAGCGAACGATCGAGCTTGTCGCGCTCGCGCTGCAGGGTCAGGCGCTCTTTCTTGGTGTATTGCGCGCTCTCGCCGGTGCCGAGCATTTCCTCGAGCTGGCGTAGCCGCTTGATCGAGCCCGATACCGTCTTCCAGTTGGTCAGCGTGCCGCCGAGCCAGCGTGAATTGACGAAATATTGCGCCGAACGCTTCGCCGCTTCCGCGATGCCGTCCTGCGCCTGCCGCTTGGTGCCGACGAACAGGATACGGCCCCCCTTGGCGACGGTGTCACTCACCGCTTGCAGCGCGCGATGCAGCAGCGGCACGGTCTGGGCGAGGTCGATGATGTGGATGTTGTTGCGGGCACCGAAAATGTAATCCGCCATCTTCGGATTCCAGCGGTGGGCCTGGTGGCCAAAGTGCACGCCAGCCTCAAGCAGCTGACGCATAGAAAAATCGGGTAGCGCCATCGTATCAGTTCTCCGGTTGGTTCCTCCGGAAACGTGTGAGCAAACGAGCCTGTTGGCCCGGTTGCCACCGGACGGCCTTTTCAGCCAAGTTTCCGTGTGAGATGGCGCGCTATATAGCCGGTTTTCGGCGATACGCAAGGAAATAGGCCGGTGGGCGCCTATTTGACCGCCAAACCCCGCTTTTCGGACCCTCAAACCACCATGCGACCTTGCCGTCCTTGAGCCGGTAGACACCGCCGACGATCTTGAGCTTGCCGTCCTCAACCGCTGCACCGCGGGCGCCGCCAGCCACAGCCGGTCGCAGACACTGCTACGAGAAGCCTCGCCGGGTTGTGCTGGCGTGCTCCTGCTCGCCTTGCCGACAAATCCCGCACATGATCCTCCCCCGACGATCGCTGTGCTCGATTCGTGATGGTGCCCGATTCAGTACATGAATCGGGCACCATTTCCGTCAGCACCTGGGCTGGTTCGGTGGACACTTCTTGGCCGGCGCTGACGGCCTCGGAGGTGCTGGTCGGGCCGCCGGCGGCGCCGGACGGGCCACCGGACGAGGCGGAGCCGGCCTTGGTGGTGGTGGCGCTGGCCTCGAGGGTGGTGGCGCCGGCCTCGAGGGTGGCGGTGCAGGCCTCGGCGGCGACGCGGCCTTCGGTGCGAGCGGTGGCTTCACCGGCTTCGCCTCAGGCTTGGGCCGAGGTGGGAGCGTCGCGGGTGCCGGTCTTCGCTTCTCATGCTCCTCCGGCACATGCGACGGTGCTTGCGCCACCGGCGGCCTACCGGGTATGGCCGGCGTGACCTTCTCCTCCCGGACGTTCGGCTTCGGTGGCGTGGCCGGTGTGGCAGGATTTGCCGGCGTGAGCTTGGCATTGGGATTCACGTTGCCCTTGGCGCTAGGGGCCGCAGGCGGCAGCTTCGCACTCGGGTTCACCCCGCCGAAAGGTGTTGCCCCGGGCGTGCCGGGTGGCGCCGGCGGATTGCCCTTGGCGCCGGGGACCGGAAGCGCATTGCCCTTGGGCAGCTCCTGCCGTTCATGCCTTTCCGGCTGGGCGTTCGCCTTGACAGGCATCACGACCATAGCGCCGGGCTTCACGGTCGGATTGCTGACGAACGCCTGCTGGCTCGGCGGCAGCTTCTGCGTCGGGTTCTTCTGGATCGACAAGGCCTGCTGATGGACCACGGTTGGCACCGGAATTGTCGCGCCGACCGGTCTACCGCTGGCGGCGGCCGCTGCGGCAGCGGCAGGATTGCCGGCCGCAACCACCGCCGGCGGCCGGTTGATCACGGTGTTGATGATCGTCGTGTTGTGGATGTTGTTGTAGATGATGTTATTAGGCGGCGCCGCGACATAGACCGGCGGCCGGACAAAGACCGGGACCGGCACAAACACCGGCTGCGGCAGGATGAACAGCCCGACCGGCGCGTAAGGCGGCGGCAGCACGACAAAATCCGGTGGCGGCGGCGGCAGGAAGTAGACTGGCGGCGGCGGCGGTGGTGCGAAGTCGAAATCGGGGTCGCCGAAATAGAGCACGGGACGGTCGACATAGACGATTTCGTCCGGCGGCGGCGGCGGGATGTCATAGTCCAGCATCGCGAACGACGGCGGCGGCTCGAGCGATGCCGTCAGGATCGAAAGGCGCCGGCGTGCGTCCCAGGCATGTGGCCCGTTCGGATAGCGCCGCAGATAGGACCAATAGGCGTCGGGCGTGTCGGCTAGATAGGTGCGGCGCCAGGTGATGGCTTCGCGGCGCGCGGCGAGGATCGCCCTCACGCGCTTGGCCATGGGGTCGCCGGGATAAGCCGCCAGGAAATCCTGATAACCCTGCATGGTGTCGCGCGTCAGCGCCGCGGTATAGGCATCATGCGCCGAGAGGGCACGCATCGGCTTGTCACGGATCGCGGCGACCTGATCGGCAGCGCCCTGCACCGGCGGGGCGTCCGGGGCGCGATCGAAAAACGTGAACTGCGCCTGGATCTTCTGGGAATCCCAAGGCACCTGCCCGCCCTTGGTGTCCTCGCTGACGCGCAGGCGCACGCGGTCGAACACCTCCGGCAGCGACAGGCCGCCGGTGCGGATCATCTCGGCCAGCGACTGCGCATAGGCGCCGTACGGCCCGGGCTCGTTGGGAGCGATCGTGCCGGGCGCCGCATTGAACGCGATCAGCATGTTCGGCTGCGGATCGACCAGCGCAAGCCCGCCCGCGATCGGATTGCCGCCTTCGATGAAGGGTTGCTGCCGCGCCGCATCGAGAATGACGACACTGGCCTTAAGCGGCACCGACGCGAGCTCGCGCATGTAATCGCTGATCCGCAAGCCTTCGATCGGAATATCGGTGTCGGCATTGACCGCCGCATCCACCGGAATGAAGTAGTTCTCACCCGCAAGCTGCACGCCGTAGCCGGCGAGATAGACGATCGCCACGGTATCGGCAGGCGACGCCTGGACTTTCTGCATGAAATCGCGAAAGCTCTTGCGCAGCGTGTCGGCATCGAGGTCGCGGGCACCGATCACGTCAAAGCCCGCTGCCTGCAGTGTCTGAGCAATCAAGCCGGCATCATTGGCCGCGGTCGCGAGCGGGCTCTTGGCGTAGGCGCCGTCGCCAACCACCAGCGCCACGCGCTTTTCCTGCTGCTGTGCGGCGGCCGGATCGATCAGCGCGGCGAAGGTGAAGACCAAAAACAGGCAGAGTGAAAGGATCGGAACTCCGGCTCGCCGCATGGCTTTTGCGTCCCCTGGTCATCAAATCGACGATACAAAGCGCCGCTCGAACTGAACGGCGGTTGAACGACGCGCGGTTGTAGAATTTCAGCCTCCGCTCTGCGAGGCCATTCTCGATCATCGAGCCGAGTGTTGTAAGCTTCGCGTCAGAAGCTGCACTAATTTGCAATTGCATTGGAATCTAATTGTTCGATCCAAGGATCGCCGCATTCGACTAAAGGCGAACTCCCCGTTCAGGATAATCGAGAGGCCTGGTCCTACAGCGTCTCCACCATCTCGACGCCGGCGACCGCCTTGATCGCGCCGGCGATCTGCGGCGAAACCTGGAAGCGCCCTTCGAGCTTGAACTCGACCTCGGTCTGCATGTCGAGGCGAAGCACGAGCGCGACGTCACCACTGCCGGACTGTCCGGCCGACGGCGAAAGCCGCTTTGCGATCGACTCGAGGGGCTTGGTGTCGCGCAGGAATATGCGCAGGCCTTTTTGCGTTTTCGCTGCCGCGTCATCCAGCGGCTCGGCGTGCAGCACCCGGGCGCGAACTTCCTCACCCTGCAGTTCGGCCCCGAGCTGCAGCAACACCGCAGCACCCGGCTCCAGCACGTCGCGATATTGCGCGAGCCCTTCGGAAAACAGCACCGCCTCGAAATGGCCGGTCGGATCGGACAGCCCCATGATACCCATCTTGTTGCCGGTCTTGGTGCGCCGCTCCATCCGCGACACCACCGTCGCCGCGACCTTTCCCGCGGTCGCGCCGGTTTTCACCGCGCGGGAAAACTCAGCCCAGGACTGCACCCGCAGCCGCTTCAGCACGGTGGCATAGTCGTCGAGTGGATGGCCTGACAAGAAGAAGCCGATCGCGTCATATTCGTGCCGCAGCCGTTCGGCCGGTAGCCACGGCTCGATCTGCGGCAGCATAATGGTCGGCGCATCGGGGGCGCCGCCGAACATGTCGTTCTGGCCCATGGTCGCGGCCTCATGGCTGCGCTGGCAGGCGGCCAGGATCGCCTCGGCGCCGGCAAACACCCGAGCGCGATTGGAATCGAGCGCGTCGAATGCACCTGCGGCCGCGAGGCTCTCGATGACGCGCTTGTTGATTGCGCGCGGGCTAACCCGGGACGCGAAATCAGCCAGCGAGGTGAACAGCCCGCCTTTGCGCGCCTCCACGATGAGTTCGACCGCCTGGTGGCCGACCCCCTTCAAAGCCGCGAGCGCGTAGAAGATGGTGCCGTCGCTGACCTCGAAAGTTGTCCCCGAGCGAATGACCGAGGGCGCCTCGACCTTGATACCGAGCCGCTGCGCTTCGGCGCGAAACTCGCTCAGCTTGTCGGTATTGGAGAGATCGAGCGTCATCGAAGCCGCCAGGAACTCGACCGGATAATGCGCCTTCATGTAGGCGGTGTGATACGACACCAGCGCATAGGCCGCGGCATGGCTCTTGTTGAAACCGTAGTCGGCGAATTTCGCCAGCAATTCGAAAATCGTTTCCGCCTGCCCGTGCAGGATGCCGCGTTCGATCGCGCCCGACACGAAACGCTCGCGCTGCATTTCCATCTCGGCGCGGATCTTCTTGCCCATCGCGCGCCGCAGCAGGTCGGCTTCGCCGAGCGAGTAGCCGGCCATCACCTGCGCAATCTGCATCACCTGTTCCTGATAGATGATGACGCCGAAAGTCTCCTTCAAAATCGGCTCGAGCATCGGGTGAAGGTATTCCGGCTCCTCGTCGCCGTGCTTGCGGGCACAATAGGTCGGGATGTTCGCCATGGGGCCGGGACGATAAAGCGCCACCAGCGCAATGATATCCTCGAAGCGATCGGGCCGCATGTCGACCAGCGCCCGTCGCATGCCCTGGCTTTCAACCTGGAACACGCCGACCACATCGCCCCTGGTCAGCATCTGATAACTTGCCGCGTCGTCGAGCGGCAGTGTCGCGAGATCGACGTGCACGTTGCGCTGCTTCAGCAGCTTGACCGCAACATCGAGCACCGTCAGCGTCTTCAGCCCGAGAAAGTCGAATTTGACAAGCCCGGCCGGCTCAACCCATTTCATGTTGAACTGGGTCACCGGCATGTCGGATTTGGGATCGCGATAAAGCGGCACCAGCTCGCTGAGCGGACGATCGGCGATCACGATGCCGGCAGCGTGGGTGGAAGCGTGCCGGGTCAGGCCTTCGAGACGCTGCGCGACGTCGAAGGCGCGCGCCACCACCGGGTCCTCGTCGCGAAACGCCTGCAGCTTCGGTTCGCTGGCGATCGCAGCCGCCAGCGTCACAGGTGCGGCCGGATTTTGCGGCACCAGTTTGGTGAGCTTGTCGACCTGGCCATAAGGCATCTGCAGCACGCGCCCGACGTCGCGTAGCACGCCGCGGGCCTGCAGGGTACCGAAGGTGATGATCTGCGCTACCTGATCGCGGCCATAGCGCTGCTGCACGTAGTCGATCACCTCGCCGCGCCGGTCCTGGCAGAAGTCGATGTCGAAGTCGGGCATCGATACGCGTTCCGGATTGAGGAAGCGCTCGAACAGGAGACCAAAGCGGATCGGATCGAGATCGGTGATGGTCAGCGCATAGGCGACCAGCGAGCCGGCGCCGGAGCCGCGGCCTGGCCCGACCGGAATGCCCTCGGCCTTGGCCCATTTGATGAAGTCGGCAACGATCAGGAAGTAACCCGAATAGTTCATGCGGGTGATGACATCGATCTCGAAGGCGAGCCGCGCGCGATAGTCTTCCTCCGACGTGCCTTGCGACAGGCCATGCACCTTGAGCCGGTTGGCGAGCCCCTGTTCGGCCTGGCGGCGCAATTCCTCGTTTTCCTCGTTTTGCGCATCGGCTGCGTTGGCGCCGGCGCCGACCGTGAAGCGCGGCAGGATCGGCTTGCAGGTGGTAGGGCGGAACGAGCAACGCTCGGCGATCTCGACCGTCGACGCCAGGGCCTCCGGGAGGTCGGCGAACAACACGGCCATTTCGGCCCGGGTCTTGAAGCGGTGGTCGGCGGTGAGCTGATCGCGGTCGGTTTCAGCAATCAGCCGTCCGCCGGCGATGCAAAGCAGTGCATCATGGGCTTCGTAATCGTCAGCGGTCGCGAAAAAAGGCTCGTTGGTCGCAACCAGCGGAATGCCCTTGGTGTAAGCAAGATCGATCAGGCTGGTCTCGGCGCGGCGTTCTTTTTCGATGCTGTGGCGCTGCAACTCGATGTAGAACCGGTCGCCGAACAGGCTTGCCAACCGATCGCAACGGATCGCCGCCAGCGCGGCCTGATCGGCTGTGATCGCGAGCGAAATCGGCCCCTGCGGACCGCCGGTCAGAGCGATCAGGTCTTCGGCATCGCCCTCCAGCCAATTAAACTTGACGTGTGGCGCCTGGTTCACCGGCGTTTCCAGGAACGCCCGCGAGTTCAGCCGCATCAGGCTGCGGTAGCCGCGCTCGCGCGCCGCCAGCAGCACGATCCGGGTCGGTCCGGCCGACAGCGCGTTGCGCGCCGTCGGGTCCTGATCACCGAAATCGACCGCCAGTTCGCAGCCGATGATCGGCTGGATACCGTAGCCGGCAAGCTTGTCGGAGAACTCCAGCGCACCGAACATATTGTCAGTGTCGGTCAGCGCCAGCGCCGGCTGGCGGTCGGCCTTGGCCAGTTCCGCCAGTTTCTGGATCTTGATCGAGCCTTTCAGCAGCGAATAGGCGGAGTGAACATGGAGATGGACAAATCCGGCATTGGGCATGGTCGCGGGTGGCTTTTCGGTCGTGACTGGCCGGGGCTGGCCAAACCAAGCTTGTTAAGCTGCCTCAATGGCAGACTCGGCGCGCGATGGTGAAGCCCATTGCCACGGCTGTCCACGTGGAACGCATGGTTTGCATCGGCCATCCGGCTTTTCCCCAGGCGCCCCAGCACGCCCAGCGCTAGAGCTGAGTGATGAGTTGCGCCCAAACCGCGATCATCCCGATAAACATCGCGATCGACGCCAGCGCCGCCGCTTCTTCCACGAAAATCCTCAGCATCTCTGCCTCCTGAAATCTGGAACATAATAGGAACAATGTTCTCTTTTTGTTCTTAGGAGTCAAGAGGCGGCCACGCCGCTCTCTTCCGGAAAGCGCTCTAAAAGAATTCTCTTGGTTAATGGCGAGATTTATGCCGCCCCCGCGCCGGTTGGCGCGCCAAGCCATCTTCTTAAATCAGGGCGGCACCGGACGGCTTACCACCGGCTACAGGAAGGTCTTCTCCGGTTGCACCGTGAGACGGATGGCAATTTCGGTGCTGCCGTCGAACACTTCGAGCAGATGATCGCAGAGCAGGCAACGGAACTCGCCTGTGGTTCCCTTGCCACTAGCGAGCTCGACCCGGCGATAGCCGGCGTGGCAGTTCGGACAGATGATGTCGGATTTTTTCATGGGGAGCACATATTGCTCAGCGGAAGCCGACTTTGATAGTGCGGATGCCTGTTACGATCGAAATAACATTTGGATGTGACCGGAATAAGCCAGCTGCAGTTCGCTTCCAAGCAGGTCACGACGGTGAAGCGCCGTTTTTACATGATCCCATGAAGGTAGTCTTGGTGATGGCATCTTCCTATATGCCGTGTATCAGCTCACAGCGTCCGCTCAGGCGCCAGCGGTGAGACGTAACCGGCCGTGGCCGGCCCTCGCAAGGGAGGCAACGATGCGCATCGCGATTCCAACGATTTTGATTCTTGCGATGGCTACGGTAGCGATGCCTGCGCGAGCGCAGACCTATGACCCGACTTTTCCGGTCTGTTTGCACGTATACGGCCCGACCGGCTACTTCCAATGCCGGTATTTCTCGCTGCGACAGTGCGCGATATCGGCCTCCGGTCGTGCGGCCCAGTGCGTCGTCAATCCCTATTTCGCAAATGACGGTTTCTCAAATGGTCGAAACCCGCGGCATTATCGCCGCGCCTATTGAGCGCGCGCCGCTAGTCGAGCTCGATCACGCGGCCGTCTTCGAGCGACACGCGCCGGTCCATGCGGCCGGCCAATTCCATATTGTGGGTCGCGATCAGCATTCCCACCCGGGTTGCCTTGACCAGTTGCATCAGCGCGTTGAAAACGTGATCGGCCGTGCCCGGATCGAGATTGCCGGTCGGCTCGTCTGCGAGCAGGACCCGCGGCGCATTGGCGACCGCCCGAGCGATCGCGACGCGCTGCTGTTCGCCGCCGGACAATTCGGCCGGCCGATGCTTGATGCGCTCTCCGAGACCGAGATAGGCCAGGATTTCGGTTGCCCGCTTGACGGTCTCGGCCCGCTTTAAGCCGCGAATCATCTGCGGCAGCATAACGTTTTCGAGCGCGGTGAATTCCGGCAGCAGCCGGTGGGATTGATAGACAAAGCCGATATCGGTGCGACGGATCTGGGTGCGCTCGACATCCGACAATCCCGACGTCGCAGTGCCCCCGACATAGACCTCGCCATCATCCGGAGTTTCGAGCAGGCCCGCGATATGCAGCAGGGTCGATTTGCCGGAGCCCGACGGCGCAACCAGCGCTACCGACTGTCCCGCCCACAGCGCCAGCTTGGCGCCGTCCAGGATCGTCAGCGTGCTCTCGCCCTGCATGTACTGGCGCTTTATCTCGTGAAGATAGACGACCGGCACATCTTCAGCCCCCTGCGCCATCGGTCCCTCACTCGTACCGCAGCGCGTCGACGGGATCGAGGCGGGCGGCGCGCCATGACGGATACAATGTGGCGAGGAAGGATAATGTCAGCGCCATGATCACCACGGCGCTGGTTTCACCGAAATCGATTTCGGCCGGCAGCTTGGAAAGGAAATACAGTTCCGGCGAGAACAATTCGGTGTGGGTCAGCCAGGACAGGAATTCCCGGATGGTCTCGATGTTGAGGCACACCACCACGCCAACGAAAAGGCCGGTCAGCGTGCCGACCACGCCGATCGAGGCGCCGGTGATCAGGAATATCCGCATGATCGCCCCCTGCGAGGCACCCATGGTACGCAGGATCGCGATATCGCTGCCCTTGTCCTTGACCAGCATTATCAGGCCCGAGACGATATTGAGCGCCGCGACCAGCACGATCATGGTCAGGATCAGGAACATCACGTTGCGTTCGACCTGAAGCGCGTTGAAGAACGTCGAATTGCGCTGCCGCCAGTCCACCAGAAACACCGGCCGCCCGGCCGCTTCGGTCACCAGTTTGCGGTATTTTTCGATCTTGTCGGGATTGTCGGTGAACACCTCGATCGCGGTCACATCGTTATTGCGGTTGAAATAGGCCTGCGCTTCCGATAGCGGCATGAACACGAAGCTCGAGTCATATTCGGACATTCCGATCTCGAACACGGCCACGATCTTGTACGGCTTGATCCGCGGCGTGACGCCCATCGGGGTCACCGCACCCTTCGGCGACACCAGCGTAATGCTGTCACCGGCATGCAGCGACAATTGATCGGCAAGCCGACGGCCGATCGCAACGCCCTGCCCGTCGTCAAATCCTTCCAGCGAGCCCTGTTTGATGTTCTTCGAAATCGAGGTCAGGTTGTCGAGATCGTCAGCGCGAATGCCACGGATGAATACACCCGCCGCATTGAACGGCGACGATCCCAGTCCCTGCCCATCCACCACAGGAGCCGCGAGGCGAATGCCTTTGACCTGGCTGATACGATCGGCAACATCCTTCCAATCGGTCAACGGCGATTCCAGCGGCTGCACCAACAGATGCCCGTTCAGGCCAAGGATCTTGCCGAGAAGTTCCTTGCGGAAGCCGTTCATGACGGCCATCACAATGATCAGCGTGGCAACGCCGAGCATGATGCCGAGAAAGGAAAAGCCGGCGATGACGGAAATGAAACCTTCCTTGCGACGCGCTCGCAAATAGCGCCCAGACAGCAGCCATTCGAATGACGCAAAAGGTGGGGTCCGGACTGGCTCGCTCATGGTTTCATCCATCGATCGATTTTCACACGATTCGGGCTAATTGTGGCCGTCGTGCCTGATGACCCGGCCGGCGCCGGTGGATAATTAATCACGCGCTCAGCCGCACCAGCACATCGGCCGGGCTTAGATTCTCGCGCATGCCATCGCTGCGCCGCTTGAGTTCGACCTTGCCTTCGGCAAGTCCTTTTGGGCCGACCAGAATCTGCCAGGGAATGCCGATCAGGTCAGCGGCCGCGAATTTGGCGCCGGCCCGCTGATCGGTGTCGTCATAAAGCACATCGACACTTTTGGCTGTGAGTTCGCGATAGAGCTTTTCGCAGGCGGCATCCGTGTCATCAGCGCCCTGCTTCAGATTGAGGATTGCCGCACGGAAAGGCGCCACGGCCTCGGGCCATTTTATCCCGGCATCGTCGTGGCAGGCCTCGATGATCGCACCCACCAGGCGCGAAACGCCGACACCGTAGGAGCCGCCGTGGATCGCAACGTCAGCGCCGTCGGCGCCCGCCACCATGGCCTTCATCGAGTCGGAATATTTGGTGCCAAAATAGAATATCTGCCCGACCTCGATGCCCCTGGTATTCACCCTTTTATCCGCCTTCACTTCGCGATCGAAGCGAGCGGCATCATGGACGTCCTCGGTCGCGGCATAGAGCGAGGTCCATTGCTTGATGATGGGCGAAAGATCGCCCTCATAGTCGACGTTTTCATCGGGGATCGGCAGGTTGAGCACATCGCTGTCGCAATAAACCGCGGATTCGCCGGTCTCGGCGAGCACGATAAATTCATGGCTGAGATCGCCGCCGATCGGACCGGTTTCGGCGCGCATCGGAATCGCCTTCAACCCCATCCGGGCGAAGGTACGCAAATAGGCGACGAACATCCGGTTGTAGGCACGGCGTGCCGCCGCCTCGGAGATGTCAAAGGAATAGGCGTCTTTCATCAGGAATTCGCGGCCACGCATCACGCCGAAGCGCGGGCGCTGTTCGTCACGGAACTTCCACTGGATATGGTAGAGATTGAGCGGCAGACTTTTGTAGGATTTCACGTAAGCGCGGAAGATCTCGGTGATCATTTCCTCGTTAGTAGGCCCGTAAAGCAATTCGCGCTTGTGCCGGTCGGTGATGCGCAGCATCTCCGGACCATAGGCATCGTAACGTCCGCTTTCGCGCCAGAGATCGGCCAGTTGCAGCGTCGGCATCAGCAGTTCCAGCGCACCGGCGCGGTCCTGTTCCTCGCGCACGATCTGCTCGATCTTTTTCAGCACCCGGAAACCGAGCGGCAACCAGGCATAGATGCCGGCCGCCTCCTGTCGGATCATGCCTGCGCGCAGCATCAGGCGATGCGACACGATCTCGGCCTCCTTCGGATTCTCCTTAAGAATGGGCAGAAAAAACCGCGATAGCCGCATGGGGACACTCAAGGAATCGGTTGGACAGGAAGGCCAGCAGTGAAACCGGATCGGGTCACAAAACACAAGGGTTGGGGCTGCTAAAGCTACTCTGGCACTGGCTCGGGACGGCTGATTACGGCGTTTTCCGGCTATCGGTCCTTATGGAGCGGTCGATTGCGGCACAAACGCGTCACAATTCGCTTGGACAGAATGCCCGGGCAGCCTTCCGACGTCAGCAGATATCCAGTTCATCTTCCAGTACGACCTTCTGAAAGTCCGTCACCAGGGCCTCGATCCGCATGTGCCAATGGCCGGGATAGGGCAGCGGCACGCTGCTAACGTGCCACGATCCGTCGCTGCCCAAGATGGCCGCCCGCTCCATCGGTTCGATGCCACGCTCGGGCAGGCTGAGGACCAGCGTGGCCTCCTTGGCTGCCAGCGGGCTGCCGCTGCCGTTCATCAACTGCATCACAAAACCGTTGCTGCCGACCCTGCCCGGCGAAACCAGTGCCTGGAACATCGCATTCTCGGCATGAATGTGGACCGCGAGCGGCGCCTCGGTCGCGGCAGCCAGCGCGCGGCGGTGGAGTGAAGCGCCAGCCGGCGCCCACGCCGAGAATGGCCACGACCAGCACGCATTCGAGCGCGATCGAGCCGCGCAGCGCACCGGTGTTCTCATGATCGGCGGTGACGATCGGCGTCAGATAAAATCGATTCAGCGCGGCGAGTGCCAGCAAGAGAACCACGAGCGCGAGTTTGATCAACAGGATAATGCCGTATCGGGTGCCGATCAGTGCCGCAAAACTCTCAAGCTGGATCACGGCGAGCGCAAGACCTGTCAGCGCCAGTACACCCGACGATCGGCATCGCCGCGCTCGAGAAGCGGTGGAGCACCTGCGGTAGCGTATCCTTGCGCCGCCGCGCCATTACTGCCAATGGCGCAAGCGCACCGGCCCAATAGGCCACGCCAATTCCGTGAAGAAACAGCGATGACCGGGTCAGCCATTGTGGAGGGGCGGTGGCGGCGTGACCGCTCGCGGCCAGTGTCAAGCCAACGCCTGCCATCGCGAGCGAAGTCAGCACCCACGCGATCGTCATGGTCGCGCTTCGCGCCGCAAACCACGCCAGCACCATCGCAGCGATCGCAATCAACAGCGACGGCCCAAGGCTGGTGGCGAGCCCCGCTTTCCAGGGCGCCAGCCTCACGATGGCCGACAGCGGAAGAGCCAGCACGTCGAGGCCCTGCAAACCGAGCGAGGCCACCGCGCTGACAAGACCAATCTAAAGCGCGCCAACGATGAGCTTCTCGCCGCTGTCGCCCTGCCCGATCCAAGCCACGAAGAATACGCCGCCGATGCCAGCGAACATGCCAAGATAGACGCCAATCCGTCAGCCAGATCAGGACGGCTACGGAGTTGCCTCCGACCGGCACGGTCGCCGCGGCCATCGCAGCGCCAATCGAAAACATCAACGATCCCGCGACCAGGTGTCCGTCGGCCGAGACGATGCGGTAGCTGACGACCTGGGTGCCGCGCGGCAGGTCATCCAGCAATTTCAAGGTGACGGTCTGGTCGACAGCGGATACGGCGACATCGTCGCGGGTTCTGCCCGTGGCATCGATAAAGTTGATCACGGAAGGCGTCACGCGCCGTGAAAATCATATTCACTGGGATACTTGCCCTTGACGGTCTCGACCTTCCAGCCCGGCCTCTGCATCGGCTTCACCCCGATCACGCCTTCGGGAATCTGCACACGGATCTCGGTGGTCGCCGAACCAGCGCAACCATGCGGGACAACGAACACCGCCTTGTAGGACGAACCGACCGCAGCCTCGCGATTTAGCAGGATGATAATGGGCGCTGGCCGATGACGTCGCGACAACAATGACGGCAATGAACCCGGCCAGCCGGCGCTGTGCATTTCCTGCCTCACTTCTTCTTCATCATGGCTCCGCCGGTCGCGGCGTCGCCGGGAGCCTGTGCGCCAACGCCCTGCACCGCGAGCGAAACCTTCACTTCGCCGGCTTTCTCGAATTTGAGCGTGACCGGCACCGTATCTCCCTGTTTCAGCGGGTTCTTCAGGTCGAACATCATCAGATGATAGCCTCCCGGCGCCAACTTCACGGTCTTGCCGGGATCGATCGTCAGGCCATTATCGAGCGGACGCATCGTCATCACGCCGCCCTTCATCGCCATCTCGTGAACCTCAATCCTGCCCGCGGCGTCGGTCGAACCCCCGATCAGGCGATCAGGGGTCGAGCCCTTGTTCTCGATGGTGAGATAGCCGCCGCCGATTTTCGCGCCGTTCGGCGTCGCGCGGGTCCAGGCCTGGGTGATCACGAGATCGCCGGCCTTGACCTCCTGAGCGCGCGCAGGTGCGGCGCACAGGAGCGTGACGAAGAGGACGGAAGCAAGCGTTTGGACGATAGACCTCATGGGATATTCCTTCGCGTTAGCCAGACCGGTCAGAACGTATATTCCCCGCCAGCACATAGCCGGCCGGGGAACGGGTGGAACAGGAAGTACTGTTCGTTGAAAACGTTATCGATGCCGAAATCGAACGCGAGGTTCTGTGTCGCGTTATAGTGCACTTTCAAATTGGCGACGAAATACGAAATAGTTGTCTCGAAGGCGGCCGAAGACGTGGGAGATGATATCAGTGTTATCAACCGTCGAATACTGCTTGCCGCTGTAACGTCCCGCAAATGTGAAGGCCCAGTTCTCGTTTGGACGGTAGCGCCTGTGGCGCGCCAATCCGGCACGTACGGAGCGCGAGCCAACGACGCGTCGTCTCGGGTCTATCCAGGGAGGAGCCAACTTGCGTTGCGCAGCAAAGCACATGCACCATCATGCGCATCGTGCCCATTTGATCGGCCCGGTTGCTGGTTTGATTGCCGACCTCACCGCTGTCGTGGCAAAGGCCGGCACTGCCAACAGATCGAAAGCAGCAATACTGGCAGCCCAGCACGCAGCGATCGGCGCCAGGATCTGCACCGCCAAAGCCAATAGGACGATCGGAAAAATTTCCATAACCGCCGCCGCATATCAGCTGCTCTTTTTGATGGCACTACTTATACTTACTTAGTCATCGGCAAAGGTCCAAAGTCCATATTACGGCAATATCTTGTAGATACCATGGAATAACCCCGCGAGGGCTAGTAGCGCGTCTCCCTCTGTCCTTGCAGGTCCGGTCTCGCGACCCAAAAGTCGCTCGTTCGCCCGGCGAAATGGAATTCGAGTTGGCTAACGCCGCTCATTTCGCAAACGGCTCGAATTTGAAAAATCGTTGCTGAAATTAATGACACGGCGAAAAAGATAGTCTACCAATGCGAGCTCAGGCTGGCCGCAAGGCCGAAGTCTGGTGGTCCAAGTCTCGGGAGGAACCCTGACGCGCATAAGCAGCGTCGCCCTGCCAATCAATATCAAATCCGAATTTTGCGGGGAAAATAGGGTCGACACAATTTTTGAGCAGGGCTTTGTGCCCTGCTTTTTTTTGGCGCAACGCCAAGGCCGCGTCATGATGCGCGTTGACGCGCCCGCAACACACTACGGATGGCCCCAACGCGTTTGCGCGAATGAGCCGCTTCGTTATACGCGACATAGTTGAACAACAACGTGTCGCCGTCATGGAGAGGCGTGTTATCGATGCCTTGCCGCGCCGGGTTTCCGTTGTAGCTAAATTCCCAATAGAATCCGGTATCCGCCCCCTGCTGCGCGGCAATTCCGTCGAAAGACATCACTTCATAGCCGAGCGGATCGCCAAAGTATTGCAACAGGAAACTGTATCCGGTGCCTGTCGCATAGGCTTGTTCGAGCGCATTTTGTGCGTTCATGCCCGACGACCACGGGACGTTAGCGATCGTGCGCATCGTATTTCCGTTGACAGCTATCGACACCGTGATCGCCATCGATGTAGCTCCACAAATTGATGCTTATAGATTGTCTACTTTAAAGGGGATCCAGACAAGGCGCTATGAACCATCTCACAGATCGAATGCATGCCCTGTGAAGCCAGATATATTGTGAAGCCAGATATATGAAGTTCATTCACCGGATCGAGGCGTTTCGAACTTGCCCCGGCGCGGTCGAAAACCAAGCGCGGCAACGATTGTCGACGGAAATCGAACGATCGTCGCTCAAGCGAACGCGCAGGTCAGGAATATCCGGACCGAAAGATCTGAGCCGAAAAGAACCGCGATCGCTAGTCCCGCTCGAGAAAATTCGAGCCGATGTCGGCTTTCTTCTTGACCGGATCGTAGTCGCAATAGACACCGTCCGCGAGCAGCGTATAGCTGGCAATCACCGTGTACTTCTCAAGCTTGACCGAATTCAATCCGACGATCGAGGTGTGGGTGCCGCCATTCCATTTGAAGGGCGTCGAACTCTGTGCCTTTTCGCACGCTGCCACGGCCTCGGCGAATACCTGGCCTTCGACGAACGCTTTCATTGTGCGCAATTGCACCGACAGTTTCCACTCGACGAAAAACGTCCCTGCGAGAGCCGCAATGATCAGGATCAGCAGCCCGATAACAGCTCTTTGAAAGGTCATTCCATGCCCCGGAGCAAACGCGGTGATCAGAATCCCATCAGCCGCGATATTCGCTCGGTGGTGAGATATCCGGCGCTATTGCCCAACCACGTTATTGCAAAAAACACCGCTGAAATCACCGTGGTCCAGATCAACTTGCGGCCCATTCGGGTCGCAATCGGCGCTCCGGGGTCGGTGCCGGGAACGCTCTCGCCGTCCTCGTGCTGGCTGCGCACGCCGAACGGCAAGGTCAGGAACAGTGCGATCCACCAGATCACAAAGTAGATCGCGAACGCGGTAGAGATTGTGTAGACCATGGAATTCAAACCTGTTCGATTTCGACCAATGCGCCGGAAAAATCCTTCGGATGCAGGAACAGCACCGGCTTACCGTGAGCGCCGATCCTGGGCACGCCGTCGCCAAGGACCCGCGCCCCCTGCTTGATCAGGGTATCGCGCGCAGTGATGATATCCGGCACGTCATAGCAGACGTGGTGAATGCCGCCATCGACATTGCGCTCGAGAAACCTGGCGATCGGTGAAGCCTCGCCGAGCGGCTGGATGAATTCGATCTTGGTGTTGGGCAAGGTCACGAACACGGTAGTGACGCCATGCTCCGGCAGCGGCACTGCGTCGGAAATGTCGGCGCCGAAGGCAGCGCCATAGATTTTAGCGGCCTTCTCGGCATCCTTAACTGCGATTGCAACATGATTAAGCCGGCCAAGCATCGCCGTTCCTACTCTATTCCGTAGCATGCTTCAACGATGTTGCATCATGCCCATCGATCATCTTCCTGTTAGATCAGGATCTCCCGGGCAACAGCCACGTTCGTTCGGGGGAACCGGCTCCCGGTTCCGGATCATACCCTAAACCGTGAGAACGTGAACGTAGCACAGCGGCTTCTTGCCCCACTGCTCGTTGACCGCGGCCCGCACTGCGCGGCGCACCGACTCGGCCAGCGCATCGGGATCCCGCCGTTGGGCACGCGGCAGCCCTTCCGCGGTCGATACCACCACGTCGAACACGATGTCGTCGATATCCTCACCTGCGCTGTTCTTTTCCGGTATGCCAACGAGATCCACCTCGGGATCATCGGCCAGTTCGCCCTTTTCGGTGACTGCCACCGCCACAAAGATGCAGCCTGAAAACCCCATCTTGCGCCGTTCGACCACCGCGCGCGACTTCGCATCTTCCAGGATCGAACCGTCCTTGAACAGCCGCCCCGAGGGCAGTTCATCGATCACGGCGGGATCGCCCGGTCCGATCTTGACCAGATCACCGTTGCGGCAGACCAGCACCCTGGGCACACCGGCGGACCGCGCCAGCCTGGCGTGCTCGGACAGATGCAGCGCTTCGCCATGGACCGGGATCACAAGCTGCGGGCGCACCCAGGAGATCATGTCGCGCAATTCGTCGCAGCGCGGATGGCCGGAGACATGCACGAGATGGGTGCGGTCAGTAATGACCTCGATGCCCTGCGACACCAGCCCATTGATGATGCTGCCGACCGCCTTCTCGTTGCCGGGGATGGTGCGCGACGAGAAGATCACGCAGTCACCTTTGTTGAGCGTGATCTGCGGATGGTCGTCATTGGCGATGCGGGCCAGCGCGGCGCGCGGCTCGCCCTGGCTTCCCGTGCACAGCGCCAGCACCTTGTCGGGCGGAAAATGTCCGTAAAGATCGGCACCACGGAAATCCTGCATGCCGTCGAGATGGCCGGTTTCCCGCGCCACCTGTACCACACGTTCCATGGCGCGGCCGACCACCACGACTTCGCGACCGGCAAGACGCGCAGCGTCGGCAACGGCGCGCAGCCGTGCGACGTTGGAGGCAAAGGTGGTCACCGCAACGCGGCCTTTCGCAGTTCTGACCAGTTCGGCGATCGTTTTGGCGACTTCCGTTTCCGAGGGCGAACGACCGTCCCGCACCGCGTTGGTGGAATCGCCGATCAGTGCCAGCACGCCGGCATCGCCGAGTTCACGCAAGCGCCGCTCATCCGTCGGCGGACCAATGATCGGGGTCGGGTCGATCTTCCAGTCGCCGGTGTGCAGCACCGTGCCAACGGAGGTATGGATCGCCAGCGCATGGGATTCGGGAATCGAATGCGCTACCGGAATGAATTCGACATTGAACGGACCAATATCGATGCGGCCGCCTGACGGCACCACGGTGACCGGGATCTTCGGTGGATCGCGCTCGGAGGCGCATTTGGCTTCGAGCAAGGCGGCGCTGAACTTGGTCGCGTAGATCGGGCATTTCAGTTTCGGCCAGAGGTCGATGAGCGCGCCAAAATGGTCCTCATGGGCGTGGGTCAGCACCAAGCCGACGAGGTTCTTGCGCTCTTTCTCCAGGAAGCGGATGTCGGGCATGATCAGATCGATGCCGGGGAGGTGCTCCTCGTCGCCAAAGGAGACCCCGAGATCGACCGCAAGCCACGACCCCTGATGGCGATTGCCGAGCCCATAGACCGACAGGTTCATGCCGATCTCTCCGACGCCGCCGAGCGGCGCGAACGTGAATTCATCCGGCCGCGCCATCAGATTGCCCCTGCGGATGCGGCCTCACCAAAGTAGACGTCTCCAGCCGCGATTGGGACCCGCCTGCCCTCGGCAGTTCGAACGATCATGCAGCCGGCCTCATCGAGCGTATCGAATGTCCCCTCCAGGGTGGCACCACCGGTATGGATCGCAACCTTCCCGCCAAGCCCCGCCGCGCGCGCAAGCCAGCGCTGCCGGATTTCGCCAAAGCCCCGGCCGTTGTCCCAGATGCCGCGCAATTCGGCCCAGGCGTCCGACAGTTCGGTGAACAATTCTTCCGCACTGATCCGGACGCCGAGCGCTGCCAACGACGTCGCGGGCATCGCGGTACCCTCGGGCGCCGCAACGACGTTGGTGCCGATTCCGATCACCACGGCGAGCCGGCTGCCGGCCACCGCCTCGGCTTCCAGCAGAATTCCGGCGAGCTTCTGCTGCCCGGCCAGTACATCATTCGGCCATTTCAGGAAAAACTTCATCTGATCCGATCCGGCCAAGCGCAGTGACGTATCGATACTGACCTTCCGCAGCGCCGCCTCAAGCGCGAGCCCGGCGGCAAATCCCAAAGTCGCGGCGACCGAAGGCGAGACGTCGATCACCTCCAGCACGCTGGCGGCGAGATTACCACGCGGTGCGATCCAGGGTCGATGCCGCCGCCCGCGTCCCGCCGTCTGCTCGGAGGTCACGAACCACATCGGTCCGCTCACCCCGGCGCGAGCACATGATATCGCTTCCGTGTTGGTCGAACCAATCTGGTCGAACGCCGCGAGCCGGTAGCCCACCGATATGGCCCGTGGACCGAGCGAAAACGCCATCTCAGGCAGACCCGGTCTTACCGGAACCGGCGGAGCGCCAATGTTTTTGCTTGGGCATGATCTTCTCCGAAAACCGGGATCCGCTTTTCGGGATCATGTCTAGAAAAGCGACTTCGCCGCGACCGTCGCGGTGCTGACCAGAAGGCCGGGATAAATCCAGAAGAACATGTTGAAGAGGCCCGCAACCGCCAGCACCGCTTGCAACTCACCCCGAATCGGATCGAGTTCAACGAGCGGCTCGTCGAAATACATCACCTTGATGATGTTGAGATAGTAAAACGCGCCGACCACGCTGGAGAGCACGCCGATTACCGACAGCGTGAACAGGCCGGCCTTGATGGCCGCCACGAACACGAAATATTTCGCGAAGAAGCCTGCCAGCGGCGGAATGCCCGTCAGCGAGAACAGCAACATTGCGAAAAAGAAGGCCAGTAGCGGATTGGTGCGCGACAGACCGGAAAAATCGCTGATGTTTTCGACGTGCTTGCCGTTGCGCTTCATGGTCAGGATCACCGCAAAGCTGCCGAGCGTCATCGCCACATAGATCGCGATATAGACCAGTACGCCCTGCGCGCCGTCGGCGGTGCCCGCGGCGAGCCCGACGAGGGCAAAGCCCATATGGCCGATCGAGGAATAGGCCATCAGCCGCTTGATATTTTTCTGTCCGATGGCAGCGAATGAGCCCAGCGCCATTGAGGCGATAGAGACGAAAATCACGATGTGCTGCCATTGCGGCAAGATGCCCGAAAATGCGGTCAGCGCCACACGGGTGAACACCGCAAGCGCCGCGACCTTCGGCGCCGAGGCAAAGAAGGCCGTCACCGGCGTCGGGGCTCCTTCATAAACGTCAGGCGTCCACATATGGAACGGCACCGCGGAGACCTTGAAGCAAAGCCCGGCGAGCAGGAACACCAGGCCAAACACGATGCCGAGGTTGCCGGTCTTCACGGCGGCCGCGATGCCGGCAAAGCTGACGGTGCCGGTGAAGCCATATATCAGCGAGGCGCCGTAGAGCAGCATTCCAGACGACAGTGCGCCCAAGACAAAATATTTCAGGCCGGCTTCGGTGGATTTGACGTCGTCCCGGTTACTCGCAGCGACCACGTATAGCGCCAGCGACATCAGCTCGAGCCCGAGATAGAGCATGATCAGGTCGCCGGCCGAGATCAGCACCATCATGCCCAAGGTCGAGAGCAGCACCAGGATGGCGTATTCGAAGATGCGGCGTGACGGATCGGACAGAAATTCCGCCGACAGGATCAGTGTCGCGGTCGAACCTATGATCGCGAGGATTTTCAGGAAGCGGGCGAAGTCATCGACAATGAAACTACCGCCGAACGTCATGAGCTTTCCGGCCGGCAGCATCACTTCCAGTGTGCCGACGGCGATCAGCAGGCAGACCGCTAGCGCCGTGACAAGCCTGGTGATCTGCGGTCCACGATAGGCCCCGGCAATCAGCAGCATCATGGCGCCGGCGCCCAGCACCAGTTCCGGCAGCACGGGCAGCAACTGATAACCTGCACTTTGGAACTTCATGGCGTCGTCCTAACCTGTATTTTCATTGCAACAGCTGGGCTGCCTGGGTGGTCAGCGCGCGGCTGTAATTGGCTACGAGTTGCTGCACCGACGTCGCCGACATGTCGAGTATGGGCTTCGGATAGACGCCGAACAGGATAGTCAGCGCCACCAGCGGTACCAGCGTCAGGCATTCGCGGAACGTCAGGTCCTTGATGCTGGCGAGCGACGGTTTCACCAGCGCGCCGAACACCACCTTGCGATAGAGCCACAGCGCGTAAGCGGCCGACAAGATCACGCCGGTGGTGGCGAAGAAAGCGGTCGGCAGCGAAACCTTGAACGTACCGAGTAGCGTCATGAACTCACCGACGAAGCCCGAAGTGCCGGGCAGACCGACATTGGCCATGGTGAATACCATGAACACCAGCGCGTAGAGCGGCATCCGGTTAACCAGGCCGCCATAGGCCGCGATCTCGCGGGTGTGCATCCGGTCATAGACAATGCCGACGCAGAGGAACAACGCGCCTGAGACGATGCCGTGCGAGATCATCTGGAACACGCCCCCGGCGACGCCCTGCATGGTGCCGGCAAAGATGCCCATCGTGACAAAGCCCATGTGGGCCACCGACGAATAGGCGATCAGTTTCTTCATGTCCTCCTGCATCAGCGCCACCAGCGAGGTGTACATGATCGCAATGACCGATAGCGTGTAGATCAACGGCGCGAAATCATGCGAGGCCAGCGGGAACATCGGCAGCGAGAACCGCAGAAAGCCATAGCCGCCCATCTTCAAGAGGATCGCGGCAAGGATCACCGAACCCGCGGTCGGCGCCTCGACGTGCGCGTCCGGTAGCCAGGTGTGAACCGGCCACATCGGCATCTTGACCGCGAAGGACGCAAAGAATGCCAGCCACGCCCAGGTCTGCAGGCTGCGCGGGACCGCGGTGTGCATCAAGGTCGGGATATCGGTGGTGCCGGCATTCCAGTACAGCGCCATGATCGCCAGCAGCATCAGGACCGAACCCAGCAGCGTATAGAGGAAGAATTTGAAGCTGGCATAGACCCGGCGCGGCCCGCCCCACACCCCGATGATCAGGAACATCGGGATCAGCCCGCCTTCGAAGAACAGATAGAACAGCACCAGGTCGAGCGAGGAGAAAGTGCCAACCATCAGCGTTTCCAGGATCAGGAACGCCATCATGTATTCGCGCACCCGGATCGTCACCGACCTCCAGCTCGCGATGATGCAGAACGGCAGCACCGCGGTGGTCAGGATCACGAACGGCAGCGAAATACCGTCAACGCCCATGCGGTAGGTGCTGGCGCTGGCCAGCCACGGCGCCTTCTCGACAAACTGGAAATCCGCCTGCGAGGGGTCGAACCGCCAGACCAGGATCAGCGACACGGCAAGCGTGATCAGCGTGGTCCACAGCGCAATCCAGCGCGAGTTGCGCTGCGCCGCCTCGTCGTTGCCGCGAATGATATAAATCAACAGCGCGCCAAAGGCCGGCAGGAAGGTGACGACGGAAAGGATGGGCCAGGTTGTCATCACTGGCCCCCCGCGCCTGACATGAAATAGGTGATCAATCCCGCGACCCCGATCAGCATCGCAAAGGCATAATGATAAAGGTAACCGGTTTGCAGGCGTACCACCTCGCGAGTGACGTAAAGTACTCGCGCGGAGACGCCGTCAGGACCGAAACCGTCGATGATATAGCCGTCGCCGAACTTCCACAGGAAGCGCCCGAGCCATTTCGCCGGACGGACGAAGATGAAGTCGTACAGCTCGTCGAAATACCATTTGTTGAGCAGGAACTGGTAAAGCATCTGATGCTCGCGAGCGAGCCCGGCCGGCATATATGGCCTGCGGATATAGAAGACGTAGGATACATAGGTGCCGATCACCATCATGGCGGTCGGCAACAGCTTGATCCATTCCGGAATGCCTTCTTCCATGTCCTCGATGATATGCGGGTGCATCTTCAGCGAATCGCGGAAGAATTCCTCTACGCCATTGCCGACGAACAACTCCTTGAACGGAAAGCCCGAGAAGATTGATCCGGCAGCGAGAATGCCGATCGGGATCAGCATCGTGAGCGGGCTCTCATGAGCCGCCTCGTAATGCTCCTCGTCGTGCGGCTCGCCGAAGAAGGTCTTGAAGATCAGGCGCCAGGAGTAGAATGCGGTCAGTCCTGCCGCGGCCACCGTCGCCAGGTAACCGTAGACTGCCAGCGGATTGTGCGAGACGTAAGCAGACTCGATAATCGCATCCTTGGAGAAATAACCGGCAAAGAACGGCACTCCGGTCAACGCCATGGTGCCGATGCACATCACGAAGAATGTGAAGGGAATCTTGCGCCACAGCCCGCCCATATGACGGATGTCCTGCTCGTGGTGCATTGCATAGATCACCGAGCCCGAGCCCAGGAACATCAGCGCCTTGAAGAAGGCGTGGGTGAACAGATGAAACATGCCGACCGAATAGGCCCCAGCCCCCATTGCCACGAACAT
Source organism: Pseudomonadota bacterium (assembly GCA_018971625.1). Taxonomy (GTDB): domain Bacteria; phylum Pseudomonadota; class Alphaproteobacteria; order Rhizobiales; family Xanthobacteraceae; genus Bradyrhizobium. Next base: position 44,912 of record JAGXAJ010000010.1, read on the forward strand.
GTAGCCCAGCTGCGAACAAGTCGAATACGCAACGATACGCTTGATGTCGTTCTGCACGAGGCCGACGGAGGCGCCGAAAAACGCCGTGGTCGCGCCGAAGAACATCACGACAGTTTGCGCGTCAGGCGCAAGCTCGAACAACGGTGACAGCCGCGCGACCATGAACACGCCGGCGGTAACCATGGTGGCGGCATGGATCAGCGCGGAAACCGGCGTCGGACCTTCCATCGCATCCGGCAACCAGGTGTGCAGCAGAAACTGGGCGGATTTGCCCATCGCTCCCATGAACAGCAGCAGGCAGGTCAGAGTCAGCGCGGCAGGATGCCAGCCAAAGAAGTCGATGGTCTTGCCGGCGAGCCCGGGCGCCGCGGCAAAGATGGTCTCGAAATCGATCGAGCCGACCAGCGCGAAGACCGCGAAAATGCCGAGCGCGAAGCCGAAATCGCCGACCCGGTTGACCACGAAGGCCTTGATCGCCGCCGCATTCGCCGACGGCTTGTAGTACCAGAATCCGATCAGCAGATAGCTCGCGAGACCCACGCCTTCCCAACCGAAGAACAACTGCACCAGATTGTCCGATGTCACCAGCATCAGCATCGCGAAGGTGAACAGCGACAAATAGGCAAAGAACCGTGGCCGGTTCGGATCCTCGTCCATATAGCCGATCGAATAGAGATGCACGAGCGACGACACGGTCGTAACCACCACCAGCATCACGGCGGTCAACGTGTCGACCCGCAGCGACCAGGCCACCTGCAAGTCTCCGGATTCGATCCACGGGAATAGCGCGATCCGGGCATCGTGATGCATAAAGCCAACGTCGACAAAGGCGAACCAGGACAGCGCCGCGGATACCAGCAGCAGGCCGGTGGTGATCAGCTCGGCCGCGCGCGATCCTGCCGCCGGCGGTTCGACCGCATGGTGGTCGTCATGACCATGGTCGTCATGCGCTTTCAGCTCGCCGTGGCTGGCATGGATGATGGACGCTTCATCGATCGGGGTTGTGTTGTACGAGGTCACACCGTGACCATGCCCGTCGTCATGGTGCTCGACGGTATCGCCGCCCGGATTGCGCACATGCGCCCCGACGATCGAGATCAGCCCCGCAACGATGGCGCCGATCAGCGGCAGAAAGACGATGGCCTGGATCATCAGCGCATCTCTTGGTGCGTGATCTCAGAACAAACGAAGACGTTTGTTCGGGAAAACCGGTTGCCCCTTTTCCGGGTCATGCTCAGCCCTTCATAAGATTGACGTCCTCAACCGCGATCGAGCCGCGGTTGCGGAAGTAGACCACCAGCACCGCAAGGCCGATCGCCGCTTCCGCGGCGGCCACCGTCAGCACCAACAACGCGAATACCTGGCCGACGATGTCGCCGAGAAAGGTCGAGAACGCCACCAGATTGATATTGACCGAAAGCAGGATCAGCTCGATTGACATCAGGATGACGATGATATTCTTGCGGTTGAGGAAGATGCCGAGGATCCCGACCGTGAACAGGATCGCGCCGACCGCGAGGTAATGTCCGAGGCTGATCGTCATTGCACCCACTCCGCGGCGTCCGCGTCCCGCAGCCCCTGCCCCGCCGCCACCTTGCGCACCCGCATCGCCAGTTCCGGCGTGCGTGCGTTCTGCACATTGATGTCCTGCCGCTTGACACTGACCTTGTGGCGCAGCGTCAGCACGATGGCACCGATCATGGCGACCAAAAGCACCATCCCCGCGATCTGGAAGTAGTGAATGTATTTTGTGTAGAGCACGAGGCCGAGCGCCTCGGTGTTGCTGACATTGGCGGGAATTGGCGCAGTGATCGAGCTGGTCAGCGTCGGGTTGATGACGGACGCGCCAACGGTCATCAGCAGTTCGAACAGGAAAATGCCGCCGATCACGATACCGACCGGCAGATACTGGATGAAGCCTTCGCGCAGCGCCGCAAAATCGACGTCGAGCATCATGATCACGAACAGGAACAGCACCGCGACCGCGCCGACATAGACCACCACCAGGATCATCGCCAGAAACTCCGCGCCCATCAGTACGAACAGGCCGGCCGCGTTGACGAAGGCGAGGATCAGATACAGCACGGAGTGCACGGGGTTGCGCGACACAATCACCATCACCGCGGATGCGACGCATACGCCGGCAAACAGATAGAAGAACAGCGCGGAAAGGATCATGCCCTCACCTTACCGGTACGGCGCGTCGAGTTCGATCGATTTCGCAATCTCTCGCTCCCAGCGGTCGCCATTGGCGAGAAGTTTCGCCTTGTCATAATAGAGTTCCTCGCGGGTCTCGGTCGCGAATTCGAAATTCGGTCCCTCGACGATAGCATCGACCGGACACGCCTCCTGGCACAGCCCGCAATAAATGCATTTCACCATGTCGATGTCGTAGCGCACGGTACGCCGCGTGCCGTCATTGCGACGCGGGCCGGCCTCGATGGTGATGGCCTGCGCCGGACATATCGCTTCGCACAGCTTGCAGGCGATGCACCGTTCTTCGCCGTTCGGGTAGCGGCGCAGCGCATGCTCGCCCCGGAAACGCGGCGAGATCGGTCCCTTCTCGAACGGATAGTTCAAGGTCGGCTTCGGCTTGAAGAAATAGCGCATGGCGAGAAAGAACGCCGACACGAATTCCGACAGCAACAGCGATCTCGCGGTGGCATTGACGTTGATACTCATAGCGACCTCATCTCGGCGCGAGCCCGGCGAATTGCAGCACGGCGGCGACGATCACCACCATCGCCAGCGACAGCGGCAGAAACACCTTCCAGCCGAGCCGCATCAGTTGATCGTAACGGTAGCGCGGCACGATTGCCTTCGCCATCGCAAACAGGAAAAACATGAAGAAGACCTTGAGCGCGAACCAGAAGATACCCAGCGGCGCTGCATTGAATGGCCAGAAGGGAATTGGTGACAGCCACCCGCCGAGGAACAGGATCGTCGCCAGCGCGCACATGGTGGTGATCGCAACATACTCGCCGAGCATGAACAAAAGATACGGCGTCGAGCCGTATTCGACCATAAAGCCCGCCACCAGTTCGGATTCGGCTTCTACCAGGTCGAACGGCGGTCGATTGGTCTCGGCCAACGCCGAGACGTAGAACACCACAAACATCGGGAACAGCGGCAGCCAGTACCAGCCGAGTAATCCCCATTTCGAGTTCTGTGCCTCGACCACCGCCGACAGGTTCAGCGAGCCTGCGCACAGCAACACGGTGATGATGACGAAGCCGATCGAGACCTCGTAGCTCACCATCTGCGCTGCCGAGCGCAGCGCAGCAAGGAACGGGTATTTCGAGTTTGACGACCAGCCGGCCATGATGATGCCATAGATCGACAGCGACGAGATCGCGAAAATGTAGAGAATCCCGACATTGATGTCGGAGATCACCCAGCCGAGATTCATCGGAATTACGGCCCAGGAGGCCAGCGCCAGAATGCAGGATACCAAAGGCGCCAGCAGAAACACGCCCTTGTTGGCGCCGGCGGGAATCGTCGGCTCCTTCAGCACGAATTTCAGAAGGTCGGCGAACGACTGGAACAGGCCGAACGGTCCAACGACGTTGGGACCGCGCCGGATCTGCACCGCGGCCCAGATCTTGCGGTCGGCGAGCAGGATGTAGGCGATCGCGATCAGGAGCACCACGAGCAGCAAAAGGCTTTCCGCGACCATCACGATCAGTGGCCACAGGAAGTCCGTCCAGAATGCGCTTGTGAAGAAATCAGCCATCAGATCACGCTCATTCCGCAGCCGTCAGCATTTGCCCCGACGCCAGGCGGGAGCACTCCGCCATGACAGCCGAGGCGCGCGCGATCGGGTTGGTCAGGTAGAAATCCTCGACAGAGGTCTTGAACGGCGCCTTGTCGATGTTGCCGCCCTTGCTGCCCAGCGCCTTCAGATCGGCTGCGTTGCCGGTCTCGATCTGATCGATGCGCATCAAATGCGGCACCGCCTTGAAGATCGCCTGCCGCAATGCGCCAACTGAATCGAACGGCAGCTTCTTGCCCAGCACGTCCGACAGCGCACGGATGATCGCCCAGTCCTCACGCGCCTCTCCGGGCGGAAACGCCGCGCGATTGGCCATCTGCACCCGGCCTTCCGTGTTGACGTAGAGACCCTGCTTCTCGGTGTAGGCTGCACCCGGAAGGATGACGTCGGCGCGATGCGCGCCGCGGTCGCCGTGGGTGCCGATGTAAACCACGAAAGTGCCATCCGCCGGCTTGATCTCATCGGCACCGAGCAGGAACAACACATCGAGCGTGCCGAACGTCGTCATCTGCGCGGTGCTCAAACCACCCGCCGCAAAGCCGATGTCGAGCGCGCCGACACGCGAGGCTGTGTCGTGCAGAACGCCGAACCCGTTCCAATCGCCCTTCACCGCGCCGAAATCCGTCGCGATTTTTGCGGCCAGCGCCAGCACTGCCGCCCCGTCCTGACGCGCCAGCGGCCCAGCCCCGATCAGCACGATCGGATTTTTCGCACCCTTCAGGACGCTCGCAAAGGAATGCTTGCCGGCGGCAAGCGCGCTGAGCGAGTCCGCGCCCGCACCGATGTAATCATGGCTATAGGTAAGATTTGCCTTGGCGCCGATCACGCCGATCCTGAGCTGGCCCGAGCGCCAGCGCTTGCGGATGCGCGCATTGATGATCGCAGCTTCCTTCCGCGGGTTCGATCCGATGATCAAAAGCGCGTCGGCCTGCTCGATTCCGGCAATCGTGGGATTGAAGATATAGGACGCGCGGCCGGCCCCGGGATCGAAGGCGTCCCCGCCCTGCACCGCAAGATTACTCGAACCGCATTTTGCCAGCAGCTCCTTTAGCGCGAACATTTCTTCCACCGCGGCGAGGTCGCCGGCGATGGCACCAATCCGTTTGCCGTCGATGCGGGCGGCCTTGGCCGCGATTGCGGCAAAGGCTTCCGGCCAGGAGGCGGCGCGAAGCTGGCCGTTTTCCCTTATATAGGGCCGGTCGAGCCGCTGCGTGCGCAGACCATCGACGACATGGCGGGTCTTGTCGGAGATCCATTCCTCGTTCACCGCCTCGTTGACGCGCGGCAGGATGCGCATCACCTCGCGGCCGCGGGTGTCGACCCGGATCGCGGAACCGACGCCGTCCATCACATCGATCGACTGGGTCTTGCCGAGTTCCCACGGTCGCGCCGCGAAGGCGTAAGGTTTCGAAGTCAGCGCGCCCACGGGGCAGATATCGACCAGATTACCCTGTAATTCCGAGGTCAGCGCCGACTCCAGATAGGTCGTGATCTCCATGTCCTCGCCGCGGCCGGTCGCGCCCATTTCCGGCGCGCCGCAGACTTCGGCGGAGAAGCGAACGCAGCGTGTGCACTGGATGCAGCGATTCATCGAAGTCTTGACCAGTGCGCCCAGATATTTGTCCTCGACCGCGCGCTTGTTCTCGGCAAAGCGGCTGGTGTCGACGCCATAGCCCATCGCCTGATCCTGCAGGTCGCACTCGCCGCCCTGGTCGCAAATCGGACAATCGAGCGGATGGTTGATCAGAAGAAATTCCATCACCCCTTCGCGCGCCTTCTTCACCATCAGCGAGCGGGTCGAGATCTCCGGCGGCTCGCCGTTCGGACCGGGACGGCAGTCGCGCACACCCCAGGCGCAGCTGGCGACCGGCTTCGGACCACCCTTCACTTCGACCAGGCACATCCGGCAATTGCCCGCGATCGACAGCCGCTCATGGTAGCAAAACCGCGGAATTTCGGCACCCGCAGCCTCACACGCCTGCAGCAGCGTGTACTCCGCGGGAACATCGATCTCCTTGCCATCGACGATGAGTTTGGTCATTACAAGCCGTTCCTAAGGACGTCGGTCAACAAGACAGCTAGCGCCAAAGCTATGAACGAAACCGCTGCGCCAACAAACCGCAACAACCTGCTCCACCGCAACGACGGCGCAACCCATGGGGCAAAACCGATCGCTGCAAATCCAAACAAGCAATGGAGCGTCGTTGCCGCTCCTTGTGGATAGGAGCGCCATGCCGCGAAAGCATACAGCCACGCAACAACCAATCCGCTCGCGAGCGTCCAACGAATCCATGTCGGAGATATGTGAAGAGCCATCGCCCTACTCCGCCGCAACCATATGCGCGGGGTCGAGAATGCCGGCATCATCGACATCTGTCTTGCGCGAATATTCTTCGATCCGTTCTTCGATCTCGTGACGGAAATGCGCGATCAGGCCCTGGATCGGCCATGCCGCGGCGTCGCCGAGTGCACAGATGGTATGGCCCTCGACCTGCTTAGTGACCTCAAGCAGCATGTCGATCTCGCGCTTGTGGGCGCGGCCTTCCGCCATCCGGGTCAGCACCCGCCACATCCAGCCCGTGCCCTCGCGACACGGCGTGCACTGGCCGCAGCTTTCGTGCTTGTAGAAATAGGAAATGCGCGCGATTGCCCGGATCAGGTCGGTCGACTTGTCCATCACGATCACGGCAGCGGTGCCGAGACCGGAGCGCAGCTTGCCGAGGCTATCGAAATCCATTGGCGTATCGATGATCTGCTCGGCCGGCACCATGCGCACCGACGAGCCGCCGGGGATCACGGCCTTGAGATTGTCCCAGCCGCCGCGAATGCCGCCGCAATGACGCTCGATCAGTTCCCGGAACGGAATGCCCATCGCCTCTTCGACGTTGCAGGGGCGCTCGACATGGCCGGAAATGCAAAACAGCTTGGTGCCGACATTGTTGGGTCGGCCGATGCCGGCGAACCACGCGGCCCCGCGCCGCAGGATGGTCGGCGCCACCGCGATCGACTCGACATTGTTGACGGTGGTCGGGCAGCCATAGAGGCCGACATTGGCGGGAAATGGCGGCTTCAGGCGCGGCTGGCCCTTCTTGCCTTCAAGGCTTTCCAGAAGCGCGGTCTCTTCGCCGCAGATATAGGCGCCGGCGCCATGCGTGACATAGACGTCGAAGGGCCAGCCGTTGACATTGTCCTTGCCGACCAGTTTCGCCTTGTAGGCCTGGTCGATCGCGGCCTGCAGGTGCTCGCGCTCCCGGATGAATTCGCCGCGCACATAGATGTAGCAGGCATGCGCGCCCATTGCGAAGCTCGCGACCAGGCAACCCTCGACCAGGAGATGCGGGTCGTGCCGCATGATCTCGCGGTCCTTGCAGGTGCCGGGCTCGGATTCGTCGGCGTTGACCACGAGATAGCTCGGCCGGCCGTCCTTGGATTCCTTCGGCATGAACGACCATTTCAGCCCGGTCGGGAAACCCGCGCCGCCGCGCCCGCGCAGGCCTGACGCCTTCATCTCGTTGATGATCCAGTCGCGCCCCTTGTCGATGATCGCCTTGGTGCCATCCCAGGCGCCGCGCTTGCGCGCGCCTTCGAGACCCCAGTCCCGGAGCCCGTAGAGATTGGTGAAGATGCGGTCCTTGTCGGCGAGCATGACGTGGATTTCCCAGAAACAATTCCTAAGTCAGCGATCAGACAGCGCGGCAAAACGCATCAGGTGGTCCCCTTCAGCGTGGTCGGTCCGCCGATCGGCGCGGAGAACTGACGGCCGTTCTGCGGCCCCGGCTTTACGGGATTGCCGGAGGCGAAGCCGTCCAGCACCTTGCCGAAACTGTCCTTGGTCAGGTCTTCGTAGGTGTCCTTCCAGATCAGTACCATGGGCGCGTTCACACAGGCGCCGAGACACTCGACCTCTTCCCAGCTGAAATTGCCGTCGGCGGACAGATGGAAGGGATCGCGGTGGATCCGGCTCCGGCAAACTTCGATCAGGTCGGCCGCGCCACGTAGCCGGCACGGCGTGGTGCCGCAGACCTGGACATGGGCCTTCTTGCCAACCGGCTCCAGCTGGAACATCGTGTAGAAGGTCGCGATCTCCAGCATCCGGATATAGGGCATATCGAGCAGGTCGGCGACGACGCGGATGGCCGCTTCAGAAATCCAATTCTCATGCTGCTCCTGCGCACGCCACAGGATCGCGATCGCCGCAGAGGCCTGGCGGCCTTCGGGATATTTCTTCATCTCGGCTTTCGCCCAGGCGAGATTCTCCGGCGTGAACGCGAAGTTCGCGGGCTGCTGTTCCTTGGGCGCAAGGCGGCGAACGGACATCGCTTTCAGTCTCTCATTGTGAGCGCCGCGAGGCGTTGGCGTTCAGGGCATTCACCCTGTCCAGCCAGAACGCGCTTGCGGTGCCGAATACGTTATAGCCGACGTGGGACGAAACCTTGATGCGATCGAGGATCGAAAGCTCGGTCAGGATTTCCAGGCGATGGCTGCGCGGATCGTAGACGATCAGCTTCAGCGGGGTTTTTTCCAGGATGTAGCGCGACACGGTGTGGAGAGGATCGTTGCCGTGCTCCTCGCACAGGATCACGCTGTCGGTCGCGAGCAGCCGTGCGCTGCCCCTGATCGCCTCGATCTCGACACCCTCGACGTCGAGTTTGATCAGGTATTTGCCTGATGCTGCGACCTTGCCGTCGTCGATCAGATTGTCGAGCGCGATCACAGGCACGTCCTCGCCGCCGCCTCCCGCGTTCCCGGCAATGCTGAAGGCCTCGTGCTTGGTGCCGGAAAGCCGCGCCTTTCCCCGGCTCGAGCCGATCGCGCATTTCATCAGCTCGAAACGGTTGCCGTTGATCTCGGCATTGTTCTTCAGCTTGGCGAAATTTTGCGAAGAAGGTTCGATCGCGATCGCCCGGTGCGAGCCCAGCGGCGCGCTCGATACCAGGACCGACCAGTAGCCGTAATTGGCGCCGCAATCGAGCAGCGTGTAGTCGACGCCGGCGGAATCACGAAACAGCAGCTCCAGCTCGTCTTCGTAATGATACGAGCGGTTGAGCAGCTTGCTCCAGTAGCCGTCGCCATAGGGAAACTCGAACGTCGCGTCCGGATTAAGCTTGATCGCGATGTTGCGCTCGGGCAGCGTCCTGCGCAGCAGGTTGGCGCAGCCGATGTAGCCGCGATGCGAGAAATGCGAGGAGATCTTCGAGCCCGTGGCCAGTGCCAATGCGGCCGTGCGTTCCCACAGGTTGGCTCCCTCGAGAGCCCCTGACGCCCGGTCGAACTGGATTGGCGCCTGCGCCATCACCGGTCGACCTCTCCGAACACGATATCGAGCGAGCCGAGGATGGCAGAGACGTCGGCCAAGAGGTGGCCGCGGCAGATGAAATCCATCGCCTGCAGATGTGCGAAGCCCGGTGCGCGGATCTTGCACTTGTACGGCTTGTTGGTGCCGTCGGCGACGAGATAGACGCCGAACTCGCCCTTGGGTGCCTCGACCGCGGCATAAACCTCGCCGGCGGACACGTGGAAGCCCTCGGTGTAGAGCTTGAAATGGTGGATCAGCGCTTCCATCGAGCGCTTCATCTCGCCACGGCGCGGCGGGAAGATCTTGTTGTCCTGCACCGCCACCGGCCCCTGCCCGTCGGCCGCGCGTAATTTGGCGATGCATTGCTTCATGATGCGCACCGACTGGCGCATCTCTTCCATGCGGATGCAGTAACGGTCATAGCAATCGCCGTTCTTGCCGATCGGAATGTCGAAATCCATTTCGGCATAGCACTCATAGGGCTGCGCCTTGCGCAAATCCCAGCCCGCGCCCGAGCCGCGCACCATCACACCGGAAAAGCCCCATTCCCAAGCCTCTTTCAGCGTCACGACACCGATATCGACGTTGCGCTGCTTGAAGATACGGTTCTCGGTCAGAAGCGTCTCGAGATCGGCGACAACCTGAAGGAAGGGATCGCACCAAGCGTCGATGTCGTCGATCAGTTTCTTCGGCAGGTCCTGGTGCACACCGCCGATGCGGAAGAACGCCGCATGCATGCGCGAGCCGGAGGCGCGTTCGTAAAACACCATCAGCTTTTCACGCTCTTCAAACCCCCATAGCGGCGGGGTCAGCGCCCCGACGTCCATTGCCTGCGTGGTGACGTTGAGCAGATGCGACAGGATGCGGCCGATCTCGCAGTAAAGCACCCGGATCAACTGTCCGCGCCGCGGCACCTCGATGCCGAGCAACTTTTCCGCCGCGAGACAGAACGCGTGCTCCTGGTTCATCGGCGCGACGTAATCGAGCCGGTCGAAATACGGGATCGCCTGCAGGTAGGTCTTGTGCTCGATCAGCTTTTCAGTGCCGCGATGCAGCAGGCCGACATGCGGATCGACCCGCGCGACGACTTCACCGTCGAGCTCCAGCACCAGACGCAGCACGCCGTGCGCCGCCGGATGCTGCGGCCCGAAGTTGATGGTGAAATTGCGGAGATTCTGCTCGTTCATGATCAGACCTTCGGTCCCGCCTTCTCATCGCCCGGCAGGACCGGATAATCCGCGCCTTCCCACGGCGAGAGGAAATCGAACTTGCGGAATTCCTGGTTGAGCCGAACCGGCTCATACACCACCCGCTTTTCCTGGTCATCGTAGCGGACCTCGACAAAGCCGGTGAGCGGAAAATCCTTGCGCAGCGGGTGACCGTCGAAGCCATAATCGGTCAACAGCCGACGCATGTCGGGATGACCGGTGAAGATTACGCCGTACAGATCGTAGCACTCGCGCTCGAACCAGTCCGAGCCGGGAAATACCTCGATGATCGAGGGCACCTGCGTGGTTTCACCGGCTTCGGCGCGAAGCCGCAGCCGCGTATTCAAGGTCGGGGACAGCAGATGATAAACGACGTCAAAGCGCTTTTCACGCCCGGGGTAGTCGACCGCCGTCACGTCGGTGATGTTGACAAAGCGGCAACCGGGGTCGTCGCGCAGGAAACGCACGACATCGACGATCTTTTCGGCCGCAACGTCGATCGTGAGCTGGTTGAACGCGATCGCATGACCGGTCGCGGCGCCCGGTAGCGCGCTAACAATCCTCTGCCCGAGGGCATCGAGCCTGCCATCGTCCATTACTCTACCTTTAGCGTTCGATGGTTCCGGTGCGTCGGATCTTCTTCTGCAGCAGCAGCACGCCGTAAAGCAGCGCCTCCGCTGTCGGCGGGCATCCGGGGACGTAGATGTCGATGGGCACGATGCGGTCGCAGCCTCGTACCACCGAGTAGGAATAGTGATAGTAGCCGCCGCCGTTGGCGCACGACCCCATTGAGATCACGTAACGCGGCTCCGGCATCTGGTCGTAGACCTTGCGGAGCGCCGGCGCCATTTTGTTGGTCAGCGTGCCCGCAACGATCATTACGTCGGATTGCCGCGGCGAGGCGCGCGGCGCAAAGCCGAAGCGCTCAATGTCGTAACGCGGCATCGACACCTGCATCATCTCGACCGCGCAACAGGCGAGACCGAACGTCATCCACATCAGCGACCCCGTGCGGGCCCAAGTGATCAGATCGTCGGCAGCGGCGACGAAGAAGCCCTTGTCCGACAGTTCGTGATTAACCTCGAGAAAATAGCGATCGTTGGCGCCAACCGGTCGCCCGGTCGAGGGATCGAGAATACCAGTTGCGGCCCGCGCGACCGCGAGCCCGGAGGCGGTGGCAGCGGAGCTCAATCCCATTCGAGCGCGCCTTTCTTCCATTCATAGGCAAAGCCAACGGTGAGCACGCCGAGGAAAACCATCATCGACCAGAAGCCGGTAGCGCCGAGCTTTCCGAACGCCACCGCCCAAGGAAACAGGAAGGCCACCTCGAGATCAAAGATAATAAAAAGGATCGCAACCAGGTAAAAACGAACGTCAAACTTCATGCGGGCGTCGTCAAATGCATTAAACCCGCATTCATAGGCCGACAGTTTTTCCGGATCGGGCTGCTGAAAAGCGACCACGAACGGGGCGATCAGCAGCACCAGACCGATCAGGCTTGCAACCCCGATAAACACCACCAGAGGAAGATAATTCTGCAAGATGCCGGTCATCGGGGAAGGCCTTTTCCCGCGGTTTCTGCCGCGCAGATTCGTGATTGGACTTATTCTCAAAGGCTTAGCTCAGCGCAACAAGGGGCGCAAGGCAAGCTCTTCTGACAGCGGCGACTGCGCCCGGACGCGACAAAAAACCGCTGGCATGACGCGCCGGTCGGCGACCCCGCGGCTTCGGTTCAACCCGGGCCGTTTCTCAGCCGCCCTTTTCGCCCTTTTCGGCGCTCAGGTCTTTTTTCTTGGCTTGGGTCTTTTCGGGGCAGGTCTTTTTCTCGGGCCAGGGTCTTTTTCCGCCGCCTGCACCCGCACGGCGGTCGTGGGCATGGATATATCTCAGAAAGTTCGTCCCATTTTGTTCGGACAACCCTTGCAGCAGCGTTGCGTTCCTGCGCGCAGGCCATGATGGCGCATGCGTGACGGCCCGGCCGAGATAGGGGGCTGCCCCCCGCGACGATCCCGGGGGCTGACCGCCGAACGACCCAGCTTGCGGAAGACGACGGGTTCGGACAGCGTGTGGCTGATCCGAACCCCCTGCCCGCGTCACTGCAGCGCAGCGAAGCCGCTAACCAGCCTGTACCGGCGGAAAGCTCGGCCACGCGTTAGCAGCCCAGCTTCAGCAAGATGGCGAGCGCAGCTTGCGTTTCGGGTCAATCTTCGCCATCGCCCGCTCAACGCCTTTTCCCCGCTCGGTTTCCCAGGATTGTGGTGACGGGGACGGCCGCGAAGGCACCGGCCGTCCTCTTGTCGTTATTGCTGCCGTTCCAATCGGTTACCGGTCATTCTGGTCACCGATCCATCCCGCAAGTCAGGGGGACGACCGGTTCACAGGACCCGCGAAACCATTTTGGGGAGCTGGCGAAACCATCCTGAAACACGCCGGGATTAAGGGTGGGGCAACTAATGGCGATAAAGACGCCTGGAGGCTCAGATGAACCACTCAATTCACTCGGCAGACCGTGCGACGCACCTCAAGATCGTGGCGGTCGCTCTCGTTGCCGGCATTGTGGTGGCCGGGCTGGGCATTTCGGCCCGCACAAGTAGCGCGTATATTGAGACCGCCCATGTCACTAAGGCCGGCAAGCCGGTGACGGTAACGAGTTCGGATGCGATGCTGATCCGGTAAGCCGTTTCGAGGTTGAAGCAACGCAAAACGGCCGCCTCGGCGGCCGTTTTGCGTTGAGTTGGGTGTGCACCGATCTGCGCGGCCCGGAGCAGGACGCCGTGAGCGCGAGAAATCCTTTGCGCACAACCGCGATTTCCCGAACCAGTTCAAGCTGATTTGGGTGGTCCAGGCTGCCGCTGAAAATATTCCGTTTTTCAGCGAGCGCAATCAGTCGCTATTGCCGCCATCCCGCGCCCGCAAGGGCGTATCGCGATCGTCACGGACGTTGGGTGCGCGAGACGATGAGCGCGGCAATGTCACGCGACGAATGACATTTGTCCGTCCGACGAAGTCGTGCGGTCCTGGTGTCCCGACGCTGACGCTAAATCGGCGATGCTGCTTCGCATCACGCCGATGACGCTGACAACAAAACCGGTCACCGAGAAGATCACGAAGCGACCCTCAAAAAATCATCGCGCGGGGGATACCGGATTGCTCCGGTGTACTCGTGGTGACTAACTTGTGTGCTTTCTACACCGCACACAAGGCTGCAGGTGCACCGCATCCGCATTCCCGGCGCTCTCTTCTTTTTTGACGGTCGCTTCCGCGCTCCTTTCCGAGGGTATGTTTGCAAGCCTCAGGCCTATCGCGCCGCGGGAACACGAGCCTTTGCCTGTCGCAGGCCAGGCGCGCGGCGAGGTCATCCCGATACCCAGGCGACTGTGCAGATATCGAGGAATCATCTATCGAACCGCACTTGGGCCTCCTTGGGCCGCTTCCACCTGAAACGTGCCGATGAGCCGCCGCGAACGCCGGGCAGCCGGTCAAAAATCCCGAACCAAGCCTGCCATTGCGGAGGCCTACACGCCGGCCGCGCTGTTTCAGTCCGCCACCAGCCACAGGCAGGCCGGGCGTCCGCTCGACGCCCAGCTTTGCTGCCAGCAGGCGCTCTCGATCGATCCCGTTCACGCCGACAGCATGCACCTGCTGGGCCAATTGTCGTTCGACGCCGGGCAATACGACCACGCGCTGGAGTGGTTCACCCGCGTCATCCGTCAGGATCCGCGGCCGGAATTTCTTTCCAGCCTCGGCCACACGCTGCAACGCCAGGGCCGCCACGACGATGCGCTGAAGGCGTTCGACAAGGCCGTGCAGCTTCGCCCCGACAATGCCGATCTCTGGAAGGATCTTGGCGTTGGCCTGGCCGAACTCAAGCGCATGGACGAGGCGCTGCTGACCTTCCAGCACGCGCTCAAGCTCGCGCCGGATCAATGGGACAAGGCCTATCGCTGCGGCTTCGTTCTGCGCGAAATGGAACGGCCTGAAGAAGCCCTGTCCTATTTCGATCTCGCCGACCGGCTCCAGCCTGACCAGCCTGCCGTGCTGGAATTGCGCGGCGTGGTGCTGCACAGCCTGAAGCGGTACGAGGAAGCGCTCGCCGAAAATTTGCGCGCCTACGGCCACAATCCGAACAATGCGGCCACCTGCAACAACATCGGCGCGGCGCTGCAATTTCTTCGCCGCGACGAAGAGGCCCTGCCCTGGTTCGAGCGCGCCATCGCGCTCCGGCCGGACTTCGTGGTCGCCATGCTCAACAAGGCGGGCTCGCAGCTTCAGACCCATCGACGTCGCGAGGCGGAAGCAACCTATCGCCAGGTGCAGGCGCTCGACCCCGGTAATGCCGAGCCCGACTGGAACTTGTCATTGCTCTACATGCTCCAGGGAAATTTCGAAGCCGGCTGGGCGATGCGCGAAGCGCGCTGGCGAAAATCCAACATTGGCTTCTACCCGAAATTCTCCGAGCCCAGGTGGTTTGGCAACGCCGACATTGCGGGCAGGACGATCGTGATCTGTGCCGACGAGGGATTGGGCGACACCATCCAGTTCGTGCGGTACGTTCCGATGGTCGCAGCGCTCGGCGCGCGCGTCATCCTGGTGGTCGATCCGCCGGCCCATGCGCTGTTGTCGGGAATGCCAGGGATCGCGCACTGTTTGCGCAAGGACATCGGCGTATCGTTGCCGTTCGACCTGCACTGCCCGATGTCCGGCCTGCCGCTGGCATTCAGCACCCGGCTCGACACCATTCCGCCGGGCGAGGCCTATTTGCCGCCTTTGCCCGAGCACCGCATCGAGGCCTGGCGGAGCCGCCTCGGTGCCCACGACAAATTGCGCGTCGGTCTCGTCTGGTCGGGCAATCCCATACACAGCAACGACCACAACCGCTCGACCTCGCTGCAAACATTTGCGCGCGTCCTCGACCTCGACGCCACTTTCCTGACTCTGCAAAAGGATCCGCGGCCGGAAGATCGGGTTACGCTGCAAGAGCAGACCGGCATTGTCGACCTGACCGCCGACCTCACCGATTTCGTCGAGACCGCAGCGCTATTGTCGTGCCTCGATGTGATCGTCACGGTCGATACCAGCGTGGCGCATCTGTCGGCCGCGTTGGGACGCCCGACCTGGATCCTGCTGCCCTACGATCCCGATTATCGCTGGCTGCTCGATCGCGACGACAGCCCCTGGTATCCGACCGTGCGGCTGTTCCGGCAAGACAAGACCCGCGACTACGCGACCGTGCTCGATCGGGTACGCGGCGAGTTGCAGGCGCTGATCTCGGCCAAGTGCCAGCCTGAAACAAACCGATGAGCGATCGCGAGCGCCAAGCCGCCGGCCAAACGCGGACAACTCCCAAAAGTCCGGCAGCGAGCACGCCTGCTGCGCTCTACGCGGCCGGCCTTGTCCATCTGCGCGCCGGGCGCAGACTCGACGCCCAGCTTTGCTGCCAGCAATCGCTTGCGATCGACCCCGGTCACGCCGATACGCTGCATCTGATGGGCCTGTTGTGCCTCGATGCGAAGCAGCACGATCATGCGGTTGAGTGGATCGCCCGCGCTATCCGGCAGGATGCCAAGGCAGAGTATCTTACGAGCCTCGGCAGCACGCTGCAGCAGCAGGGGCGACATGAAGAGGCGTTGAAAGCCTTCGACAAGGCGGTACAGCTCAAGCCGGACGTGGGCGAACTCTGGAAAAACGTCGGCAATGTCCTGCTCGACCTGAAACGGCCCGAGGACGCGCTTCTCAGTTTTCAGCACGCGCTCAAGCTCGCTCCGCGGTATTGGCACGCCGCGCACCAAAGCGCGCTGCTGCTCTACAACGCCAGCCGCTTCGAGGAAGCTCTGCCCCTTCTCGACCAATGCATCGAACAGCAACCCAATCACGTGCCTTCGCGGCAATTGCGCGCGCTCTCGCTGAAGGGCCTCAAGCGGTTTGAGGAGGCGCTCGCGGAAAACCACCGCGCTTATGCCATCGACCCCGATGACTCCGACACCTGCAACAATATCGGTGACGTACTGCAGTTGCTCGACCGGCACGAAGAAGCCTTACCGTGGTTCGATCGCGCCATCGCGCTGCGGCCGGGATACGTATTGGCGATCAACAACAAGGCGTTCCTGCTCGGCCAGATGCACCGGTTCGATGAAGCTTTCGCGATCTATGAAGGCTTGCAACGCGACGGCATCAACACCCCGGTCACGGACTGGAACCTGTCCCTGCTTCACATGATGACCGGTAATTTCGAGGCCGGCTGGCGCGGGCGCGAGGCGCGCTGGAAAGCCCCGGTGCTCGCGGTGACCTATCCGAATTTCGAGCAGAAGATGTGGCTCGGCGAAGGCAGTATCGAAGGCAAGACCGTCCTGATCCACGCCGACGAGGGCCTTGGGGATTCCATTCAATTTGCACGCTATGTGCCTGACGTCGCAGCTCGGGGTGCGCGCGTCATTCTGGTCGTGGCTCAGCCGGTCCATTCCTTGCTGGCCCGCCTTCCGGGCGTCTCCGAATGCCTCCCGCTGCCGGGCGGTCCGCTGCCCGCGTTCGACCTGCACTGCCCGTTGTCCAGCCTGCCGCTGGCTTTCGGAACGCGGCTCGATACCATTCCATCCGCGATATCGTATTTGCCGCCTGCCCCGACGGCCCGCGTGCAGGCTTGGGAAAACCGACTGCCCGCCCATGATAAATTACGGGTCGGCCTCGTCTGGTCGGGCAATCCGGCGCACGGCAACGACCGAAACAGGTCGATTCCGCTGCGCATGCTGTCGCGGATTCTCGAGCTCGATGCGACCTTTGTCAGCCTGCAGAAGAATCCAAAAGCCAGCGACCAGGAAACGCTGAGCGAGCACCCCGAGATCATCGACTTCACCGCCGATTTAACCGATTTCAGCGAAACCGCCGCTCTCGCGTGCTGCTTGGACCTGGTGATCACAGTCGATACCAGCGTCGCCCATCTCGCGGCTGCGCTTGGCCGCCCGACCTGGATCCTGCTGCCCTATACGCCGGACTATCGCTGGCTGCTCGGTCGCGACGACAGCCCCTGGTATCCGACGGTGCGGTTATTCCGGCAGAGCGCGAGGCGCGACTACGGCGAGGTGCTCGAGCGGGTGCGAGACGCGTTGCTGGCGCTGAGCTCCGAACGACAGGCCGGCGATCAAACATCCCCAAAGACTCTCTGTGAGGCTGGCTCGGGCCACCGCCGCGCCGGACGGCATAGCGATGCCGTCCTTTGTTGCGAGCAGACATTAGCCATTGACCCCGGTCATGCCGAGGCCCTGCATCTGATGGGTCTGTTGTCGCTCGACGCTGGACAGCACGATCACGCCGTGGAGTGGTTGTCGCGCGCGATCCGGCAAGATCCCAGAACGGAATTTCTTTCGAGCCTTGGCATCACGCTGCAACAGCAGGGCCGGCACCAGGAAGCACTCAACGTCTTCGACAAGGGGGTGCAACTCAAGCCCGACGATGCGGCGTTGTGGAGCAATCTCGGCAACGCCCTGATGGAATTGCAGCGCAAGGACGAAGCGCTGTTGAGTTTCCAGCATGCGCTCAAACTCGACCCGCTCGATTGGGACGCTGCCTACAAAAGCTTTTTCGTGCTTCACGCGCTGGGACGGTTCGAGCAAGCGCTGGCGCATTTCGACCTCTATAACGAATTGCAGCCGGATCACATTCCGGCGCTGCAGTTGCAGGCGCTTTCGCTACGCGGTCTGCGCCGGTTCGAGGAAGCGCTGGCCGTAAACCAGCGGGCGATCGCACTCGATCCTGATAATGCCGACACCTGCAATAATCTCGGCGACGCCCTGCAGTCGCTTGGACGACGCGAAGAAGCGCTGCAATGGTTCGACCGTGCGATCGAACTGCGGCCGGACCTGATCCAGGCGCTGAAGAACAAGGCGTTCGTGCTGACGCAACTTCACCGCTTTGCCGAGGCCGTCGCGGTCTATCGGCGCATCCTGACGCTCGATCCGGCCAATGCCGCCGTCGAATGCGATCTGGCCCAGCTCAGCCTGCTGACCGGGAATTTCGAGGCCGGTTGGGCGGGGCGCGAGGCGCGCTGGAGGCTGCCGTCGACATACCCAAAATTCTCCCAACCGATGTGGCTCGGCAAGGAATCCGTCGAGGGCAAGACCATCCTCGTTTATGCGGACGAAGGCATGGGCGATTCCATTCAGTTTGCGCGCTACGTCCCCAAATTGGCGGCACGGTGCGCCCGCGTTATCCTCGTCGTGGAAGCACCAGTCGTTCCACTGCTGTCGGAACTATCGGGCGTCGCGCAGTGCATCGCCAAGCCGCTCGCGACGCCGCCAGCCTTCGACATGCACTGCCCGATGTGCAGCCTGCCGCTGGCTTTTGGAACACGCCTCGACAACATTCCATCCGATGTGTCGTACCTGCCCGGCCTGCCGGAGAAAATGGTGCGAGCTTGGGAAGACCGCCTCGGCGCCCACGACAAATTGCGGGTCGGTTTGGTCTGGTCGGGCAATCCGCTCCATGGCAACGACCATAATCGGTCGCTGCCGTTGCGTCTGCTGGCGCCCGTTTTCGACGCAGATGCAACCTTTGTCAGCCTGCAGCGGGATCCCCGTCCCGAGGACCGGGCTGTCCTCTCGGAACGGGCCGACCTCATCGACTTCACCTTGGACCTCACCGATTTCAGCGAGACCGCCGCGCTGATGTCCTGCCTTGATCTCGTAATCACGGTGGACACCAGCGTCGCACATCTGGCCGGCGCGCTCGGATGTCCAACCTGGATCCTACTTCCCTACGTTCCGGACTACCGCTGGCTACTCGATCGCGACGACAGTCCCTGGTATCCGACCATGCGGCTGTTCCGGCAGAGTGGAACCCGCGAATACACAAGCGTGCTCGATCGGGTGCGAAGCGAGCTGGATGCGCTGATTCTCGTCGGACAGCATGCTCCCAAGCTCGATCCGTACGACTGGAACTCCACCGAGAGGAACGCGACGCTACTGTTCCAATCAGGCCGCTTGGAGGAAGCTGTGGCCAGCTTCACGCAGTGCGCGCAGCTCAGGCCCGATCACGCGCCAACACTGCAAATGCGCGCGCTGGCGTTGTACGGTCTCAACCGCTTCGACGAGGGCTGGTCTGATATTGCGCGCGCGCATGCGCTCGATACCGCCAATGCAGACATTTGCAACAATGCCGGCGTGTTTCTGCAAAAGCTCGGCCGACATGAAGAGGCGCTGTCGTGGTTCGACCGCACGCTCGAACGTCAGGCAGATTATCCTGCGGCATACACGAACAAGGCGTCTTCATTGACTCAGTTGCGCCGATTCGACGAGGCTTTCGCTGTCTACGACAAACTGCTGCAGCTTCATCCCGATCATCCGGAGTCTCATTGGGCCATCGCGTTGCTGCAATTGATGACCGGAAACTTCGAAGCCGGTTGGGCCGGACGCGAGGTGCGTTGGCGTGTGCCAGACCTGCCGATTTTCCGCTTCAAATTCTCCCAACCGATGTGGCTCGGTCAGGCGGCGATAGTTGGTAAGACCATTCTGATCCACGTCGATGAGGGATTGGGCGATACGATCCAGTTTGTGCGTTATGTGCCAATGGTAGCCGCACTTGGCGCACGCGTCGTTCTGGTAGTGGCTGATCCCCTATATCCGCTGTTGTCGAGCATGGCCGGTGTGGCGGAATGCCTGCCACTTTCGCAGAAGACGATGCCGGCGTTCGACCTGTATTGCCCGATATCGAGCTTGCCGCTCGCGTTCGGAACGAAGCTGGATACGATCCCCTGCGCGACCCCCTATCTGCCCTCGCCCGCTATTGACCGCATTCAGGCTTTCGAAGATCGCCTTGGCGCGCATGAAGAATTGCGGGTTGGCCTGGTTTGGGCCGGCAATCCCAAACACAAGAACGATAGCAACCGCTCGGTTGCGCCGCGCATGCTGGCGCCGCTTCTCGATCTGGACGCGACCTTTGTCAGCCTACAGAAGGACGCTCGTCCGGACGACACAGCTTGGCTCGCCCAGCGCGGGGTGATCAATCTTGCCGGTGACATTGCCGACTTTGCCGATACAGCCGCGCTGGTCTCATGCCTTGATTTAGTGATTAGCGTTGACACCAGCGTCGCACATTTGGCCGGCGCGCTCGGATGTCCAACCTGGATCCTGTTGCCCTACACGCCCGATTATCGCTGGCTACTCGATCGCGACGATAGCCCCTGGTATCCAACCATGCGGCTGTTCCGGCAGACCGAGAGTCGCGAATACACAAGCGTGCTCGATCGGGTGCGAAGCGAACTGAAAGAGCTGATTTTGTCAAGGCAGTCTCGATGAATCGTCGCGAACGCCGCGCCGCGGCGCGAAAATCCTCGGCAAAACCCGGCGGTCGCAGCACCGAAACGCTGGATGTGCTTTATCAGACGGCTGTCGGCCATCGGGGCGCCGGGCGGTCGCTCGACGCGCAATTGAGCTGCCAGCACGCGCTGCAGATCGATGGCACTCACGCCGACAGCCTGCATCTGATGGGCCTGTTGTTGTGCGATGCCGGCCAATACGACCACGCCGTGCAGTGGATCGCCCGCGCGGTCAAGCAAACGATCAAGCCGGAATATCTCTTCAGCCTCGGACAGGCGCTGCGGCAGCATGGACGGCGCGACGAGGCGCTGCTGGCCTTTCGACATGTACTCAATCTTGAGCCCGCGCATTGGGACGCGGCGCAGGAAAGCGGCGGCCTGCTCCACGAGTCCGGCCGGCTGCAGGAAGCGCTCGACGTTCTTAAGCCATGCCTCGAAGCCCGCCCGGATCACGTTCGGACAGTGGTGGCCTGTACCGAATGTATGTTGAGCCTCAGACAGTTTGAGGAGGTCGTCGCCATCAATCAACGGGCGCACGTGCTCGATCCCGGCAATGCCGACCGCTGCAACAGTGTCGCCGTCGCTCTGCAACTGCTCGGCCGGCAAGACGAAGCGTTACCCTGGTTCGACCGGGCGATCGCGCTTCAGCCGGATTTTATCGACGCGCTGAACAACAAGGCGGTTGCGCTCAGCAATCTGCGCCGGTTCGAAGAAGCCTGCGCCACCTACGACCGGGTGAAGGTGATTGATCCCGGCAATGTGGGTGCCGAGTGGAATCTCGCTTTGCTGCAAATGCTGACCGGAAATTTCGAGGCTGGTTGGGCCGGGCGCGAGGCATATTGGAAGACGGATCGCCACAGCACCTATCCGAAATTTTCCCAGCCCCGCTGGTTTGGCGAGGCCGGCATCGAGGGCAAGACCATCCTGGTTTGCGCGGATGAGGGATTGGGCGACACGATCCAGTTCGCGCGTTACGTGCCCCTCGTCGCCTCGCGCGGGGCGCGTGTCATCCTGGCCGTCGAGGAAGCAGCCCGGGCCTTGCTCTCGGAACTGCCAGGCGCTTCGCAATGCGTGCGCAAGTCCGCCAACGATCTACCTGCGTTCGACATGCATTGTCCGATGTCCGGTTTGCCATCGGCGTTCGGAACGCGCCTTGACACCATTCCATCCGAGGTGCCGTATTTGCCGGCGCCTCCGCAACATCTCGTGCAAGCGTGGAGCCATCGCCTCGGGCCGCATGACAAACTGCGGGTGGGGTTGGTCTGGTCGGGTAATCCGCAACACGGCAACGATCATAACCGGTCGATCCCGCTGCGCGCGCTGTTACCCCTTCTCGATCTCGACGCCACCTTCGTGAGCTTGCAGAAGGATCCGCGCCCTGCCGATCGCGAAGTGCTGACACAGCGAGGCGACATTGTCGACTTAACTGCCCATCTGACCGATTTCGTCGAGACAGCTGCGCTGATCGGCTGTCTTGACCTTGTGATCACGGTGGACACCAGCGTCGCACATCTGGCCGGCGCGCTCGGACGTCCAACCTGGATTCTGCTGCCCTATACGCCAGATTATCGCTGGCTGCTCGATCGCGATGACAGTCCCTGGTACCCGACCATGCGGCTGTTTCGGCAGAGTGAAACCCGCGAATACACAAGCGTGCTCGATCGGGTGCGAAGCGAGTTGAAGGGATTGATTTCGGCCAGACAATTGGAAAACTGGCGCGAGAGACGGGACTCGAACCCGCGGCCTCCGCCGTGACAGGGCGGCGCTCTAACCAACTGAGCTACTCCCGCGGATGTCGTGATCTGATGATCCGCGCAGAACCGAGGACTTAAAGCCCTCCCCCCTTTTAGTCAAGGCAGTTGCAAATCCCCTTGGTACTCGGCCATTTTTGCCAGGCCGATGCAAATAATGGCCGTTTTATCGGCAAGGGCGCGTAGTCAGTCCGACTCCGAATCGTTTAAGGCCTGAGGCGTCATGGTTTCCTGAGCCATTAACAACGGGGAACGCCAATATGGCGAAGAAAGCAGCGACCTCGACCACCATCACGCTGAAACATTCGCGGCGGCGATATCGGAAGACCATGAACTGTAAAAAAGTCCGCCGAGGCAATTCTGAGCGACCTCGTCGACCGGGTCGCCAGGCACCTGAAGAAGGGCGAGCGTGTCCGCATCGTCGGCCTAGGCATCCTGCAGGTCCGCAAGTGCGCCGCGCGCATGGGCCGCAACCCCGCTACCGGCGAGGCCATCCATATCAAAGCCAGCAAGAAGGTCGCCTTCCGCGCCGCCAAGGAACTCAAGGAAGCCATCTAGTTCCCGCCCCTTTCAACCTTTGATGCATTTCGGCGCGGCACCGGATGGCGCTTTGCTGTATGGTTTTACGGTCCTTCCTTTCATCCCGGTTTCGTCGTGCCTTCACCTCCCAATTTCACGCATACGGTAACCGAGCGCTTCCTGCGCTATGTGATTATCGACACCCAGTCTGACCCGTCCTCGTCGACCTGCCCTTCCACCGACAAGCAACGCAATCTCGGCCGGCTGCTTGCTAGCGAGTTGCAGGCGATCGGACTTCGCGACGCTCACCTGGACGAGCAAGGCTATGTGTACGCGACGATCCCGGCGACCTCGGCCAAGAAGGTTCCCGTGATCTGCTTCTGTTCGCACATGGACACCTCGCCCGATTGCACCGGCAAGGACGTCAAGCCGCAGATCGTCAAAAACTATTGCGGCGGCGACATCGTGCTATCAGGCGATCCGACACAGATCATTCGCGCCGCCGAAAATCCCGCTCTGATCGACCAGGTCGGCAACGATATCGTGACGTCAGACGGCACCACGCTGCTGGGCGCGGACAACAAGGCGGGCATAGCCGAGATCATGGATGCAGCGACGTTTTTTGTTGCCCACCCCGAGATCAAGCACGGCACCATCAAGATCCTGTTCACGCCCGACGAGGAGATCGGTCGCGGCGTTGACAAGGTCGACCTGAAGAAACTCGGCGCTGACTTCGCCTATACGATCGACGGCGAAACCGCGGGGCATATCGAGGACGAGACCTTTTCCGCCGACAGCGCCACCATCACCATCGATGGGGTCTCGACCCATCCGGGTTTTGCCAAAGGCAGGATGGAGCACGCGATCAAGATCGCCGCGGCCATCATCGATCATCTGCCGAAAGACGCCTGCTCGCCCGAAACCACCGAGGGCAAGCAAGGCTTTTTGCATCCCGTCGCAATCTCCGGCACGCTGGAGCAAGCCACGATCGGTTTCATCGTACGCGACTTCACCGATCAGGGATTGAAGGAAAAGGAAGAACTGCTGGAAAGCATCGTCAAAGCGGTGATGAAGGATTACCCGCACTCGACCTGGCGGCTCGAGATCGCGCAGCAATACCGCAACATGAAGCAGGTGATCGATCGCCATCCCGAGATCATCGACAACGCCATCGAAGCGATCCGCCGCACCGGCCTCAAGCCCGTGAAAAGCTCGATCCGCGGCGGTACTGACGGGTCGCGGCTGTCGTTCATGGGGCTGCCCTGCCCCAACATCTTCGCGGGCGAGCACGCCTTTCACTCGCGCACCGAATGGGTCAGCGTGCAGGACATGGAAAAGGCCATGCAGACCATCGTCCATCTGGCCATGATCTGGGAAGAGCGCGCCTGACCTTCAGCGCCTGAAGTACTGATTCAATTTTCATACAGCCAAACAATCTCTGCCGTCATCGCCCGCGAAAGCGGGCGAACCAGTATTCCAGAGCGCTGACATGTAGACCCGATTTACAACGCTTCGGTTCTAGCATCGCCGCTCTGGAATACTGGTTCGCCCGGTCAAGCCGGGCGATGACGACCGGTGTGCGTCTACCTTCCCGCGACGCACCGCGCCCGAGTTTTGCAAAGCAGCTTCGCCCCAAATGGAGGGCGCGGGCGACCTCCAAGAAGAGGCGCAGCGCGACCTCCAGGAAGAGGCGCGGGGAAAGCCGGGTGCGCGCTGCACCCGCGGTCTCGTGCGCAAAAATGCATGCAAAAGCGCACACGAGCATACAGGTTCAGCGGAGGCAGTCCGGCCTTCCCTGCGCGATGGTTTTACGGCTTATTTCGAGCTCTCCTTGATGACCGGGCTTTCTTGTCACCATCGTCAGCGTGATGCGAAGCATCATCGCCGACTTGACGCCAGCGTCGGGGCGTCAGGACCACACGACTTCACCGTGCGCGCAACATCACTCGTCTTGCAAGGCCGCAGCGCCCATCGCATCCCGCCCCAACGTCAGTGACGATGGCCAACGCCCCCTCTAACCGGGACGGGACGGCGGAGATAAGCCGGTGATTTGGCCTGGAAGAAAATAGAAATGTTTCTGAGCAAGGGACTGGACAGGGCAAATCAGTTTGAAGTCATTACGGAAAGTCGCGTTTTTGGCGCGGCGCCTTTTGATGGCCGGTAGCCACGCTTCGGTATGACTAAATCAAACCAATCAACTCGCCCGTGCCGTCACGATCCAGATCGCCCCAGGCAGTGGCACCGCCTCTCCTTTGACAAACGGCGCGAGCGCCTCGCGGACCGAATCCCTCGCGGCTTCTCGAACCGCTTCCGGCTGATCCTGCAGTGCGCGGCTGGCGGGACCGATGTCGAGCGCACTGCGTACCGCCGCATCGAGCCCGCCACCGATCGCGATGTCGAGCTCAAGATTGCACGGCTCCATCGCGATCTGCTTGAAGCCAGCTTCGCCCAGAATACGATGCACGCGTGCCTCAGCTGCAAAGGAGAATGGACCGGGATCTTCGGGTCCCTGCTGGGGCAGCCGTGGGGCGTGTTTGTAGACCGCTTGCAGCGGCGCCATCATCCACGGATTTTCGCGCGGCTCACGCCAGCAGATAAAGGCGAGCCGGCCCGACGGCCGCAGCGCTCCGCGCATGTTCGCGAACGATTTCGCCGGGTCGGCAAAGAACATCACGCCGAACCGCGAGGCCACGAGATCCGCGCTTGCGGGTTCGAACGGATAGACCGTCGCGTCCGCAAGCACGAAATCGACCGGCGCATTTGCCGGCGCGCTGGCGCGGGCCTGTTCGAGCATTGGCCCGGACACATCGACGCCGAGCACATGGCCTGAGGGCCCGACCTTTCGCGCGAACGCCAGCGTGGTGAATCCACTGCCGCATCCGACGTCCACGATGCGCTCGCCTGAATTTGGCTTGGCGCGATCGATCAAGATGTCGGCGATCGGCGCCAGCAACACTTCCTGCGCCTGCTGCCGACGGGCCCAGCGCTGGCCGCCCGGACCGTTCCAGTAGGCGATCTGGTCGGCGTTTTGTTCGTGGCCTTTTGTGTTATCCATCGCTGCTCGCCTCGCTCTGCTGCCAGCTATGCAGGTTCATTTGGGCAGACCATGGCAACGATGCCAACTAACCCACCACAGCCGCGGGATCATTTTCCGTCCTGGTGTCGTTTGCAGCACAATACCGCGCGGCCCGACTTGTCGGAGCGAACAGTTCCTTGGTTGGTCACACCGGCGAAGAGGGCTCATTCCCCAGAACAGGTTCGCCCGCAGCGAGTTCGTAGACCCGCGCGAGCTGCTTCGCCAACAAGCCTTCTATGAGTTTTTCCATTTTCGAGACGTCGATGCGCTCCTCTTTAGCTGCATCGTCGGCCGCATCAAGGGCCTCCTCGTAGAGCGATCTATGATCGATGATCAAATCGGGAAGTGTTGGTGTTCCGGGGAGTAGCGCACCGAGGCGAGAAAACAAAACGTAGAATGACAGAATGCGTGACGTTCTGCCGTTTCCATCGGCAAATGGATGTATCCAGTTCAGTCGCCACATCACATATGCAGCTAGATGAATTGGAGACGCCGACTCCCAATGCGAATTTACATAGTCGCAGAGGTCCTCAACGAGTTCGGGCACGAGATGAGCACCGGGCGGCGTATGTCGGCTGTGCTTAATCTCTACGTCGCCCGGCCGGAAGTTACCTGCATATGCGCTTATTCCCTGCAGCGCCTCGCGCTGGAACGACAGGATCAAGGAAAGGCGAAGCTTAAATGGTTGGCGTTCAATCGCAGTTTGGACTGCTTGAACTGCCAAATCGTATTGGCGGAGGCCATTTGCGGCCTCCGCTTCTGCTTTCAGTTTTGGGTCGCTAATGAGCTCGGGCTCGAGCGCCCTACTATGTCGGCGCTCACTTTCCTCGACGGTCATCGGAGGCGCGAGCCAGTTTATCCGCCTGCTCGTTGATCATTTCGCGAGTGATCATCCCATTTTCGAAGGCCGTATTGCCATAAGCAAAACTCCGCCGCTGTTCCTCGCGATGCTCTGGCGTCGTCTTGACGCTCTTTGCAAGCTCGATCAGTTTTTTGAGGTCATCACCCATGAACTTGCTCCTTCTGCATAGCACCTTGACGGTGCCTTATGAGTCCTTAACGGTCATATAACCATGCTCGACGCTCTTTGTCGTATTCTTTCGATCAAGGCGAACTGAAACATTCGATTGACCTACCGACTTTTCGATATACGAAACCAGAGTCGAGCAAAAACGATCATAGTGATCACTAGCGTTTGGGGTTTGCTCGAAAGGGTCTCTTTCGGAACCCGCGAGTTGGTAGGCGATGACGGACTCGAACCGCCGACATCTTCCGTGTAAAGGAAGCGCTCTACCAACTGAGCTAATCGCCCCCGAGGGGTTTCTGGACGGTTTCTTGCCGCCGACCAGCAGTCAAATAGGCCTTGAGAAATCAACAACTAGTCAGCCCGGCCAGCTGAATGAATGACCAGCTGAGCTAGCCGCCCTCGCGACCTGTTTAGCGCCGCCGGGGTGCCCGGCGCAAGCTGTGCGGGACCTTACAGGAATTATCCATATAAAAACGGCGCCCCTTTGGGGACGCCGCTTTTGCCACAATTTTCGAACGTTCAGTGCGCCGTCAGGCCGCCGGCGGCTTCCTCGCCGGCATCCGGCTTGACCGGCACCTTGGTGTCTTCTTCCCAGACGATCGGCACTGGTGGCCGCACCAAGGCCCTGGAAACCACATCGTCCAGCCGGGCCACCGGTATGATGTCCATCCCGCCCTTGATCGCATCGGAAATCTCCGTGAGATCCTTGGCGTTTTCGTCCGGGATCAATACCGTCTTGATGCCGCCGCGGGAGGCAGCCAGCAGCTTCTCCTTGAGGCCGCCGATCGGCAGCACCCGGCCACGCAGCGTGATCTCGCCGGTCATCGCGACATCGTGCTTGACCGGAATGCCGGTCATGACCGAGATGATAGCGGTGGCCATTGCGACACCCGCCGAGGGTCCGTCCTTCGGGGTTGCGCCCTCCGGCACGTGGACGTGGATGTCCCGCTTGTCGAACATCGGCGGCTCGATGCCATAGTTGATCGCGCGCGAGCGGACATAGGATGCCGCCGCCGAAATCGACTCCTTCATGACGTCCCGCAGATTGCCCGTAACCGTCATCTTGCCCTTGCCGGGCATCATGACGCCTTCGATGGTGAGCAGTTCGCCGCCGACATCGGTCCAGGCCAGGCCGGTGACGATACCGACCTGATCATCGGTTTCGATCTCGCCGTAGCGGTACTTAGGCACGCCGAGGAACTCCTCGACGGACTTCTCGGTGACCTTGACCGACTTCTTCTTGGAGATCATCAGCTCCTTCACCGCCTTGCGGGCAAGTGTCGACAGCTCGCGCTCCAGGTTACGCACGCCCGCTTCGCGGGTGTAGCGACGGATCATCAAGAGCAACGCATCGTCGTCGATCGACCATTCCTTGGAATCCAGCCCATGCTTGGAGAGCGCGTTCGGGATCAGGTGCTTGCGTGCGATCTCGACCTTCTCGTTCTCGGTATAGCCGGCGATCCTGATGATCTCCATGCGGTCCATCAGCGGTCCCGGAATATTCAGTGTATTCGCGGTGGTGATGAACATCACGTGGGAGAGATCGTAATCGACCTCAAGATAATGGTCGTTGAAGGTCGAGTTCTGCTCGGGGTCCAGAACCTCAAGCAGCGCCGAGGAGGGATCGCCGCGGAAATCGGCGCCCATCTTGTCGATTTCGTCGAGCAGGAACAGCGGATTCGACGTCTTCGCTTTCCGCATCGACTGGATGATCTTGCCGGGCATCGAGCCGATATAGGTGCGGCGGTGACCGCGGATCTCGGCCTCGTCGCGCACGCCGCCGAGCGACACACGAACGAACTCTCGTCCCGTCGCCCTCGCGATCGACTTGCCGAGCGAGGTCTTGCCGACGCCCGGAGGGCCGACCAGGCACAAAATCGGACCGGTCAGCTTGTTGGCGCGCGACTGCACCGCGAGATACTCGACGATACGGTCCTTGACCTTCTCAAGACCATAGTGATCGTTGTCGAGCACAGTCTGCGCCGCAACCAGATCCTTCTTGACCTTGGACTTCTTGTTCCAGGGAATCGACAGCAGCCAGTCGAGATAGTTGCGCACGACGGTCGCCTCGGCGGACATCGGCGACATCTGGCGCAGCTTCTTCAGTTCATGCTGCGCCTTCTCGCGTGCTTCCTTGGATAGCTTGGTCTTGGCGATCTTCTCTTCGAGATCGGCGAGTTCATCCCGGCCCTCGTCGTCGCCGAGTTCCTTCTGAATCGCCTTCATCTGTTCGTTCAGATAGTATTCGCGCTGGGTCTTCTCCATCTGGCGCTTGACGCGCGAGCGGATGCGCTTCTCGACCTGGAGCACCGAGATCTCGCTTTCCATCAAGCCAAGCACCTTTTCAAGGCGCGCAGTCACCGACAGCGTTTCCAGGATGGCCTGACGATCGGCAATCTTCACGGCCAGATGCGAAGCGACCTGATCGCCGAGCTTGGCAAAGTCGGTGATCGCCTGCACCACGCCGACGACCTCGGCAGAGATCTTCTTGTTGAGCTTCACGTAGCTCTCGAAGTCGGACACAACCGAGCGCGCCAAGGCTTCAGCCTCGACGGAATTGGCGTCGGTGTCGGCGAGCGCTACCGCGGTCGCTTCATAATATTCGGTTCGGCCGGAGTATTTTTGCACGCGCGCGCGCTCCAGTCCCTCCACCAGCACTTTCACGGTGCCATCGGGCAATTTGAGCAGTTGCAGAACGCTGGCAAGCGTGCCGGTCTCATAGATCGCATCCGGCGCCGGATCGTCGTCCGAGGCGTTCTTCTGCGTCGCGAGCATGATCAGCGCATCGTTCTTCATCACCTCTTCGAGCGCGCGGATCGACTTCTCGCGGCCGACGAACAGGGGCACGATGATGTTCGGAAAAACGACGATATCGCGCAGCGGTAACACCGGATAAGACCGGCTTTCGCCGTGAAC
>JAGXAJ010000142.1 GCA_018971625.1 Pseudomonadota bacterium
GTGCGCTTGACGCGGGCGCGGCCCTTCAGCGTTTCCAGCGCACGCTTGACCAGCGCCGGCTCCGACAGCTTGCGCATGCCGACATTGGCGACCTTCGCGGTCGGCACCCGCAGCGTCATCTTGTCTTTCATGAAATCGATCACGAACAGCTCAAGCTTGGCGCCGGCGATCTCCTGCTCCTCGATGGCCAGAATCTGGCCAACGCCGTGCGCGGGATACACCACGAATTCGTTGGTCTTGAATCCCTGGCGCTGGGTCGGCGCCTTTTTCGGCTCCTCGATGCGGGGGGCCGCAGCCATCAGCTTGGTGGCAACGGGTTTGGCGGAGGCAGTCTTGGCGGCGGTCCGCGGCGTAGTTTTGGCGGCGGTTTTCGAAGCAACGCCCTTCGAAGCCGTCGCTTTCGCGGCAGTTTTGGCAGTCTTGTTTGGCATCGCGCTTCTTTTGTTTTTCGAGGACTTTGCAGCCGTCGCCCTGGCGGCGGTCCGGGTATCCTTGAGAGAAGTCCGGGCACGGCTCTTGGTTGCACTGCGGTCAGCCGCAGCGGCTTTTTTCGAAGCCTTGGAAATACTCTTTTTACGCGTTTTCTGTGACACAGCCTGCGCGCGGAAACTGCCACGCCCCTGTTCGAATGTTAACGGGAACTCGGACGCCAAAGGTACGCATGGCTCGGTTCGGCTTGTAATGTGCCCAATATAGCACATTTTCCGAAAAATTCAATGATTTAGGGGCTTTCGGAGCCGTTTTTGGGCCGAATCCGGTCAATCAATCGGCATTAGGGTTAAGCGGACTGAGATATCTCAGAGGAAGCAGATGAATATCAGTCGCCAGTGCCCGGCGCTGGAGAAAAATATTTCTCGAACTTATCTTCCATGCCCTCGAACTCCTTGGCGTCGGGCGGGGCATCCTTCTTCTGGGTGATGTTGGGCCAGCTCTTGGCATATTGGGTATTCACTTCGAGCCATTTTTCGAGACCGGGCTCGGTGTCCGGCTTGATGGCGTCGGCCGGACATTCGGGCTCGCAAACGCCGCAGTCGATACACTCGTCCGGATGGATGACCAGCATGTTGTCGCCCTCGTAAAAACAATCCACGGGGCAGACTTCAACGCAATCGGTATATTTGCATTTGATGCAGGCTTCAGTGACGACGTAAGTCATCCAGAACTCCGAAAGAGATGGCTCCGAAACGGGTCGATTTTGAGTGGTTGCGTAGCGCATGAACTCCGCAGCCGCAAGTGAAGCAGGGCGCTTCGATCGAGCGTTTTGGAGCGGCCAGTTTGCTCGATTGCAGATAGTTATTCCGGCGGTTTTGGCAAACCGGGCGGCTGCAAATCTTCATACAGCGCACGCGCAGCCGGTGCGGCGCCGCGCCGCTCGGAGAAGCCCTTCACCTTGAGCACGCGGACATTGCGATCGAGCCCGATGGTCAGAACATCGCCGGCTTTCACGGCATGGCCCGGCGCCTTTTCGCGTATGCCGTTGACGCGGACATGGCCGCCCTCAACCAACGCCGCCGCGCTGGTGCGGGCCTTCACCACCCGCGCGTGCCACAACCATTTGTCGAGACGCTGGCGCTCCAAAAAACACCATCGAATGCCGAACAGGATCAGTCCTTGCGGCCGGCGGTGAGTTGCTCCTTGAGCGCGGCCAGCTTGGCGAACGGTGAATTCGGATCGGCCGCATGATCGCGATCGCGCGGTGCGGCGCTGGTGGCCCATTGCCGATGCGACGGGCCGCTGTCGCGCTTGTCGCGTCCAGCGTCACGGCTGCCCCGATCGCGATCCTTGTTGCGATCGCCCTTGTTGCGATCGCCGCCGAATTTGTCGTGGCGACCGCCCTTCTCGCGATCCCTGCCTTCGAAGCGCTCGCGCGGCGGACGGTTACCGCGGCGATCCTCACGCTGATCCCGGCGCTGCCCCTCGCGCGGTTCCGATGCGGGCGCGTCCTCGGCCGGCGCGGCCGCTTCCATTGGCGCGCCCTCGCCTGGTTTACGGAATTCATTGCGACGATGACGCCGGCGGCGATGGTGCTCGCGCTTCTCGCCTTCGCCCGCTTCGCTGGCGGGCGACGAACCGTCCTGCGCTGCGGCTTGATGACCGTGACGCTGATGACGGTTGCGATCATGACGGGGGCGGCCTTCCGCACGTCCGCCGGGCCGCCAGACTTCGACGAGTTCCGGCGTTGCCGGCGTCTCGGGTGCCGACGCATCAGGCGCGGCGGCAGCTTCGACAGCGGCCGTTACCCCAAGAGAGCTTGGAACAGCATCTTCCTGACCAGAGGTTTGCGGACCAGAGTCGTGTTGAACAGAGTCTTGCTCACCAGAATCCTGGGCCTGCGGCTTTTCGGATAATGCGGCATCACCGGCGCCGGCCACAACGCCGTCCGCCGGCAACGAGACCGGCACATCAGGCTCTTGCGCTGGCGCGATCCTCACGTCGGGCAGCAGCGCCACCGAGGGCGCGACGCTCGTAATGTCGACGATATCAACGGTTTCAGCGGCGACCGCAGGTTCGGCGGCCACCGGTTCGGATGGCGTGCTGTCTTGCGAAATCGCCTCGGGCGACGAGATCGTTTCCAGCGCGGCTCCAGCGGTCGCGGCCTCTTCCGTTGCAACGACCTCGCATGGCGGCGCTGCTTCAGCAGATGTCGTTTCCACAGGCGCGACTTCCACCACAGCCGGCTTCGGCGGCAATGGCGGCCGGCGATCCATGCGATAGCCGAGCGCACGCAGCACCGAGGCAAAGCCCTCGCCCGCCGACCCCGTCAGCGAGGTCATCGCCTGCGTCACGACAAAGCCGCGGCCGTCGAACGCGCCAGCAGGCTTTTCGCCCGGCGAGGTCTCGCGCCACGCCAAGGCGGGGCGGATCAGATCGGCGAGGCGCTCCAGAATGTCGACCCTCACCGCGCGCTCGCCGCATTGCTTGTAGCCGAGCACGCGATAGGCATCGCGCGGCAAAGCCTTGTCGACCGGGAACGAGGTGCGGCCGCTGCCGGCCAGATGCTGCGCACCCGACAAGACCTGCAGATCGACATCATCCTGCTTCTGCGCCCATAACAGCGACGCCAGCGCGCGCGCCGCCGGCTTCAACAACGACGGAATATAGATGTGATAGGCGCCGAACCGCACACCGTATTTGCGTAACGACGCGCGCGACGGCTGGTCGAGATCCTTCATCTCGGCCGCGATCTTCGCGCGCTCCAGCACGCCGAGCGATTCGATCAGCTGGAAGGCGATGCCGCGCGCGATGCCGGTGATATCCTCGGCCTTGCCGAGATCGAACAGCGGTCCCAGCAGCTTCTCGATATGCGTCTTCAGCCACAGATCGAGCCGGGTCTGCACGCCTTCGCGCGGCGCACCACCCAGGCGATCATCGGCGATGATGCGGATGCGCGGATGCAGCGCGTCCTCGGCCGGCACCAGTTTCGCCACCGCATCGCCGGTCCAGCGAATGGTGCCGTCGGAAGCCAGCACGAACTGGTCGTCGGGGGCAGCGGCCAATTTCTCGGCGCGCGAGTCGATTTCACCGGCCAGCGCCTTCAACGCGGTCGCCTGCAACGCCTTGGCGTCGGAGCCCGCTTCCGCGGCATCAGGCGCGAAGGTGAATCCGTCGAGCCGGCCGATCACATGGCCTTCCACGATCACTTCGCCGGTCTTGCCGATTTCCGTACTCAATACCGTGTTCTCCCGCAGCCGGCGCATCAATACACTGGTACGTCGGTCAACGAAACGCTCCGTAAGCCGTTCATGCAGCGCATCGGACAATTTATTTTCGACCTCCCGCGTAATCCCCTGCCAATGCTCGGGATCGGCCAGCCAGTCCGGCCGGTTGGCGGCGAAGGTCCAGGTCCGGATCTGCGCGATCCGGCCCGATAGCGTGTCGATATCGCCAGTGACGTTATCGGCCTGATCGACCTGGGCTGCGAACCAGGCATCGGGGATCCGGCCCCTTTTCATCAGGAATCCAAACAGGGTCGTCACCAGTTCGGCATGGGCGGCCGGGGCGATCTTGCGGTAATCCGGAATCTGGCAGGCATCCCACAGCCGCTCGATGGCGGCGGCTCCCACCGCCATCTCGCGCACCTCGGCGTCGCGCGCGGCGTGGTCGAGCACGCGCAAATCCTCCGCGATCGGCGCGCGGGTCAGCGTCTCATGCACAGGCGAGAGGGCCAATGATACCTGCAGGGCGCCGAGCGAGGAAAAGTCCAGCTTCGAGTTGCGCCATTGCAAGGTCCTCACGCTTTCGAAGCTGTGGTTCTGCAGCGCATTCACCAGTTCCGGCTCGAACGGCGCACAACGACCAGTGGTGCCGAAGGTGCCGTTGCGGGTGGCGCGTCCGGCGCGGCCGGCAATCTGCGCAAATTCGGAAGGATTGAGCCTGCGGAACTGATAGCCGTCATACTTGCGGTCGGAAGCAAAGGCGACATGGTCGACGTCGAGGTTCAATCCCATGCCGACCGCGTCGGTCGCCACCAGATAGTCGACATCACCCGACTGGAACATCGCCACCTGTGCGTTGCGCGTGCGCGGCGACAGCGAGCCGAGCACCACGGCCGCGCCGCCATGCTGACGCTTGATCAGTTCGGCGATCGCATAGACCTCGTCGGCGGAGAACGCCACGATCGCGGTGCGGCGCGGCTGCCGGGTGATCTTGCGGTCGCCGGCGAATTCGAG
>JAGXAJ010000143.1 GCA_018971625.1 Pseudomonadota bacterium
TGGCGTCGGCGTCACCGGAAATGTCGACAGGATTGGCCTTCGACCATGTCGTCGGCAGGATCGCATTGAGTTTTGCCGCCACCTCGGGCGTCAGAGCTGGCACGATTCCTCCAAGCTCCGCCAGGCGATCCACTGCCAGAATACCAAGGCCACCGCCATTGGTGAGAATTGCCAATCTGTTGCCATTGGGGGCAGGAAGATGACGTGCCAACAGCTCGGCCCAGTCGAACAGCTCGCGCAAATCGAGAACGCGCAACAGCCCTGCCCGCCGAAAAGCAGCCTCGTACACGGCATCCGAGCCAGCAAGGGCACCTGTGTGGGTCGCGGCAGCCTTCGCTCCCTGCGCCATGCGCCCCGATTTCACCACGACCACCGGCTTAAGGCGCGAAGCGGCTCGCGCGGCTGACATGAACTTTCGGGCATCCCTGATAGCCTCCACATAGAGGAGGATTGCGCTCGTCTTTCGTCCAGCGCGAAATAATCAAGCAGATCCGCGACATCGACATCGAGTTGGTCGCCAATGGAAACGATCCTTGAAAATCCGACGGCTCTCTCCGCACCCCAATCCACCATCGCGGCTGCGATTGCACCGGATTGCGAAATCAGCGCCAGCGAACCAGGAATCGGCTGACGACTCGCGAAGCTGGCATTCAATGCGACACCGGGAAACATCACTCCAAGGCAATTCGGCCCGACAATGCGCATTCTGTGAGTACGCGCCGCTTTCTCGACGGCCCCTGCGATCGAATCAGGACCGTGGCCGAGTCCGGACGAGATGATCGCCGCGCCAGGCCCGCCGCGCTCACCGGCTTCCTCGATGATCTCAGGTATCGCCGGGGCTGGTGCGGTAACGACGATCAAATCCGGGACAAAAAGGCAACGATTTCAGATCAGGGGACGTTGTCACTCCGTCGATGGTCTCATAGTTGGGATTGACCACCGCAATCTCGCCGGCAAATCCCCCTTCTGGATATTTTGGAGTATCAAAGCCCCGATCGAAGACGGACGCCGGCTTCCACCCATGATCACGACGCGCCGTGGTTATACTGGCAGGTGGCATAGTCGAGCATCAGTCCTGCATCGCGCGAGCAATCCAAGCGTTAGGCAGCGCGGCCAATACTCCCCAAATGGCGCACCTGATCAAAGCCGGTGACCGCAAATTGCGGAGCATCCAGGCCCCTGATTTTCCATCGCATCACTCGCCGGTCAAAAATGGTCTATTTGACCTTTGTCAATGGCTCCCCGGATTGGCCTGATATCAAGGTCAAATGATCAAGCGCAGAGAGTCATGCAATAGCCGTTCCGCCCCTGGCAGGTGGGCACATGTGTTAGAGCGCACCGGGCTCGCCTTGACCGGGTCCGCATGTGGATTGTTCGTTGCCGCACACGTGGGAAGGGCCGAGATCGATATGCTCGCCTCGGTGGGGTGCCGTCCTGGCCATGATGCTTTACGGTGCCGCCGGCTTCTATCTCGGGATCGATCTGCCCCCTGTGCCCCGGAACCACTACATGCACTTGCCGCTCCGCCACGGACTTGGTTCGAGCTGGGACGTCGTGGAATTGCTCAGCGCTGCAGGCACTTTCGTCGCGGCGGTAGCGGCCATAGTGTCCGTTTCCAACATTATTCTCGACGAGACCGCACGCCCAAGCACCGCACTGCTTTTGGGGTTCAGCTGGGCGGCAGGCGCCACCATGCAGATCGTCGCCGGCGTCATTGCGCGAATGCGAGCAGATGCTTCGAGCGCGTTCTAGGCGCACGAAAAATAGGACTCGTTAACGCGAGGGCGCGCAAATGTTGGCCGATGCCGTTCGCGTAGAACGGCTGCGGCAGCAGTTCTTTATCTTGCGACCTTCGACGAGCTTTCCCGGAGCCAATGGTGGTTTCCGGCGATGTTTCGGAACAATTACATGAATAAATTCAGCTACGCGCTTGTGCTCACGATCATATGGAGCGGCGGCGCTTACGCCCTCGATCGCGAACTGCAAAGAGGCAGAGACCTGCTCGAAACGCTGTGCGCAAGGTGTCATGCGGTGGGCACGACGGGTCGAAGCCGCCATCCTGATGCGCCGCCATTCCGCACCTTCGGAGAGAAAATTTACGACGATCAACTCGGGCAGCGATTGCAGGATGGCTTGACAACCATTCATCCAGACATGCCCACTTTCGTTTTCAAGCAACGCGATGCAGAAGCGGCGATGAACTACTTGCAATCCATTCAGCAAAAGAAAGACTCAAAATAGCCACCGCCGTGCCGGAGTCGTCCGTGAAGAATGCGGATTGAGCTGAGAAATAAGCAGAATTGGTCTTGATATCGTATTGGATTTTGCAGGAAAGCGGGGTGATGGACGTCGCTTTCTTGCGTTTTAGGATTTTGCTTTGGGCGATTCGTGATTCCGCCGGGGCGCATTGAGCAGAATCAAGTGCAAGGAATGCCGTAGCGCTCTGAGCCGGCGTTTCATCACGCGTGACGGCTGTATTTCCTTCATCCAGATCGGGTAGCCTGCGACAGAGTTTACGAACCTCCGGATCTATACTTAGGGAAGCAACCTGAATTCCGGCGCGTGGGAAAATGGATCAACCTGTGCCCATCAAAGCCGGAAATCACCGCGGTAGCCACCAAGGTTTTTCCCTACGGAGTCGAGGTACCGGACGCTCAATTCAATTCTGCTGGGACCCAGACTGCCAACTTTTGGACGCTGCAATGAATCATTCAATCTATAGCGCCGATCGCGTGACGCACCTCAAGATCATTGTGATCGCGCTGGCTGCAGCGGCGACGATGGTCAGCATCACGATGTCCGCTCGTGTTGGCTCGAATGTTGATACGGTCACCGTGGTCAAGCCTGGCAAGCCCATGGCGATAACGGACCTAAACACCCCATCACCCGCTGATCGGACAACAAGCCATGCGACACCAAGGACTTAGTAAGCCAAGCGCGAAGGCCATCACTAGCTCTGAACCTTTTGATCCCGCGATTTGGACAATCGTCAGCGTATTGAGCGCCGCTATCATTTCGTTTGCCTGGTTGAGCTAAACTGTCCCTCCTGCCCGCGACGACGTTCTCCGGCCGCTCGCGGAGCTGCAATCGCCACCTACGCAGGCACTGTCAGCGGCCGCCGGTTGGCTATAAGCCAACGCGTAGTTATCTATCGAGCACTTACAGGCCGGCAGCCAGCGCCAGTCTCATCAATTCCGACATGCTGCGTGAGCCGGTCTTTGCCATGAGGTTGGCGCGATAGACCTCGACCGTCCGCGGACTTATGCTGAGGTCGTGCGCAATGACCTTGTTGATCTTTCCCGCCACGAGCCCCTGCAGGACGTCACGCTCGCGCGGAGACAGATCGGCCAGCCGTGCCTCGGCCTCGCATCGGCCGATTCGTAGACCTGCGGCTCGTACCCGTTGACGTCCAGTAAAAACGCCAGTGAGTCTCGCATTGCTGCATCGTCGTCAATGACGTGGATGACCGTTTTGTCACTCATGATCCGCCTCCGGTCCGGTGAAAAGCAGCGTGAATTCGAATACTGTCCCGCCGCCATCGTTGGCATGCGCAGTGATGCGATCGCCATGCGCTTCGATGATCGTTCGACAAATGGAAAGACCAACACCCATTCCACTCGCCTTGCTGGTTACGAAGGGCTGCAACGATCGGCGGCCTATTTGCAAAACGGCAGATTGAATACCTCGATCTATCAAGATCCTTGGCCGATCTCCGTTTCTATTTCGACACCGATCACCTCAATCGCAGCGATGTGACAGATTTCTTCGAGAATCACCTCAAAGCAATCTTGCTGCCTCCGTCTCCGCCATAACCCTTCGCTAAGGTACAAACATGCGTTACAATATAAGTCTTTCCCTGCGGCGGCGGTCATTGATGAGACCCGTCAATGTTGCCGTTCTCGCGATCGTGGCGGGGTTATCAGTCTTCAGGCAACCCGCCCATGGCGAAGACCACCTTTTAATTGCCGTTCATCGCTCCGCCGGCGTGAATTGCGGGGAGTGCCATCAGGAAAAGCCACCAAGTCGCGCTCCTTCCAGCAGCACTTGTATTGGCTGTCACGGCGATCAGCAATCAATTGCGAATAAAACCGAAAATGCCAGCCCCAATCCGCATGCTCCACCCCATGCCCGCCTGGCGAGACTCAAAACTGCACAGAATGTCATCATGTTCATCGGTCCTCGGAAGTCTCATGCACGAGCTGTCATCGCGAATTCTTTTTCAATGTCAAATAGCCCAAATTGAAAATCGGTTGACCAAGATCAAAACACATCCCTGCGTCGCTCACTATTCTGCATTTGCCATGTTTGAAGCAAGGAGGATTGTCCTATGGCAGAAGCTGCAACGAAACTGCCCGTAAAGACCGAAACACCGACTGCGCCAGCATCGAGGCTCCCCGACTGGCGGCCCTTCGACAGTCTGCGCAATCAGGTGGATCGCCTGTTTCGTGACTTCGAGACCGGCTTCCTGCAAACGCCGTTCTCTCGCCAGGTCGAAAACTTCTGGCGTCGCGATTTCGCATTCCCGGTAACACCGGCGGTCGACATCATCGAGAAGGACAATGCGTTCGAGATCACGGCGGAGCTACCCGGACTCGATGCAAAAAACATCGAACTCAGCCTGTCCGACGATGTGCTGACGGTCAAGGGTGA
>JAGXAJ010000144.1 GCA_018971625.1 Pseudomonadota bacterium
GGCCTGAGCTGTTTCTTCATGCCGCGGTTTGCGCCCGACGGCTCCGTCAACGCGATCCATTTCCAGCGGCTGAAGGACAAGCTCGGCAACCGCTCCAATGCGTCGTCCGAGGTGGAATTCGAGAATGCCTTTGCGCTGCGGGTTGGCGACGAAGGCAAGGGGATCCGCACCATCATCCAGATGGTGCAACTGACGCGGCAGGACTGCGCGATCGCGTCCGCTGGCCTGATGCGCTCGGGATTGGCGCATGCGCTGCATCACGCCCGTTACCGCAGCGTGTTTCAGAAACATCTGGCCGATCAGCCGCTGATGCAGGCGGTGTTGTCCGACATGGCGCTGCATGTCGAGGCGTCGATCGCGCTGGTGATGCGGCTGTGCCGGTCGTTCGACCGTGCACCCCACGACGCGGGGGAGGCCACTTTCATGCGGCTGATGACGCCCGCGATCAAGTACTGGGTCTGCAAGAGCGCGCCGGGATTCCTCTATGAGGCGATGGAGTGCCTCGGCGGCAACGGTTATGTCGAGGAGGGCATTCTGGCGCGGCACTACCGGGAGTCGCCGGTCAACGCGATCTGGGAGGGCTCGGGCAATGTGATGTGCCTCGACGTGCTGCGTGCGCTGTCGCGCGAAGCTGACGCTGCCACGACAGTATTGCAGGCGTTCGCTGCCGAGACCGACGGCTTGTCCGGAACGGCGGAAGCGCTGGCTTTCATCGGCAAAGCCTTTCGCCGGCCCGATGGCGAGCAGGCCGCGCGGCTCGTTGTCGGGAAACTGGCGCTGCTGGCGGCGGCCGCGGCGCTCCGCCCGATATCGCCGCATCATGCCGAATTGTTCGGCCGCACACGGCTCGCAGCGACCCATGCCGGCATGTATGGCGCGGTCGATCTTGCCGTTGACGACATCAAAGGCCTGCTGTCGCGGGCGCTGCCTTGAAACCGACCCTAGCCTGAAAGTGAGCTGATGGATTCTCTCGACCCCGACAGTCCTGTCGCCGCCGCTGCAACCTCGCGTCCGCCACGGGTGTGGAAGTTCCGGGGCACCGCATTGTGGGGCC
The DNA here is from genome assembly GCA_018971625.1 of Pseudomonadota bacterium. Taxonomy (GTDB): domain Bacteria; phylum Pseudomonadota; class Alphaproteobacteria; order Rhizobiales; family Xanthobacteraceae; genus Bradyrhizobium. The sequence continues at coordinate 1,055 of JAGXAJ010000144.1, forward strand.
TTTTCATCTTCGCTGCCATGTTCATCGGCCAGGTCGCCCCGGTGCTCGCGATCGTGATCTGGAGGACGGGCAAGATCGACATGGTCGAGATCGACCATGTCGCACATGACGGCAGGATGCTAGCGCTGACCGTGATCTTCGGCCTGCCCGCGGTTCTCGCGGCGACGTGGCTGCCGGTTCATCTCTCGCGCACGCCGTTCAAGGAATACCTCGCGCTGCGCTGGACCACCTGGCAGAACGTGGTTATCGGCATCGTTGCGATGATTGTCGTGGTAGAGGGCTGGGACCTGTTGTCGCGCGCGACCGGCCATGAGGTCACGGCGGGGTTCATGGGCGACATCCTGAAATCGGCGACGGCAGACGGCGTGTTATGGCTTGCTGTATTGGCGTTCGCGGTCGTGGCGCCCTTCACCGAGGAATTGCTGGCGCGGGGCTTTCTCTATCGTGGCTGGTCGGAGAGCTTTTTGCGGGTGCCCGGCGCGATCGTGCTGTCGTCGCTGGTCTGGACTGCGATGCACGTGCAATATGATCTGTTTTTCCTCGGCGAGGTTTTTTCGATCGGCATCGTGCTCGGCTACATCCGCTATCGCAGCCAGTCGATCTGGCTGACGACGCTGCTGCATGGCCTCAACAATCTGGCGGCATTGATCCAGACGATCGTGATGACGCAATCCTGATGCGAAGCGTCGACAGCCGGTCGAGCGCGCCCTGCAGGATGAAGATCGCGGCGTGCTCGTCGATGACCTTCGCGCGCCGGGCGCGGCTCATGTCGGTGCCGATCAGTTCGCGTTCGACCGCTACCGTCGAGAGCCGCTCGTCCCACAGCGCGATAGCGAGATCGGTCATTTTGGAAAAATTGCGGGCAAACGCTCGCGTCGATTGCGCGCGCGGGCCTTCGCTGGCGTCCATGTTGATAGGCAGGCCCAGCACAAAGCCAGTCGCCTGGCGCTCGCCGGCAATCGCTAACAGCCGCGCCGCGTCGGCCTTGAAGGCCTTGCGCTGGATCGTCTCGACGCCGGTGGCGAGCTTTCGATCCGGATCGGATACCGCGACACCGATGGTCCTGGTGCCGAGATCAAGTCCAATCAGCGCCCCGCGCTCGGGCCAGTGCGTAACAGCATCGATCAGCGGTAGAATGAGGGCAGGCATCGCTCCGCATAACATGCGGCAAGCGACGCATGCAAAGCGGACGGATGCTTGCCATGGGTGCCCTGACGTTATTCGGGTTGTTCGCGGTCGTAGCGATGCTCGTCTGCTATGCGTTGGAGGATCGCAGCCATTGGTTTGTCCTCGGTTTTGCCGGTGCCTGCGCGCTCGGATCGATCTACGGTTTCCTGCAGGGCGCCTGGCCGTTCGGTCTGGTGGAGGCGATCTGGGCATTGGTTGCGCTCAAGCGCTGGGGCGTCAGGCCGCGCTCAGCGGCATAGCCTACGGGCGTCGGGCCGGGACAACGAAACTGCGGCAACGATGGCCGCTGAACAGTGATGAGTGAGAGACCATGTGGCCGGACCGCCGACTGATCGAGTTGTTCAAGACCGAATTTCCCATCGTGCAGGCGCCGATGGCGGGGATCATGGATGCGGGACTGGTGATCGCGGCTTCACAGGGCGGGGCGCTGGGGTCGCTGCCGTGCGCGATGATTTCGGCGGAAAAGGCCCGCGAGCAGGTCAATATCATCCGCCAGCGTGTGTCGGCCTCGGTCAACATGAACTTCTTCTGCCACAAGCCAGCCGAAGCCGATCCTGAACGCGAAGCCCGATGGAAGCGGCGGCTTGAGCCTTACTACAGGGAATTGGGCATCGACCCGGCAGCGCCCCTCCATATCGCCAACCGCGCCCCGTTCGATGCAGCGATGTGTGAAGCGAACTGGGCAAGATCGATTTCACCAATCTCTGGGCCGGCCAAGCGATCCGGCTCGGCCGCGAAATGCCTGCCGCCGATCTAACGCGGGCGCTGGCCGGCAGCGCGCTGGCGCGGCTCGGCCGTCTTTCGGGCTAGCGCTTTCCTCGCGGTTGCGGCGCAAAAGGCCACTCTGCTATACGGCGGGATGAATTTCGCCGTTTGAGGCCCACATAATGTCCATTGATGATGCCACCGTTCGCCGTATCGCGCATCTTGCGCGAATTGCGGTTACCGAAGCCGAAATTCCGCATCTTCAAGGCGAACTGAACGCGATACTGGCATTCGTCGAGCAGCTCAGCGAGGTCGATGTCGAGGGCGTTGCCCCGATGACCTCGGTGATCCCGATGGAGATGAAGAAGCGGCCCGACGTGGTCAACGATGGCGAGATCGCCGATGAGGTGGTGGCCAACGCGCCGGAGACCCAGGGCCATTTCTTTCTGGTGCCCAAGGTTGTTGAATAACAAGGTCGTTGAATAAGACGCGACGTTTGAGCGGGAAGTCCGATGTGTCTGCTGTGCGACGATGAAAAGGCCTATCAGGCCTACATGAATTACCTCGATGCCATGGAGCGCGAAGGCAAGGTCGCCGATCCCGACAAGGCGATGGATGCTGTGCTCGAGCAGCTGGAGGCGGCCGACAAGGCAGGAAACAAGCTTTTTGGCAACGACCCGGCCAACGACAAGACGCTATCTCCGTTCTTCTGCAGCCCGATTGATAAATGACCGATTTGACATCGCTGACGATCGCCGAGGCCAGAGTTGGCCTGGCGAACAAGTCCTTTACTTCGCTTGAACTGACCGACGCCCACCTCCAGGCGATTGAGGGGGCGCGTGCGCTCAATGCCTTCGTGTTATCGACGCCGGATCAGGCTCGCGCCATGGCGCGCGCGGCGGATGCCAGGATCGCGAAGGGCGAGGGCGGACCGCTTGGCGGCATTCCGCTGGGGATCAAGGACCTGTTCGCGACCAGGAATGTGCGAACCACCGCGTGCTCGAAGAATCTGGGCAATTTCGTGCCGCCTTATGAATCAACGGTGAGCTCGCAGCTCTGGCGCGACGGCGCCGTGATGCTCGGCAAGCTCAACAACGACGAGTTCGCGATGGGTTCGTCGAACGAGACCTCGTGCTTCGGCCCGGTGGTCAATCCGTGGCGGCGGCAAGGCGGAGAAAGCGCACACTTGGTGCCGGGCGGCTCCTCCGGCGGATCGGCTTCCGCCGTCGCAGCCTTGCTGTGCATGGGCGCGACGGCGACCGACACCGGAGGTTCGATCCGGCAGCCCGCGGCGTTCACCGCGACGGTTGGAATGAAGCCGACCTATGGCCGCTGCTCGCGCTGGGGCATCGTAGCTTTTGCGTCCTCGCTCGATCAGGCAGGTCCGATCGCCCGCTCGGTGCGGGATGCCGCGATCCTGATGCGATCGATGGCCGGCCACGATCCCAGGGACACCACGTCGGTCAACCGCCCGGTGCCCGACTACGAGGCGTCGATCGGAAAATCCGTCAAGGGCATGAAGATCGGCATACCCAAGGAGTATCGCCTCGACGGCATGTCGACGGAAATC
>JAGXAJ010000076.1 GCA_018971625.1 Pseudomonadota bacterium
CAATCTCTGCGGACTCAGGGAAAGCCCGCCAAGCTCGCCCTCGTTGCTATTGCCCGAAAGCTCCTTGTCACCGCTAATGCGCTCGTCAAAAATAACACTCGCTACATGCCTCAATCCCTTGACAGCTAAGACAGTCGCCGGGCTCGCGCAACAGCGCGCCCCGGAATGACGGGTGGATGTGAGTCCACATTCTCGCGACCCGCTTCGCCCGAGTTTTGCAAATTACGTCCGCCCAAAAAAGTAGAGGGCGCAGGAAATGCCGGGCGCTCAGTGCACCCGCAGCCGCGCGTGGTGTGTAGAAAGCACGCGCGTTAGTCACCACAGGTCCACCGGAAACATCCGGCATTTCCTGCGCGATGGTTTTAACGGTTTCCTTCGTGCTCTCCGCGGCGACCGGCTATTCGATTCACACATTTTGGAGCTTCAGAGTTGTTCCGTATTTGATGCGGCGGAAGGCTTCGAGGCCTAGACGCATGATCTTTGGGCCGGGCTTTCCGTAGTAGGCGGTCCATCCTCCAAGCCGGGTCATAACCCAGGCAGCGAAGGCGAGCGTACCTTTTGGATAAGGGTTCTTCTGCTTCGCGGTCGCGCCCTCGAGTTGAACAGACAGGGCCTCGAGCACAGGCTGATCATCGGGCTCGAAAGCATCAGCTACACTTTCTTGGGTCATTCCATCGCGGGAGCGAACCAACTGCATGATCGTTGCCGCTGCTACGGTAGTGGCTTCGACGAACTTGATCATGACATGGGGGTCACCAATATCGGCTTCTTCGATATCAAATCCCGCAGTCTTGAGCGTGCGGAAGAACTCTTCGATAGTCCAACGTTTGCGATAGAGGTCGACGATTCGGCGTGCTTGGTCCGGGTTCGTCAGAACGTGTGTGGTCAGCAACCGCCAATGGATCGGCTTGCCACCATGGCCCGACGATACCTCCCGAACGTCCACCAGGGTCAGCTCGATCGTATCAGGCAGACCAGGGCCAGGGCTTGGATGCGGCCTGCATAACGTCACAGGCGAGAAGCGCAGGACAAGCTGAGCCGTCCGCTCCTTGCGGCCTGGCGCGGCAGGAATGGTCACACTGAAGCGGTCTACGGTCGGCAAGCGAGTGCCGAATGCAAATAGGCGTGCAGACTTCCCCGATTCCAGTTTGATCTGGCGGTCCCACGAAGCCCTGACGATGAACTCTACATTCGCCGGACGTCGTGCAAAGTGCTCGTAGATGTCGCTTTCCCGGTCGGAGATCATGGTAATGCTGCGCGCGGCCGACAGAGCCTTGCCGGCTTTCGCCGCCGCCGAGAGCCAACGTTGGGACTCCTTGTCTGCTGTCGCGCGCGAACGCCGGGCCTTCACCTTGCCTTTGTCGCGATTCCAGACCTGCGCATCGACAAGTCCCAGTAGCGCGTCGTTGCCGGCATCAATCGCGAGCGCCGCATGCAGGAGTAGTCCGCGTACTCCGCCACCCTTGCCGACAGGGCCATACCCGTTGGCTTTCGCACGCCGCCCGCCAAGAAATAGTTCGCTGGTGTCTTGAACAACGATGACCTCGCGACCGGCAACACGATCCGCCGTGCGTGCAGCCGCATGGCTCGCCATCTCGGCGACACCTACCTTCTTGTTGCGTAGAAAGCGTGTGAACTGAACTTCCCGCGCTCGGTTCCCAGCAAGGCGTCGAATACACGAACACGGCCTTCGTACCAGCGCCGCGAGCAACGACACCCCCCTTTTTCCAGGCGGCGATCGCCAAATCGCCCCAGTCCAATCTCCTCCCGCATAGCCCCCTCCAAATCACCACCTGAGGAGGGAATCAGTCTTTTGCCGCAACCGCAACAAAAGATGTGTGCATTCAATAGCCGGCGACCGGGCTTTGTTGTCACCGTCATCCCCGAGAAGCGTTAGCTTCTTGAGAACTTGACGCCAGCGTCGGGGCGTCCGAACCACACGACTTTGCCGTCCGCTTCAGCATCGCTCGTCCGCGCGCAAAACGCGCGACGACGCTGCCGCGTCCACCGCATCCTGATCCCAACGTTCGTGACGATGGCCAACGTCCCTCTTTTCGGAACAGGACTCACAGCAAAGGCGACTGATTTGCGCCCGGCGTCAACCAATGGTCCGTCTATCGCCTGCAGATATTCGTGTTGACGGAGCAGTGGTGTAGTCGCGGCATCCCCTACCGCTAATGCTGGTGCTTTCACGCGTCGCCGCAAAACACATCGATCGCAAATCCGTCATCACCGGGCTTTGTCCCGGTGATCCACGTCTTTGCTGCCTTGCGTGATTTAAGACGTGGATGGCCGGGACAAAGCCCGGCCATGACGCAAACATCGACGACGTAATGTGCAAAGAGGCGCTGCGCGTCAGAGCCCCGTATACCCCGCCTTCACGGGATCGACGCTGCCGTCGAGTTCGCGCAAATAGGTCAGGCCGCAGACAGCAAGCCGGTGCGGGTCTCGCTCGCCGGCCTCGAACAGTTTTGAGACATAATCCGTCACCTTGCTGCGCGCCTCGTCGCTGGCGGCGGTAGAGCGATTCATCAGCAGGGCGTAAGTCTGCATGATGCGATCGATGGCGGCTTCCATGGACACCTCTGTTTTCTGAATTTGTTTTCTGAATTTTCAGGAGAGCTCTGCGGCTTCGAACTGCGCGATCGCCTTGTTGGCGAGGCGGATCTTGTTGTATTCGCCGCGATGAAACATCTGAACGATCAACTCCAGCAGACGGTCGTCGGCGGCAAGCGTCTGCGGAATCGCGCCGGTCCTGCGCAAATAGTTCGAGGCGATGGCGTAGGCATCGCCTACCACCTCGACATTCATTATCTGCAATCCGCGCTCGACCAGCATGGTTCATGCCCTCAGCTACGCGAGCAGAACCGCGCAATAGCGAAAAAGTTCCCATTGCAAGGCGGTATTTCCAGACCTGCAAAAACAAAAGCGCACCGGAAGCGATAAATCGCCCCCGATGCGGCCCTTGGGAAGTATCTTTTGCTCGTGGGCCGCCGGTCTTTTGAGATGCCGGCTTCGCCCTGGTCCGATTTTTAACGCGTTTTCTTTACGCGAACCGGTATCCACTTCGCTCGAAAACGCTATGGATTCTCAGAGCCGATACAGGATCTGGTCGGTCCAGAAACGCTCGAGCCGGTGCAGCGACTTGTTAAGGGTCGCGAACTCCTCGTTCGAGATGCCGCCGACCTGTTCCACGGTCTTGACATGCTTCTGATACAGCGCGTCGACGATGCGCCGGATTTCCTGGCCCTGCGTGGTCAAGCGAATGCGGACCGAGCGGCGATCGACGCGCGAGCGCTGGTGATCGAGGAAGCCGAGTTCGACCAGCTTCTTCAAATTGTAGGAGACGTTGGAGCCGAGATAGTAGCCGCGCGTACGCAGTTCACCCGCGGTGAGCTCCTTGTCGCCGATGTTATAGAGCAGAAGCGCCTGCACCGAATTGATGTCGGCGCGGCCGCGACGATCGAATTCATCCTTGATGACGTCAAGCAGGCGGCGATGCAGCCGCTCCACCAGGGTCAACGCTTCGAGATAGAGCGGCTGCACCGGTTGCCCCGGAGCGCGGTCGGCGGTTTCCGCCGCCGTAGCAACGGCTTTGATCATGACACTTCCCCTGTTGTCGTTTTATCGACTTATTCGACGAAACTTTTGTCCCGCCTGATAGCGTCAACTTAAGGGGGTCGTTTGAAGATCGGCTTAAATAAGAGAATAAAGAGATCATGAATTTAAGACAGTAAATCGCGGATTAAGCCCATGGATAAAGGGCTTTTTGCAACCCTTCGTTGATGGTGCAACCGCGATGTTCACGCTTCGTCTGCCCCGTTGTCGCATATGGAAACAGCTTCGCCGGAATCCGAAATACCTGGGTAACAGGTGTGGCGGGACGGCTCTGGGTGACTGAAAAGTTACCGCGAAAAATTTTCAGAGAATTTTATCGCTACCGGTCGGAATTGCCGGAAATCGGTCCATCTGTTTGGAGCCATCCTTCGAGACCCGCGAAGGCGCGCTGCTCAGGATGAGGCCTCATGGCCAATCTATGGCGGCCGTTCCCGCGCCGCCATAAAGGCAAGCGCGAGATAGGCCGCGAGCATCACCGCTTCGAGGCCGACGATGGCCAGGCTGCCGCCGTAGATTCCGGGAAACATCAATTCGATCACCGCCATCGACACCACGGTGGTCAGCCAGACCACCGCGCCCCAGGGCGTGGCGAGCCACAGACCGACGGCGGCGACGAGTTCGATGACGGCGAAATACACCGTTGCGGTTTGCCAGGCCATCGGCTGGTTCTCGAACGCCTCGTCTTCGCCGCCGACGAAGCCCGTGACCTGCGCCCAGTGATAGAGGCCCTTGAACACCGAGATCACGGCCATGACGCGCAGGAATATCACCAGCCGCCGGGTCCACACATTGTCATCGTCGGATTCGATCCGTTCGGACGAAATCGCCGCAGCCGACATGGCGGTGTCGCGCTGCTCGCGAGAAGGGGCTTCAGACATGCGAAATGATGTTCATTGGCGCGAATAACTGCTCATCGATTCCAGTCTTGAACCTCCAGGCCGGCAAAATCAATTGGCGCTACGGCGGTTGAAGGTCGCGGTGACGGCGCCCGCGCAAGGTGCTAGATTGGGAGCCAGCCAAAGCTGACCTGTTCAAGGACAGCCTGTCCTTTCCGGAGTATCCATCCCATGGCGATCAAATTTGGGCGTCCGATCGAAATGCGCGAAACCGCGCGCGCCAAGCCCGCCGTCCCTGGCCCTCCGCTCGATCTGGCCATTCGGCCGCGCCGCAACCGGAAGGCGGAATGGGCTCGCCGGCTGGTGCGGGAAAACGCCCTGACCACGGACGATCTGATCTGGCCGCTGTTCGTCGTCGACGGCTACAACCAGCGCACGGCCGTTGCCTCGATGCCCGGCGTCGACCGGCTCAGCGTCGACCAGGTGGTGCGTGACGCCGAACGGGCGGTGAAACTGGACATCCCCTGCATCGCCCTGTTTCCCTTTACCGAACCATCCCTGCGCGACGAACATGGCTCGGAAGCCGCCAACCCCGACAATCTCGTGTGCAAATCCGTGCGCGCAATCAAAAAGGAATTTCCGGGCCTCGGCGTGCTCTGCGACGTGGCGCTCGATCCCTTCACGAGCCATGGCCATGACGGGCTGATCGAGGACGGCCGCATCCTGAATGACGAGACGGTCGCGGTGCTGGTTCGGCAGGCGCTGGTGCAGGCCGAAGCCGGCTGCGACGTGATCGCTCCGTCCGACATGATGGACGGCCGGGTCGGCGCGATCCGCACCGCGCTCGACGCCGCCGGATTCCTCGACGTGCAAATCCTGGCGTATGCCGCCAAATATGCCTCCGCCTTCTACGGCCCGTTCCGCGACGCCATCGGATCGGCAAAGACCCTGACCGGCGACAAGCGCACCTACCAGATGGACAGCGCCAATTCCGATGAGGCGCTGCGCGAGGTCGAACTCGATATCGCCGAAGGCGCCGACATGGTGATGGTGAAACCGGGCATGCCCTATCTCGATATCCTGCGCCGGGTCAAAGATACCTTCGCGATGCCGACCTTCGTCTATCAGGTGTCCGGCGAATACGCGATGATCGCGGCAGCGGCCGGCAATGGCTGGATCGATGGCGAGCGCGCGATGATGGAAAGCCTGCTCGCCTTCAAGCGCGCCGGCGCCGACGGCGTGCTGACCTACTTCGCACCGCGAGCGGCGGAAAAGCTGAGGCAGGAGCGGTAACCAGGAGCGAATGGCGAATAGCTAATAGCTAGTGGGGTCTTGGTTCCTATTCGCTATTCGCCACTCCCTATTCGCCCTCGCGCCCACCGAATCGCCGGAATATTGCCTACAGGTAATCATATGCGGGTCTTGCAACCGGCCTGCCGGTTCCCATGTCTCGGTCGCCACGCCCTGGCTTGGCGTGCACAGTCGGAAAGGACTGACCATGACGTATAGCGGTTCGCCTAATACCTCGACGGGTAGCGAGCCTTCGGGCGCGTGGCGCGGGGATAGCGCGTCGCAGCCCCATGCCTTTGATCCCTATCTGCATCCGGAATTGTTTCGCGGTGTATTGATGCGGCGGCTGTTTGCATTCCTGATCGATCTCGTGGTGCTTGCGATTCCGGTGGTGCTGGCCTGCGTATTCATCGCCGTGTTCGGCGTGGTTACGCTGGGTCTGGGCTGGGCGCTGTTCTGGCTGGTGTCGCCGGCCTCGATCATCTGGGCGCTGGTCTATTTCGGCTCCTCGCTGGGCGGTCCGCATTCGGCGACGCTCGGCATGCGCGTGATGGACCTGGAAATGCGCACCTGGTACGGCGCGCCGGCCTATTTCGTGCTCGGCGCCATGCATGCCGTGCTGTTCTGGGTGTCGGTATCGTTCTTCTCGCCGCTGGTGCTGCTGGTCGGGCTGTTCAACGGCCGCCGGCGCCTGCTGCACGATATTCTGCTGGGAACGGTAGTTATTAACAGTTCGGTTGGTGTGCCCTTGCCAGAAGCGGCGCGGAGCTACTGGCCGTGAAGCAGGATAAACCATCGGGCGGGATGGTCGGGCAAACCAATTGACCATTCGTCTCGACGGCGCGATGCTAGATGTCGCTGCTTCGGAGTTGACAAGACAACGTGACCCAGCATTCGCGTGATACCCCGCAATTCTATCTGACGGCGCCCTCGCCCTGCCCCTATCTGCCGGGCCGGCACGAGCGCAAGGTGTTTACCCATCTGGTCGGCGAGAAGGCCGGCGACCTCAACGACCTCCTGACCCATGGCGGCTTCCGCCGCAGCCAGTCGATCGCCTACCGCCCGGCCTGCGACCAGTGCCGCGCCTGCGTCTCGGTCCGGGTCATTGCCGACGAGTTCCGCGCCTCGCGCAACTTCCGCAAGATCATGGCGCGCAACGCCGACGTTATCGGCGAACAGCGCAGCGCGGTTCCGACCTCGGAACAATATTCGGTGTTCCGGGCCTATCTCGACCATCGCCATCGCCACGGCGGCATGGCCGACATGACGGTGCTCGACTACGCCATGATGGTCGAGGACAGCCATGTCGAAACCCGCATCGTCGAATATCGCCGCCGCAATCCCGACAGCGGCGTCACCGGTCTCGGCTCGGACCTGCTCGCGGTAGCGCTGACGGACATACTCAGCGACGGATTGTCGATGGTTTATTCGTTCTTCGAGCCGTCGGAGGAAAGCCGCTCGCTCGGCACCTACATGATCCTCGACCACATCAGCCGCGCGCGACGCCAGGGCCTGCCTTACGTGTACCTCGGTTACTGGATCGAGGGCTCGAGGAAGATGGAGTACAAGGGTCGTTTCCTGCCGCAGCAGCGGCTCGCCCCTTCCGGCTGGCTGCGCGTCGACGCCTCCGCCGAAGACCGTTCGGAACCGCAGGAATAGAAGCGCGACTGGCGAATAGAGAGTAGCGAATAGGGGAAATCCATTCGCAATTCGCGTCTCGCTATTCGCTCCCTCAACCGCTGACCCAGTCCCACACCAGCTTCATATTCAGCGCGACGATCACCGCCGCCGTCACGGATGCCACCAGGGTCAGCCAGCGCGGCGCAACGAACGGGCCCATTTTGCTGCGGCTCGCGGTGAACATCACCAGCGGCACCACGGCAAACGGCAATTGCAGGGAAAGCACCACCTGGCTGAGGATCAGGAGATGACCGGTTGCCTTGTCGCCGGCCCAGATCGTTACCGCCACCGCCGGCAGGATCGCGATCATCCGCGTCACCGTGCGGCGGAGCCAGGGCGCCATGCGCAGGTTCAAAAATCCTTCCATCACGATCTGACCCGACAAGGTCGCGGTGATGGTCGAATTCAGCCCGCAGCACAACAGCGCGATCGCAAACAGCGTCGGCGCCAGGGTCGAGCCGAGCAGCGGGGCCAGGAACGCATACGCCTGGCCGAGTTCGGCTATGTCGGTCCTGCCGGCACGGTGATAGGTCGCCGCCGCCAGGATCAGGATCGAGGCGTTGATGACGAGCGCCAGGCACAACGCGATAGAGGAATCGATGTTCGCAAGCTTGATCGCCTCGCGCTTTTCCTGCTCGCCAGCGCCATAGTCGCGGGTCTGCACCAGGCCGGAATGCAGATAAAGATTGTGCGGCATCACAGTCGCGCCGAGGATGCCGAGCGCGAGGTAAAGCATCTCACGGTTGGCGAGAAGGTCCGTGCTTGGCACAAAACCCCGGATGACAGCGCCCCAGTCCGGATCAGCCATTGCGAGCTGGAGAGCAAAGCAGGCCGCGATCACGCCCAGCATTGCCACCACAAACGCCTCGATCCAGCGGAAGCCGAACGCCTGCAGCGCGAGGATAAGGAATACATCGGCCGCGGTGATGACGACCCCTATTTGGAGCGGAATATGAAATAGCAGATTGAGGCCGATCGCGGTGCCGATCACTTCGGCGAGGTCCGTCGCGGTGATCGCGACTTCCGCCGACAGCCACAGGAGCAACGAGACCCAGCGCGGAAAGGAATCGCGGCAAGCCTGCGCGAGGTCGCGACCAGCGCCGATGCCAAGCCTTGTGCATAGCGACTGCAGCACGATCGCCATCAGGTTCGAGAGCAGCGCAACCGTCAAAAGCGTGTAGCCGAACCGCGATCCCCCGGCGAGCGAGGTCGCCCAATTGCCGGGATCCATATAGCCGACCGCAACCAGATAGCCGGGGCCCATGAAGGCCAGCAGCTTGCGCCAGAAAGGCCCCTGCTTGGTCGTCCGCACCGAGGCGAACATTCCCGCCAAAGACGGCTCGCCGCGCGCGGTGCGCCAGCCAGCGGCCATGGGACGGTCGCTGGCTACCGCTATCGGCGCTGGGGATGCGGGGGACAAATCGCTGGTGCGTGCGTCCATCCAGCCAAGATGGCGAATGTTTTCCGATATTGCAACTCATTTGCAAAAGCATCTGACCTGGAACCAAGCTCACTCACCACTCGGGCCGGCGGCTGAGGATAGCGGGACGCCGCAGCGCAACCTCAGGAGAAGCAATGCCAGGGTTGAAGCCGGAAGATGCCAGCGCCGATTTTCACGCGGCTGATGCTGGAGCCTTTTTCCGTTCCGATGGAATCGGAACGGGGGGCTCTAGATTCTTGTTTTAACGCGTTTTCTTTACGCGAGCCGGTATCCACCCACGGATCAAGTCCGAGGGCATGCTTCGCTCGAAAACACTTTAGTTGAATTTGACGTCGGCCATCGTCTTGTCGCTGCTGTGGACGGCCACCAGATTGATGCCGGCTTGGGCGACGTTGTAACCGCGGGTTTCCAGCCAGTTCGTCAGTTGCCCGCCGTCGGTCTTGATTCTTTCCAGCAACATGATCGGTTGACTTCGATCGATGGTTTGCCGCGCGCCTTCCAGCGCTTCCAGTTCCATCCCCTCGATGTCGATCTTGATGAAATCCACCCGCGGCAGGTTGATTTCATCGAGCGTCAGTTTGCGGATGACGACGGTATTCGCCGCATAGTCGATCTTTTGGCCGATGAACTCATTGCGGGCGCTCGGGCGCAGTTCGAGGCTGCCGAAGCTGGATGGCACCAGATAGTTGGGATTGGGGATGGTCATGGTGCCGGGCTCGGAGGAAACCGCGGCATGCAGCGCAAAGGCATTGAAGCAGTTGTTGATCGCGATATTGCCGGCGAGCGCGTAGTAAACCCGTTCCTGAGCTTCGACCGCAAGCACCGATCCCCATCCTGTCATCGCCACCGCCCATTCGACGGTATGGACGCCGATATTGGCGCCGCAATCGATCGCCACCACGCCGTCGCCATGGTGGCGGCGGCGCAGATTGAGCAACTGAAGCGCCATCTCGACCTCGCTCTGATCGAACTCGGCTGTCTCAAGGATCTGAAAGCCGACGCCGTAACCGTGCTCGGCGTCCACCATGCGATAATCGAATCGATTGACGATCATCGCGCCATGCTTCGATGAAGCAAGGACGAACGCCAGTTTGCGTCCCATCAGTTTCTCCTCTCGATGTCGAAACATAGCTATAGAAGTGCGGACGCAACCGGATCACGAATCACGAGGGAAAGTTTACGTCGGCTCGGCCTCGGAGACCACAATCGCGGGTTCCTCTCCTCCCCTCCACCTTCAACCGGCTGGCCTGGTCCAATCTCGCCGCGCAGTCGGCCGAGCAGATCGCGCTCGCCGCCGCTCCCATTGCTGGCCTGCATGCCCCATCCAGTCGGCGCTGCCATTCTGGCAGTTGCAGGCGGCGGCGCGGCGAGCCTGTTCGCGATCTTTCATGGCGCCGGCAACGGCATCCTGACGATTGCGCGCGGCACGCTGCCGCTGGCGATCTTCGGCCCGGAGAATTACGGCTACCGTTTGGGGATTATCGGCGCGCCGGCGCGGATGGCACAGGCGGCCGCTCCGCTGGCGTTCGGACTGCTGATCGAGCGCATGGGAAGCCGCATTCTGATCGTATCATCGGCTCTCAGCCTCGCCGCGCTGGCGCTTTGCTTGTTGGGACGGCAAAACAAGGACGGCACCGAGGCCATCCGCTGACACGTCTCAAGCCGGCTTAAAAACCGTGAAGACGAAAAACGGCAGACCGGTCGGGTCGCAAGACCTGGTGCAAAAGACCTGGCGCAAACCGCGCCCGGCCGCTATGCGGCAACCGTCTCATGCGGGCAGCGTTCGACCTCCACCGTGACATGACAGAGACGCTTCAGGCCCCCAAGCCGGCGCTTGTAGGTCGCGGGCGCCAACGGATTGTCCGATATGACGGAGATCACCGCGGCACAATGGCCGGGGCCGACCTGCCACAGATGCAGGTCGGTGATACGATCGCCCCTGGTCTCGATCCGATCGCGGATCACGGTTTCCAGATTCTCGTCGGCGCGAACATCGAGCAGCACCGCGCCGGAATCGCGAACCAACCCGTACGCCCAACTGGCGATCACGAAACTACCGACGATGCCGACCGCCGGATCGGTCCAGACCCATTGCGAGTACATCGCCACCACCAACGCCGCGATCGCAAGCAGCGAGGTCGCCGCATCGGCCAGGACATGGACATAGGCGGCGCGAAGGTTGTTGTCGTGATGGTGATGATGCCCGTGAGCATGGGAATGCGAATGGCCGTGGCCATGATGGTCATGATCATCGCGCAGCAGCCAGGCGCTGGCGAGATTGACGCAGAGGCCGAGCGCTGCAACCGCAATCGCCTCGCCATAGGCGATCGGAACCGGGTGAACGAGCCGCAGCACACTTTCATAAGCGATCTGAACCGCGATCAGACCCAGGATAGTGGCGCTGGCGAATGCGGCCAGATCGCCGAACTTGCCGGTGCCGAACGCAAAGCGCGCGTTACCTGCCTGCCGGCGGGCGAACAGATAGGCCAATGCCGCAATCCCGAGCGCCGCGGCATGGGTGGCCATATGCCAACCGTCGGCGAGCAGCGCCATCGACCCGAACAAGGATCCGGCCGTGATCTCGCCTGTCATCATCGCCATGGTCAGTCCGACCACGAACCAGGTGCGGCGCTCGTTATGCTCGTGACGCGCGCCGAGAAAGACGTGATCGTGAGTCCACTGATCCAGAGAATGAGAGTGCATAAGTCAATCTCCGAAAACACAATAATGGTTGCCTCTAGACAACCTCCGCCGGCGCCAGTCTGCAGACCTCGCCACTCGCCTCGATTTGCAGCGTTGCGTGGTGGATGTTGAAGCGCTGCGATAGTTCCTCGCAGATGTGGTGCAGGAAACTATCGTCATAGCCGCCGGGACGCACCAGATGCGCCGTCAGCGCGGTCTCATTGGTGCTCATAGCCCAGATGTGCAGATCGTGCAATTCGGTCACGCCTTCGAGCTGAACGAGATATTCCCTTACCTGCGCAGGCTCGATGCCCTTGGGCACGCCGTCGAGCGCGAGATTGACACTATCCCTAGCAAGGCCCCATCCGCTCGCCAGCACCACGGCGGCGATGCACAGGCTGATGGCGGGATCGACCCATAGCCATCCCGTCGCCATGATGATGAGGGCCGCGAGCAGCACGCCAAGGGACACCGCGGCATCGGCCGCCATGTGCAGATAGGCGCCGCGGATGTTGAGATCGCCGTGACGTCCGCGCATGAACAGCAACGCCGTGCCACCATTGACGAGAATGCCGAGCGCCGCAACCAACACCACCGTCCGGCCTGCGACGGCGGCCGGCTCCTGGAGACGGTTGATGGCCTCGACGGCGATGCCGCCGACCGCGATCAGCAGCAGGCCGGCGTTGACCAGCGCTGCCAGGATCGACGCCCGCCGGTAGCCATAGGTGTGACGCTGCGTCGGCTGCTTGCTGGCGAGCCACATCGCCCACCACGCCAATAGCAGCGAGATCACGTCGGAGAAGTTGTGAATGGCGTCGGAAACCAGAGCGAGCGAATTCGCGGCATAGCCGAAGACCAGCTCCGCGATCACAAACAGCGTGTTGAGGGTGGCGCCGAACGCAAACGCGAATCCAAAATGATCCGGCGCGTGGCTGTGCCCGACATGGCCATGCGCGCATTGATCGCCATGCGAATGATCGTGATGATGGTGGTGATGGGCCATGGCGCTTCGAACAATACCGGAAGATGTTGATCCCGGATTATAGCGCCCACCTGTGACCGAATACTATTACGTCACCAGTCGTGGTGATGGTGGGTCAAGGCTTCGCCTAACCCACGCAGCGCTCCCTATTCCACGCCGCGGTTGAACTTGTTCGACTTCGGCAGGCCATGCGCGAGACGCCCGGCGTCGGCGCGGTTGCCCCGCCAATCCGAAAGTTCCTTGGCACTCATGCTCTGCTCGCGGCCGGCGGAATCCTTCCAGGTCAAGCCTGCCTTGGCATCGAAGGTTGCGACATCGGATAGCTTG
The DNA here is from genome assembly GCA_018971625.1 of Pseudomonadota bacterium. Lineage (GTDB taxonomy): Bacteria > Pseudomonadota > Alphaproteobacteria > Rhizobiales > Xanthobacteraceae > Bradyrhizobium. The sequence continues at coordinate 12,857 of JAGXAJ010000076.1, forward strand.
GCGCTGGAATATTTCTGCAGCCGCACGCCGCGGCCGCGCGCCATCTCCGGAACCTGGTCGATCGGGAACAGCACCATCTTGTGGTTGGTGCCGATCACCGCAACGCTGTCGCCGGACACGGTAGCGATCGCGCAAGCCTCGTTCGGCATCTCGACGTTAAGCACCTGCTTGCCCTTGCGGGTGTTGCCGACGCAATCGTCCTCCTTGACGATGAAGCCCTGCCCCTCGAGGCTCGCGATCAGGAATTTGCGGCCGCCCTTGTTGACGAACAGCGACACGATCGCCGCATCCTGCTCCATGTCGATGAACATGCGGATCGGCTCGCCATGGCCGCGGCCGCCCGGCAACTTGGCGACATCGAGCGAGTAGAATTTGCCGTTGGTGGCGAACAGCAGCAGCTTCGAGGTGGTCTCGGCAAAAAAGGCCTGGCCGAGCTTGTCGTCGGTCTTGAAGGCAAGCCCGGAAATATCCTCGACATGACCTTTAAGCGTCCGCACCCATCCCTTTTCGGAGACCACGACCGTGACCGGTTCGCGCCCGACAAAGGCTTCCTCGATCGCGGCGAGATCGTGCTCTGGCGCATCTGCAAATTGGGTACGGCGTTTGCCGAGCGGCGTCTTTGGCCCAAAGATGTCGCGCACCTTGCGGACCTGCTCGCCGACCTTGGCCCATTGCTCGGCTTCCGAAGCGAGAAGGCCCTTGATGCCCTTCAACTCGCTGCGAAGGTTCTTGTCCTCGGTGCGGATTTCCATTTCTTCGAGCTTGCGCAGGGAGCGCAGTCGCATGTTGAGGATGGCATCCGCCTGAACTTCGGTCAGCTTGAACGCCTTGATCAGCGCCGGCTTCGGCTCGTCCTCGGTGCGGATGATCTTGATCACCTTGTCGATGTTCAGATAGGCAATCAGGTATCCGGCAAGGATCTCCAGCCGATGCTCGATCTGCTGCTTGCGGTAGTTGGTGCGACGCAGCAATACGTCGCGCAGATGGTCGAGCCATTCGCGCAGGCATTCGGCGAGCCCCACCACCTTGGGGATGCGGCCCTTCACCAGCACGTTCAGGTTCAACGGAATCCGGCTTTCAAGCTCGGTCAACCGGAAAAGCGATTCCATCAGCAATTCCGGATCGACCGCGCGTGACTTCGGCTCGATGATGAGCCTGATATCGTCGGCGGATTCATCGCGGACGTCGCCGACCAAAGGCAACTTCTTGTCGTTCAGCAGTTCGGCGATCTTCTCGACCAGCCGTGACTTCTGCACCAGCCAGGGAATCTCGGTGATGACGATAACCCAAGTGCCCCGCGCTCCCTCTTCCTGGGTCCACTTGGCGCGGGTGCGGAACGAGCCGCGCCCGGTGATGTAGGCCTCGGCAATGCTTTCCTTGGAATCGACAATGACGCCGCCGAGCGGAAAATCCGGACCCTTGACCCAGCGCAGCAACGTCTTCGACTTCGCATCCGGCTTGTCGATCAGGTGCAGCGCCGCGTCGCAGAGTTCGGCGACGTTGTGCGGTGGGATCGAGGTGGCCATGCCGACCGCGATGCCCTGCGCGCCATTGGCGAGCAGGTTCGGAAAGCCGCCGGGCAGCACGACCGGCTCTTTCGACTGGCCATCGTAATTGGGACGAAGCTCGACGCCGTCCTCGTCGATGCCCTCGAGCAAGAGCCGCGCGACCTCGGTCATGCGCGCTTCGGTGTATCGGTGCGCGGCGGGATTGTCGCCGTCGACATTGCCGAAATTGCCCTGGCCCTCGACCAGCGGATAGCGCGAGGAAAAACTCTGCGCGAGGCGCACCATGGCGTCGTAGATCGCCTGGTCGCCATGCGGATGGAACGAACCCATCACGTCGCCGACGATCTTGGCGGATTTCTTGAACCCCGCGCCGGGATCGAGCCGCAACAGCCGCATGCCGTACAGGATACGCCGATGCACCGGCTTCAGCCCGTCACGGGCGTCCGGCAGTGCGCGGTGCATGATGGTCGAAAGCGCGTAAGCGAGATAGCGCTCTTCCAGCGCATCGCGCAGCGGCACATCGTGGATTTCAGCCGGTTCTGCCGGCGGAATCAGTCGTTTTCCCATGGGAACGGGTTAAGCTTTTGGGCTGAATCGGGCAAGGCACGAATCAACCCACCACGCTGCGCGATTTTTTTCCACGAGCGCAGCAACGACCAGCCTGCGCCGCGGTTACCGTCCCGAGCTTACTGGGGGGTCCTCTGGGCCGAAGCGGTATGTGTCAGATGCGACTTGAGGCAGCGCCGCGCTGCCTCAATATCTGCATCGGTCGCGCCTTGGCTGCGCGCGTATTGCTCAGCGGCCGTCGCCGAATAGAGCGCGACGTAATACCGGACGGCCACGCAGGACAGCCGGTGCATAAGGCCGCCTCGCTCCCCAGCCATGGCGCTGGGTGAAAGTCCGATCAAGACCACCAGAACACATATCAAACGCGCGCCCATCAGGCGTTCCTCCAAGGTCTGCGATCCCGCGCTATCGCAACAGTTGAGGAGAACCTTAGTTCCCCAAATGGAACAGCTTTGGCGGGTTTGCCGGGATCACCCGCCGAGCCGGATCGGTTTCCGGCGTACCGTTAACGATCAATTCCGAAAAACTACATGCCATGTGACGACGATTCGGCACATGGATTCGATTACGTTTTTTGGGGTCATCCCCTAGAACGCTGCTGCATAAGCATTCCTGAATGCAATGGCACCGGCCAGCGACCTTGGGCGCGTCCGAACCGCATGACCATCATTGCCGCTCTGCACGATCCACTGGCCATTTTCGTGGCCGACAATTTTTCCGACGTGGTGACGCCACACGACGATCGCACCGACGTGCGGACCGCCCGCGTTGGAGCCATAATGCGCCCATGCACGCGCCAGATTGTACGACGGTCCGGGATCGCTGCCGACCTGAGTGCGCATGTACCATCCGCACCACGCGCGCGGACGGCCGGTATGCTGAAAGTGCCCGGCATACTGAAATCGCTCGGCATACTGAAAATGCCGGTCGACCTCGCCGCGATGAATGTAATGATAATGACGAAGATGATGGTGATGATGGATATAGTGGTGATGGTGGTGATGATGGCGACCATGCGCTTCCGCGTTCGACCCCAACGCACATAGCACAGCCGTTGCAGCTAAGATGGTACGCATTAACCTTTATCCTGTGTGGGGAGATCGCTTCAGTGCGATCAGGAGAGCCGCTTTGAGAGGGGACGAATTCTTGTCCAGCGGCGCGATCAACTGCACGAAACTGCGTTCCGGCAATCGGCTTTAAGACTCCCCGGGTGGCCAAAATGTGGCGGGAGAGTTCCCCTTCATGGGCAGCAGCTGCGCTGGAGTCGCAGTATTATTTCGTCGCGAAAAAGTTAACGCGCGCATTCACGATCAGCGAACGCATTTACCTTTGTTAACGAGCTTAGCAGTCGTCCCCGCGCGGTGCCGGTTCACCGCATTGATGAACCCGTCTCTTGCGTCGGAATGACTCTGTCCGCGCGGCTCCAGCACGTGGCGCAGCAGGAATAGCCCGGTCAGGCGAAAGCCGTCCTGCAAATCCTGATCGGACCATCCGTTCCGACCACCATCATGCTCGCGCAGGAAAGCCGGCAACCGCAATAGCCGATCGCGATAGGGTTCGCCGGCCTGCCGCGACACCGCGCTGCCGGATTTTGGCGAAACGTAAATCAGCTCGGTGGTCTCGCCGGTGGCCGCGCAGTTTTCCAGGTCGAGGCCAAAGCCGAGTTCGGCCAGCATCGCGAGCTCAAATTTCACCAGGTGCACGGCGGCGTCGCCAGCATCGCCGAAATCGTCGAGCGTGTGCTCGAGCATGTCGTAGATGTCCTGGTGCGGGTCACGCTCCGGCAGCAACCGTGCCAGCGAGGCCAGATGAGTGACGCCATAGACCGCATAGGACGATGCCAGCATGGTCGCCGCGCGCAGTCGCGTGCTCTCGATCGCATAATAGCCAAGATGCTCGTCGAGCCGCGCCCGCCACACCGCGCGCACGCTGTTGCCGGGCTGCAGCAACGGTCGCATCCGGGATCCGGCGCCGCCACGCACGAGACCGAGATGCCGGCCGTGCTCGCGGGTCAGCAGTTCGACAATGGCGGAGGATTCGCCATGCCGCCGCACTCCCAACACAATGCCTTGGTCAGTCCATTCCATGGGTTAGAGCTTACAAGATTTCCGATAGCTATCGTAAGGGCGATTTGCTGGCGAAGAAACCACCGCGCCCAGTTCCTTTTGCGCGCCGCCAGACGAATGATGATGCACCACGTCACGATCATCAGGAGCACCGCTCCCGCAAACCACGCGGCGCCGGCCGCCGTGCCGGTAAACTCGCTGCTCTCGAACGAGACCCCGACACCGCAATCACCAGGAGCGCGAGATTCATCAGTATCTCAGCGAGACTTTCCCGGGAATCGCCATCACCGCTATTTAGCCGTTGAACCAGCCCTTGGCGTCGCCAGTGTAGGAGAAGTACATGCCACCTACGGTCAATGCGCAAGACACGATCTCGATCGCACTGTCGAGTTGCAGGCCGGACCGGTCGATCACCCCGGCAAGCGAATAGATCGACAGGACCAGCGCGCCCCATAGCACCCAGCGCGGCCAGTTCTTGCGCCGTTGGGCCGCAAGCCACACCAGAAACACCAGCAGCAGGATCATGATGGCCGCAATGATGCTGTTGGCCGCGATCAGGTCCTGCGTGATCTCGGCGGTCGGCGTGCGATCCTCAAGGGCGGCCGACAGCGAGTCGAGTGTCAGCGACATGTACAGCAGCGCCTCGAACCAAACGACGTTGCCTGGAACGTTTCCTGGAATCTTGTTCGATGGGTTCATGGAACGCGGCTATTCCTTCGGATATTCCAGGCCCATCTCGCGGTAGCGGTCGGGGTCCTCGTCCCAGTTCTCGCGAACCTTCACGAACAGGAACAGGTGCACCGGCTGACCCACGATCTCGGCCAGTTCCTTGCGCGCATCGGCGCCGATCGACTTGATGGTAGCGCCCCCCTTGCCCAGTACGATCTTGCGCTGGCTTTCGCGCTCGACAAAAATTGTCTGCTCGATGCGAACCGACTTGTCCTTGCGCTCGGTCCAGCTGTCGGTCTCAACCGTCGACTGGTACGGCAGTTCCTGATGCAACTGACGGAAGATCTTTTCCCGGGTGATTTCGGCCGCCAGGTGCCGCATCGGCGCATCCGACATCTGGTCTTCCGGATAGTGAAACGGCCCGGCCGGCACCTTCGTTGCGAGCGTCCGGCGCAGATCATCGACACCATCGCCGGATAGCGCCGAGATCATGAACGTCTCTTCGAAGCGCATCCGGTCATTGGCGGCTTTTGCAAGCGCCAGCAGTTTTTCGCGCGGCACCAGGTCGATCTTGTTCAGCACCAGGATTTTCGGGTGCGACACCGTGGCGAGTTTTTCGAGGATCGCATCGGCTTCGTCATCGACCCCGGCCCTGGCGTCGATCAGCGCGCAGACAACATCGGCATCATGGGCACCGCTCCATGCCGTCGACACCATCGCCCGGTCGAGCCGGCGCTTGGGCGAAAAGATGCCGGGTGTATCGACCAGGATGATCTGCGCGTTGTTTTCGATCACGATGCCGCGAATCAGCGCGCGCGTGGTTTGCACCTTGCGCGAGACGATCGTGACCTTGGAGCCGACCAGCGCGTTGACCAAAGTGGACTTCCCGACATTGGGAGCGCCGATCAGCGCGACAAAGCCACAGCGCGTGGCAGGCAATACCGTCACCTCGGAGGCGTCATCCGTCATTGCTGCCGCCGCCGACGCCTTCGCGCGCAATCATCACGGAGGCCGCGACCTTCTCGGCCGCGCGCTTGCTGCCGCCGACGCCTTCGGCGGGCGCCAGCCCCGGCAGATCCACGGCGACGCGGAACTGCGGATCGTGATGCGGCCCGGTACGCTCAACCTCGCGATAAACCGGCGTCGGCAGGCCCTTGCCCTGGGCCCATTCCTGCAACACTGTCTTGGGATCGCGCAGCGGCCGCCGCGGTTTGCGCATCCGCTCGGTCCAGTTGCGCTCGACGAATTGCACCGCGGCGGCATAACCGCCATCGAGATAGATCGCCCCGATTACGGCCTCGCAGATGTCGCCGAGCACGGCTTTGCGCAGGCGCGCGCCTGCTCCCGCGCCAACCGCGCCGAGCTTGATGTCGTCGAGCAACCCCAGCGATTTCGCGACGTCGGAGCAGCTTTCCTTGCGCACGAGATCGGCGAGCCGCTTTGACAATTCACCTTCATCGGCCCTCGGATAGGCGCGGTACAGCATGTCGGAAACGACAAGTCCGAGCACGTGGTCGCCGAGAAATTCCAGCCGTTGGTAGCTGTCGGCGCGATGGCGGGTCGCGGGCTTCAGCGCTGACACGTGGGTAAACGCGGTGGCAAGCAGCCCGGGATCTCCGAATTTGTACCCGATGCGCGCCTCGATCGCGGCAGCCGCCGCCTTGGCGCTGGCCTTGCCACGTTTCCTCTTTGCCGCAGCAGGCTCGTGCACCGGCTCAGGCCGAGAGTCTGCTTCGCCGGGTGACGATGGGCGCTGGATGTCCTGTGCTTCGTCGTTCATCGCACAATTGAGAATATCCGATGCCAGCGCACCGCGGTCGGCCAGCGCCAGAACATCCAGGCATGTTCGCCCTCGGCAATGGAAAAGAAGATCATCTGGGCACGGCCGATCAGGTTCTCCAACGGCACATAGCCCACCCCCGACTGCACGCGGCTGTCGCTCGAGTTGTCCCTGTTGTCGCCCATCATGAAGTAGTGACCGGGCGGCACGTCGTAGACGATGGTGTTGTCATAGAAGCTGTTGTCGACGCAATCCAGCGTTTCATAACTGACGCCGTTCGGCAGTGTCTCCTTCCAGCGTTTCACCCGGGCGGTTGCCTCCGACGAGCCGCAAGGATCTTCGCCGACGAAATCACTCATGCGCTCGCGCTGAACCGGCTTGTCGTTGATGTACAGCAGGCCCTCCTTCATCTGGATGTGGTCGCCGGGCAGCCCGATGACGCGCTTGATGAAGTCGGTGTTGTCCTCCCTCGGCGGCCGGAACACCACGACATCGCCGCGCGCGGGCTCGGAGCCGAAGATGCGTCCGGTGAACAGCGGAGGCGAGAACGGTATCGAATAGTGGCTATATCCGTAGGAATATTTCGAGACGAAGAGATAGTCGCCGACCAGAAGCGTCGCTTTCATCGACCCGGAGGGAATGTTGAAAGGCTGGAACAGGAAGGTGCGGATCACAAGCGCGATCAGAAGCGCGTGAACGACGACGCGGAAGGTTTCGCCGAGGCCGCTTTCGGATTTTTCCCCTGATGTCGCGCTCATCGCTTTCCCAATTTCCGTCGCGACTGCCGCGCGGTGACAGAACATCTTCCTTACGCGAGGTGCCCACCGATTCGCGTCAGGGCAATGGTCGATATTGATGTGAATGCGAATCCCGGTCTGCGCCCGAATTCGCCATGATATCCCCTGCGGCGTTTTAAACCGTTGTCGGCAGCCGCGCAATCAACGGCTTTCAGAAAACTTGCTAATCCATTGAATAGTCGGCGATTCCCGGCTTGGCGGAAATCCGCGAGCCGCCTCCGGAGACCTTAGGGTGTGCCCGGCTGGACCGCCGAAATTATGACGAAAGCCTGCGCCAGCGGCCAGTCGTCGGTAATGGAAAGGTCAACCCGCGCCTCATAGCCCGGTGGCGTCAGGGCCTCGAGCCGGGCCAGCGCCCCGCCCGTGAGTTGCATGGTCGGGCGGCCCCCCGGCAGATTCACCACCCCCATGTCCCGCCACCACACCCCGCCCCTGATTCCCGTGCCCAGCGCCTTGGAGCAGGCTTCCTTGGCGGCAAACCGCTTGGCGTAGGTCGCCACCACCATCTTGTGGTTTTTGGCGCGGCGCGCGGCCCTGGCGCGCTCTGCGTCGGTAAAAATGCGGTTGAGAAAGCGGTCACCATGACGCTCGATCGCCGCGGCGACCCGGGTGATATCGATCAGGTCGGAGCCGATACCGATGATCATGCCGTCGCCGCGACCCGCTGGCGCCCGCGATCCATCGCCGCCCGCATGGCCCGAACCGTCTCGCCAAGACCCACGAACAGCGCTTCGCCCATCAGGTAGTAGCCGATGTTGAGTTCGACGATCTCGCCAAGGCCCGAGATCTTTTCCGCGGTGGCGTAATCGAGGCCATGCCCGGCATGGACTTCGAGGCCCGCGGAGCGGGCCAGCCTGCTGCCCGCGACGATGCGCTGCCATTCCGCCTCCGCTTTCGCGGCATGGCCGTCCGTCACTGCATCACACCAGGCGCCGGTGTGAATTTCGATCACCGGGGCACGCAATTGTGCGGCCATCTCGATCTGCCGCGGCTCGGCCGCGATGAACAGCGACACCCGTATGCCGGCATCGTTCAGTTGCGCGATGAACGGCTTGAGCGCGTTGTGCTGGCCGACCACGTCAAGGCCGCCCTCGGTGGTCAGTTCTTCCCGTCGTTCCGGCACCAGGCAGACCGCGTGCGGATTGGTCGCCAGGGCCAACCCCAGCATCTCGGCGGTTGCCGCCATCTCGAAATTCAGCGGCTTCGGTATCGCCGCCTTGAGCCGCGCCATATCTTCCTCGCGGATATGGCGGCGGTCTTCGCGCAAGTGCGCGGTGATGCCGTCGGCACCCGCCTCGATCGCCGTCAGCGCCGCGCGTACCGGATCCGGATTTCGGCCGCCCCGCGCGTTGCGCAGGGTAGCGACCTGATCGACATTGACGCCAAGGCGGAGCGGAACGGTCTTCTCAGTCATGATTGCTCGACTACCTCTGCTCTCGCGCCTTTAATAGATGCAAGGCGTCTTTGGAAATTCTGAACACTTTCCCGAATCTCCTTTGAGGCGTTCAATATCGTGAACCATCGAATTCGGGGGGATGGAATGCCGATTTTGTTTCGGACGGCTACGCAAGTTCTCAGCGTAATTGGTCGGAAGATAGATAGACGACTGTGATGCGCGGTCAATTGTTCAAGATGCGTACCGTTTCGGCTTGGGAATCGTATGAGCACAACAGGTCGCGCCGGCGACGCTAGCGCATTTACTTCATCCAATGT
>JAGXAJ010000145.1 GCA_018971625.1 Pseudomonadota bacterium
GTGACATCATGAACCATGTCTTATCTCGATCTCGATCCGCTCATCTGCCGTGGTCAACTCGCTATGATCGAGAACCGCTTCCTGCGCTCGGAGCTCAGGCAATTGCGCAGGGAGCGTTGGCATGCACGACAGTTACTGCGGGTGCTGGTTTTCGAGAACGCGTCGGTCTGTAGTGAATCCCGTTCCGTGCGTGAGGAAATGATCTGCAGGCGATCAGAACGCTCCCGCACCTAACCGTGGCGTCGGTTTCGATCTAAAACGGATCTCCCACATCTGCGATCGAGGAGTATCGCGACTAAATTAGATGGATGCCTATTTGGCCGGGCGCGGCCATCTTGCGATGCATGTCCGCGGGCATGTCGGCCGGCGCAAAGATGAACGGGCACCCGACTGCCGCCCGGGGTAGGCTGACATGAGATGACCTGACGTGGCCTTTCAGTAATGGCCAGTCGCACCCGGAACATTTCCGCCAAACTTCGAACTGCCGGTCCCGCTCAGGCTGGTCGATCCGCCTGCCGTGCCATTGGCGCCCCCGACGGAGCGGCTCATGTCGTGGCGATAGTGATGATAATGATGATGCCGCTTGTAGCCATGCGCAAAGGCGCAGCTTCCGGCGAATGCGAACACAGCGGCTAATGCAATGATGAAGGATTTCATGGCTTCCCTCCGGGTTGGAAGCACCAACGGAAAACCGTGAGGCGACGGCCCCACCGGCCGAGGTGCATGGGCGCGACGCCGAATGAATCCCTCACGAGATAGCGTCGGCGCCCCGCCCTGCCTGGACCTGAGCGTCGCTGACAAAGCCGTAACGACACGACGCGATCGATTCAGACCGGCATCAGGAAAACGTGAAGTCAGCGTCCGCGTCGACGCTTTCTTCCGGTTCACCGTTGCAAAATCGGATTTCAAGATGATCGTTGAGCACCTTATGTCCGTTGCGGTCGATTTCGACGAGGCCCGCTCGCTCGGCAGCTTCCCACGCCTCCTGTTCGGTGGCCAGGATACGGGTCAATCGCTCCTCTTCCTCAAATATCGCATACGCCATGTTACGCCCTCTGCATTAAACCCCGCCAGCTCTTGAAATAGCCGACGGGCTGTCAGCCGGCACTGCCGCTCGCTCGTCTACAACGCCCGCGGAAGGCTGGCGTTCAATCCGGAACCGGCAAAGAAGAAGTCCGAGCTCGACAAAGGAGGTGTGTCCGCCGGGAATCTCAATTAGAGCAAAGGCTTGCGCCAAAAGCGCGCGGTCATCGAAGCCGGCGCGGAACCAGGTGGCCAGCCGCTTCCACAATTCTGTCCCCCGCTCCTTTGTCGCCCGATTCACCCATGAGCGATTCACCTATGAGAATGTGAAGCGGCTATTTTTTGGCGATTATGGGCCAACGATGCTGCCTGGCGGGTCGTCAGCGGACAGCCACGCCGTTCAACAGGGCAGATTGCTCTTTAAATCTCTTTGGAGGTTTGAGTATGAAGGTGCTCTCCATGTATCCCGAGTTACAGGCCCTGATGCAGCTCATCGAACGCGCGTTCACGTTCGAACGGCTGGCCAGCGAAGAACCGGGCGCTGAACTAAAGAGAGCTTTTTCAGAACAGGCGCGCGCTTACCGGGATCTGGCTGCCGGTCGCGCCAGTAAAATAGGCATAGATGCTTGCCGATCCGCTATCCGCGACGACGTAGCCGGACTTCGGAACGAGACTCCCAGCAACCTTCGGGAGGACCCCAGCGGGTTCGTTAGTTGATTGCTTGGGAGTATCCCATGGCTCGGTTTCCATGGCCTGTAACGGACGAGGAGCTTATCCTCGACAAGGCGCTCGCCAGCGTTTTGAACACCTATAACGCGCACGGCGATGAAGAGGAAGCTGTCGTCGAGGAAGCGGCGGCCAGGCTGATCATTGAAGCCTATAATCAAGGTATCCGCGATGAAGCGGCCCTGTCGCGTTTTGCGTTAAGGGCGCTTCGGGGAGAGCGATAGTGTCGCGTCTGTTTGCAAGATTGTGTGGCGGTCTCAGTCGCGCTGTTTTCAGATGAGCGGAGCGACATGCGCGGTCACTAACGCGTGTGGCTGCGCGGTCCAGGCGAACAGAGCCAATCGAAAAAGATGCAATCTGTCTCCGCCGGCTCGACACGGCGGGCCGCGCAAGGATCCGGACATTGCGACAACGCAAACGCGGTCGGCTGCAAGCAACCGACCGCGCCGAGTTGGGTGCGAACCTACGACAGCGCACCAGTCGGATTGTTAGGGGGCTTTTGCGATTTTGGCCAGATTGGCCATCCCCTGCCCGTCAAGACGCTCCGACCACTGTTCCTCTTTCCCGGACTCGTCGAGCACCCGAACCAAATCAGCACCGGTCACAAGACCCGTCCTGCGAGCCAAGTGCTGTGCATTCTCTGGGTGGCCCGTATAAGCGATGGGACCTGCAACCAGAGTCCCGTCGCGATATGCTTCAACTACGGTATTCAACATGACTTCTTTTGTGACGTGATGAGTGGTCATTCGCTATCTCCCTTGATTTGCTGGTGAGATCGCGCAGGTGATCGTTGACCTTCAATTTTATCCAATTTTATCGCGAAGACGAAATTCCTACCCTTGGACAGTGCACCGGAATAACACCAGCATTTGCCCTGGACCTGGCCTGGCCGGTGAAGATTCCATGCCAAAGTCCGATCTGCGCGAACCCGTCCAAAGTAGCACAATCCGATGCGGGAAGCCGCACCGGGGGCGGCTCGGTCGTGCTTCCAATCGCCGCACCACGCCGCGGTCGATCCCGCCGTCCATTCGACAGCCTGCCGCGCGCCCGCAGCCGCAGGATTGCTAAAAACAAAAATCCACAGCAGCCTGAAACGCCAACCGGAACGTGGCTTTGCGCGGAAGCTCAGATGTGCGCGAGCCTCACGATTACCGGTTGCGCCAACCTCAGGATTGACGCAAAAAGCGAGCCGCCGCCTGCGCTGGGCGATGCAGCAAAGTAGCAGCGCCGGCCGTCTGGCCGGGGTCGGTGGCGACAGTCCGCGGCTGCTGCGGGATGCCTATTTAATCGAGAGTCGATATTGTTTGATCGTGATCATTGCACGCGCTATTGAGCACCCCTAGCTAGGGCCTGGTATTTGTCTGGCCTGGTATTTCGCGCGGATCGGAGAATTAAGTGACTTCCACTCAACCCAAGCATCCCAGCACTTTTATCGCCTACGAAGGCTCCGGCGGGTTCTCGCGTGAATCTATGGTGGTGGCGCCCAACCAGACGCTTGTGCCCGGCCAGGTTGTCGGCGTGACGGTCGGCCGCGAGAGCGGCCAGAACGAGGTGACAGCTCTTGACCCGAGCGGTACCGACGGCTCGCAGATCGCGGCCGGCATCCTGGTCCATACCGTCAGCCACGGCCCGACCACGCAAAAGGCCACGATCCTGGCGCACCGCGCCGAGGTTCGCGCGTCCGAACTGACCTGGCCGGCCAAAATCAGTAATGTCCAGCGGGCGGCGGCGATCAAGCAGCTGGAAGCGGTCGGCATTTTGGTAAAGTAAATTGGTGGAAGCGAGCCTTCAGCCCTCCAGGTACCTGAAGCCGACCAAGCGGCTACGGTAGGTGGCGGCACCGGTCGCTTACAGATCCTGAAGTCGCTCCACGCAAGCCGTTCGAGATTGCAGCCAGCGTTGAGGCGCGCGCCGTGGCAACGGATAAACGTTCAACGCTCAGGAAAACTGAGGCCGCTCTATCGGCATGCAGGCCGTTGCGGCGCGCTATCCGGAATATCTGTCAGTATTCCGGTTCCGATGCGGACGCATTGGCATGCGCCTCATGCTTCCCGCCCTCCTCGCCAACTTTCTGCAAGTAAGCGATGATGTCGTGGCGAGACGGTGCGTCGAGCACCCGAACCGGCATTCGTGCTCCCGGAATGAACTTCTTAGGATCGGTCAGCCACGCGTCCAGCTTGTCCGTCGTCCAGGTGAGGTGTGCGTTTTTCAATGCCGGCGAATAGTTATAGCCGACAGCGGAACCGGTTGCGCGGCCGACCACATTACCCAGCATGGGTCCGCTCATGTTCTTGTCGAGCGCGTGACATGAGTTACAGCGCTGGGTGAAGAGCTGCTGGCCATGGATGGCATCCGGCGCGGCATTGGCGAGGAAGCGCGACAGGTTCTTTGCCTCATCTGGATTCACCGAGCGAAAAAACGTGTAGCTGAGCGTGACCGTATAGGAGTCTTTGGTATCTGCGTCCTTTCCGAAGGCTGGATCGACATAAAAGACGACGGGCATGTCGACCTTCTGATGCGGATCAAGACGCTCTTCATTGAAGCAGAAGCACTGAATCTTGTTGAAATAGATTCCGGCGGCGTCCGGCGTGACATTATACTTCGCGTGTCCTACCGTCGGCTTGTCACTGAGATTCTCGGCGCTGAAGAAGACGAGCTT
>JAGXAJ010000011.1 GCA_018971625.1 Pseudomonadota bacterium
CGCTTCAAATCGCGCTGCAATGTCATCGGTGAGCGACAACACGCCTCAAGCACCTTGCGATCTTTCCTCGAAAGGCAGACTTCTCTTGCTTCGGGTATCATCCCGACCTTGAATCACGACTCACGTTCCAAGAAAAGCGGGTACTAGGGGGAGGAATTGTCGATGTTTGTGCAAATTCTCGATCCTACAGGAAACCTGTTCCTGACCTGGTTGGTCGCGCTCATTCCAGTCGCCCTGTTGTTGTTCCTGCTGGCAGGCCTGCGCATGTCGGCCTGGCTCGCCGTGTTGATCGGCTCGATCGTTACCTTCCTGCTCGGACTATGGGTTTGGAAGATGCCACTCGGCGATGGCGTGCGCGCCTACGTCTACGGTTCCGCCACCGGCGTTTGGAACGTCGATTGGATCACATTCTGGGGTGTGATGTTGTTCAACACGCTCGTGACGACAGGTGGATTCGACAAATTGCGCCGCTGGCTTATTCAACAGGCCACGCACGACGTTCGGGTGCAGACCATTCTGTTCGCCTGGGCGTTTGGTGCGTTGCTCGAAGGACTGGTCGGTTTCGGCTACCCTTGGGCGTTCGTAGCCCCGATCCTGATCGCGATCGGCATTCCCGATCTCGACGCGATCCGGGTCGCGGCTATTGCCAACAATGCGCCGGTTTCCTATGGCGCCTTGGGAGCGCCGATTATCGCGCTCGCAACCGTGACTGCCGGCACTCTCGGCATGAGCTTCGTCGACCTCTTGCCGATCTACTCGGCTTCGGTCGGCAAGATCGTCGCCATATTGGCATTGCTGCCGCCGTGGATACTGCTCTATCTCGTGTCAGGCAGCAAAGGCATGTGGTCGGCGTGGCCGCTCGCTATCGTCGGCTCGTTTGGGTATATCGCCGGTCAGTTGCCGACGGCCGTTTATCTCGGCCCCTATTTGCCGGATGTGGTCGGCGCGATCGTGTGCTTCGTGGCACTGCTGCTGCTGCTCAAGGTGTGGCGGCCGGCGCAGATCCTGGCTTATGGCGGCGCATCATCGACCGGTGATACGCAAGCGGAGGCGCACGGACTCTCGGCCAGCGAGGTCGGCATGGCCTGGCTGCCGATCGGCATCTTGGTTGCGGTGGTGGTCGCCTGGACCGGCCCCTGGTCGCACCTGCCCGGGATCGTGCTGCTGCACTATGTCGTCACCGCTCATTCGGCGATCACGCCGGGAGCGACCATCAGTGCCGTGTTCAACTGGACGCCGTTCGTCGGTGGCTCGGCCATCCTGGTGTCCTGGATTATCGCGGTAATCGTGCTGCGCGTCAGCATGAGTCAGATCAGCGCAATCTTTGCCAAGACCTGGTCGCAGATGTGGGGCGCGTGCCTTGTTGGTGTATTCATCTTCGGCCTCGCCTATGTCTTCAACTACTCCGGCATGGCGGGCTCGCTCGCTAGCGCCTTCTCCAAGATCGGAGCGGCCTTCATCGTCGTGGCGCCCATTTTGGGCTTCATTGGCGTGGCTTTGTCGGGCAGCAATACCTCAACCAACGCCATGTTCGGTACATTCCAGGCACTGGTCGGCAAGGTGCTGGGCTTTCCCTTGCTGCTGCTGCCGGCGTTGAACTCGGTCGGTGCCGAGATCGGCAAGCCGATCGCGCCACAGACTGCAAGCGTCGGCGTGTCGACCAGCAGGTTCGTGCGCAACGAAGGCGAGGTCATCCGCCATAATTTCGGCTGGTGCCTCATACTGCTGGTCTATCTCGTGATCATCGGGGTGGCCTGCTATCTGTTCTTCCCGAGCATCGCGATGTTACCGGCGCATTAGCACGCACTGGAGCATAATCCGGAAAAGGTGGATACCGATCTGGCGAAGCGAGACTCCCGCGGTGTCATAGCGACCGCACCGCTCATTGCAGATCGCCCGCAAACAAAAGGGGCGGCAGATCGCTCCGCCGCCCTCTCGTTCTCGAACGGAAAACTTACTTCAGGTTGGTCATCGCGGTCAGATCGACCGAGAGCTTGGCGATGCCGGCTGCGCCGCACCAGTTGGAACCGACGCCGCTTGGATTGATCGGGGTGACGTTGGTCGTTCCGGTCCCGTCAAACGCGCTGGTGAAGGCGTTGCAATTGCCCTTCGACAGGTCGGTGTCGGAATAGCGCAGATCGAGCGTGAACACCTTGTAGGTGAAGCCGATGCCGATGTTCCAGGTGTCGTAGCTGGCATAGGGAATGCCGTTGGCGAAGACGGTGCCGGCGCCGGTGCCGTAAAAGGCGTCCGAAGTGCCGAGCCACTGGCGGCCGAATTCACCCGACACATACATGCCGACGCCGCTGGTGCCGAACACCGAACTTGGTGCGGTATATTTGGCGGTGACCGAAGCGTAGTTGCCCCAGGCGCCGCTGTTGAGGAAGTTCGGCGTATAGTACTCGTTTATGCCGGCCTGCCAGTTGTCGCTGAAGGTATAGTTCAGCTTGGCGTAGGCTTCGAAGAAGCTCACATCCCTCTTCATCACGTTGCCGTCGGCCAGGAAGATGGTTTGGGCGCTGACCGGACAGACATTGCCGCCGGGAACGCCGCCTGTGAGAAGGTTGTCGGCACAATTGC
Source organism: Pseudomonadota bacterium (assembly GCA_018971625.1). Classification (GTDB taxonomy): domain Bacteria; phylum Pseudomonadota; class Alphaproteobacteria; order Rhizobiales; family Xanthobacteraceae; genus Bradyrhizobium. The sequence goes on from JAGXAJ010000011.1 coordinate 2,581, forward strand.
CGCCCGGATACAGATAGCCCCAGATGCCGAAGTCGAACGCCGCCGCGCCGAAGGTCGGGCGGATGCCGCCGTAGACGTCAACCTCGGCAGCGGCGCGGTTCGCAAACGAGATGCTTTCGGTCGAGGTGCCGATGTAGAACTGCAGGTCCTTGTTAACGTTGTAGCGCGGCTCGAAATAGGCGGTAACCGAAGGCCTGTGATTGGACTGGGTAACGCCGCGGAAGATGTAGTCGTTCATGACTGCGGCGCCGAACGCGATGTCCCAGGGATCGAACGCTGCTGGCGCCTGCGCCTTTTCGGCCTTCAGGGGCATATCAGCCGCAAGCGCAGAACCCGACGCCATTGCCAACGCCGTTGCCAACGCCGTTGCCAACAAGACCAGTTTCTTCATGACGATCCCCCAATCGCAGTTAGAATCAGTCCGATCGCGTCGCGGCCCCCGGGCAGCGATCAATTCACGAGCATGAATTCAATCTGGAACGAGTCACTCAACGTTGGGAGCAAAAAGGTCGAGCATCTGCCGCCTTTTTAGGCGTTACGACAATTTGATGAATTATTATCCACGGATGTTGCATTCCAACAACAACTCAAGCCAATTCTCGCAGGGGTTGTGCAGCAGCGAATCAGTTGCCGTGACATTGAGTAAGCGTCACTGGGCCGGAACCGTCAACACGCAACAATACGGAAAAAGGCCGCAGCGACGAGCACTGCGGCCTTGTAACGCGAACAACGGTGGCTGCAATCCGCGTTGCTATTCGTCGTCTTCCCCATCCGAGGATGATGGATGGGACGAGCCTATGCCGCCCGAATGTCCCCACGACGGGGCGGGATTCGGTGTCGCCGGAGTCGAACTCGGACCGGCCCAGCTTGGCGCCGCCGGCGCGGGAGCAGGTTTGGGAGCGGGGGCCGGCTTGGGTGCAGGCGTTGGCGCAACCATCGGAGCCGGAGTCATCGGAGCCGTGGGCCGTGCCGCCACAGGACTGTGTGCGGCGGGGGTTGCTGCGGCAGGCTTCGCAGCCGGAGCTGCCTTTTTCTTCGCAGTGCTCTTCCTGGCGCCGGCTTTCTTTGCCGTTTTCTTTGCTGACTTCTTGGCCGATTTTTTCGCGGCCTTGCCGGCCTTTTTCGCTGCTTTCTTGCCTGATTTCTTGGCTGCTTTCTTAGCTGTTTTTCTGGCCGACTTCTTCGCGGCCTTCCTTGTTTTCTTGGCGGATTTCTTCTTCGCCGTCATCGACTTTTTCTTTTTATCCTCCTTGCTCTTTTTATTCTTTTTTCGCTTAGCCATCGTGATCCTCCTGTTGCCGCCGATCAATGTCTATCGATTACTATTCATCGGGCGCTTTAATCGTCCGCATCTCGCGCGGGACGGTCGATCCCTCATTATCCGTTCAGCCCGGTCCAGCCAGTCTTTATCCAACAGATCCCGGCCGGGGACCGCCCGTCGCCCAATCGAGAAGCTCAATCGTGTGCACCACGGGGACTGACGTACCGCCGGCAATCTGCATCATGCATCCAATATTGCCCGCAGCGATCATATCCGGCTTGACCATCGCGATATTGGCGACCTTTCGATCGCGCAACCTGTCCGCAATATCAGGCTGGAGAATGTTATAAGTCCCCGCCGAACCGCAACACAAATGGCTCTCGGGTACATCTTTCACTACGAATCCAGTCTTGGAAAGCAATTCTTTCGGGGCCTGTGTGATTTTCTGCCCGTGCTGCAGCGAACAAGCCGAATGATAGGCGATGACGAGATCGCTATGTTGCGCGCCCACCGGCCTGAGTTCGATGCCGCTGACATACTCCGTGATGTCCTTGGCGAGCCCCGAGACCGTCGCGGCGGGACCTGCAAAGTCGGGGTCTTCGCGCAGCAGGAATCCGTAGTCTTTGATCACCGTGCCGCAGCCCGAGGTCGTCACCAGGATCGCGTCGAGGCCGCCGCGTCCGGCCTCAGCGAGCCACGCCGAGATATTGGCGCGGGCGCGCGCCAAAGCGTCGCCGTCATGGCCGAGGTGATGGGTTAGCGCGCCGCAGCATTGCTCGTCCTTGACCAGCACCACCTCGACGCCATGACGCGTCAAAAGATTGATCGCCGCCTGGTTGATACGCGGCGCCAGCACCTGTTGCGCGCAGCCCTGCAGCAGCGCCACCCGGCCAGTTTTATTACCCTGCGCCGGAAAAACGCTGCCGCCTTGCGCACCCTTTGGCGGCAGGCTGGCCGGCGCCAGCGCTAGCATTGCCCTGATCCGCCGCCACAGGCTCGGCGTCGCCGACGTGGTCCTGGTGGCGGGCAACAGGGCGGCAAACGGCCGCACCAGACGCGCCAGCACCATACCGATACGAAACAGGCCAGGCCGCGGCAGCACCAGCGCCAGCACCGCGCGCAACGCCCGCTCGGCGAGCGGCCGTGCGTATTGTTTCTCGATCCTGACCCGCGCCTGATCGACCAGATGCATGTAGTTCACGCCCGAGGGACAGGTGGTCATGCAGGCGAGGCACGACAGGCAGCGGTCGATATGCTTGACCACCTCCGGCGTCGGCGGGCGGTCCTTTTCCAGCATCTCCTTGATCAGATAGATTCGGCCGCGCGGGCTGTCGAGTTCATCGCCGAGCAATACGTAAGTCGGGCAGGTCGCGGTGCAGAATCCGCAATGCACGCAGGCGCGCAGGATCTTGTCGGCTTCCGCGATATCGGGATCGGCGAGCTGGGTGAGGCTGAATTCGGTTTTCATGTCGAAGAGTCCCGCCGCATCCGGCCGCGATTGAGGATACGCTTCGGATCGAAGCTGTGACGGACGCGCTCGCCAAGCGCAGCCAGCCCCGCCTGCTGTGGATGAAAGACATCGACGTTGCGGCGCACTTCCTCGGGCGCGCGCAACAGCGTGGCATGGCCGCCCGCTGCGTTGACACGCTGGCGCAACAGGGCTGCCAGCGCATCGGGCCTAGATGGCAGCGCCGCCCAGATAAGACCGCCGCCCCAGTCGTAAATCACCTCGCCGCCGGTATCGCGCGAAAGCTGTTGGCCAAGCGCACCGCCGGCGGCTGGCGGACAGACGATGCGCCAGACCGGCCGCGCGCCGAATATCCCGTCGGCCGCGAAAGGCCGGACGTCGCGAACCGAAACCCAGATCGCCGCCGAGGCCGCATCGTCGACCGTCTCCGCGGTTCCGAATTGCGCCAACGCCTTGCCGAGCACGGCCGCGCGATGGGCAACCGATGCTGCAATGCCTTCCAGCCGCAACAGCGTCACCGCCTGCTGCGATCCGAAACTGGTTAAGCCGTCTGCCGATGCCCGCAGCGCGGAGTCCGGCAGATGCGCCGCGCCGGACACATCGAACGGCGAGCCGAGCGCCGCCGTCATTGCGCGGTTGGCGGTAAGGTCGTCCAGCCCGCGCAGCACCAGCGTGCATTCGCTCTCGGGACGTGGCATCACCTTCAACGTTACTTCGGTCATGACCGCCAGGGTGCCCCACGATCCTGCCAAAAGCTTGCAGAGATCGTAACCGGTAACGTTCTTCACCACCTTGCCGCCGGCCTTGAAACTGTCGCCGAAACCCGACACCGCATGCGCACCCAACAGATGGTCGCGCACGCCGCCGGCCTTGATGCGGCGTGGTCCGGCAAGCCCGGCGCCGATCATGCCGCCGATGGTGCCGATCTCGGGTGTGCCGAGCAGCGCCGCGGTATTCATCGGCTCGAACGCGAATTGCTGGTTCTTGGAATCGATCAGCGACAGCACATCGGCGATCGGCGCACCGGCCTGCACGGTGACGATCAGCTCGTTCGGCTCGTAGGACGTCACCGCATTCAGCGCCGACAGATCGAGCAGCGCGTTGGTCGCCATCGGCTGGCCGACCTGCCGCTTGGAGCCATGGCCGATAATTTCCAGCGGCTGTTTGCTCGCGATCGCCGAACGCACCACCTGCTCGACGTCGGCCGCGTCGCGTACTTTCAGGGTGTCCACGTGTGCCTCGTATGCAGCCTGTTCTCTCCTCCCTTGTGGGAGAGGATCAGGGAGAGGGGTGAGCCGCAAAGGCAGCGAGAGTGGCTACCCCCCTCTCCACCTTTCCCCCACAAGAAGGGAGAGAGCAGACAGTGCTCCGCGGGAAAGCTCGCACTCAACATCAAAACCTCGGAATATCGGGAAACGCCAGCCTGCCGCCGTGGACATGCACGCGGCCGAGTTCGGCGCAGCGGTGCAGGGTCGGAAACACCTTGCCGGGGTTGAGCAGCCCTTGCGCATCGAACGCGCATTTCAGCCGCTGCTGCTGGTTGAGATCGATCTCGCTGAACATGTCCGGCATCAGGTCGCGCTTCTCGACGCCGACGCCGTGTTCGCCGGTCAGCACGCCGCCGAGTTCGACGCAGCAGCGCAGGATGTCGGCGCCGAACGCCTCGGCCTTGGCCATCTCGCCGGGCCTGTTGGCATCGTACAGGATCAAGGGATGCAGGTTGCCGTCGCCGGCGTGAAACACGTTGGCGACGCCGAGCCCGTATTTTTCGGAGAGATCGCGGATCCGCGCCAGTGCCTGCGGCAGCGCGCCGCGCGGAATGGTGCCGTCCATGCAGAGATAATCCGGCGAGATTCGTCCGACCGCGGGGAACGCCGCCTTGCGCCCGGCCCAGAACAGATTGCGCTCCTGTTCGGAATTGGAAATCTGGCAGATCGTCGAACCGCAACGCAGCGCGATGGCCTCGACCCGCTTGATCAGTTCATCGACCTCGATGCCGGGACCGTCGATTTCGATGATCAGCAGCGCCTCGACGTCGAGCGGGTAGCCTGCATGGACAAAGGCTTCGGCGGCGTGGATCGCGGGCTTGTCCATCATCTCCATGCCGGCCGGGATGATCCCGGCGCCGATGATGTCGGCCACGCATTGCCCGGCGGCCTCGACCTGCGCGAAGCCGACCATCAGCGCACGCGCGGTCTCCGGCTTCTGCAGGATGCGCACTGTCACCTCGGTGACGACACCGAGCAGGCCCTCGGAGCCGGTGATGATACCCATAAGATCGTAGCCGTCGGTCTCGGGCGATTTACCGCCGATCCGGATCACCTCGCCCGTGATCAGCACGATCTCGCAGCCGAGCACGTTGTTGGTGGTCATGCCATATTTCAGGCAATGCACGCCGCCGGAATTTTCCGCGATGTTGCCGCCGATCGAACAGGCGATCTGCGACGACGGATCCGGCGCGTAGTAAAATCCGCCATGCGCCACCGCCTGGCTGATCGCAAGATTGGTCACGCCCGGCTCGGTCACCACCAGGCGATTATCGAAATCGATCTGGCGGATGCGCTTGAATTTGCCGAGCCCGAGCAGCACGCCATCGGCCAGCGGCAGCGCGCCGCCGGAGAGCGAGGTGCCGGAGCCGCGCGGCACCACCTTGATGCCCTCGTCGAAGCAATATTTCAGCACCTTCGAGACCTGCTCGGTGGTATCGGGCAGCACAACGACCATTGGCGGCTGGCGATAGGCCATCAGTCCGTCGGACTCGTAAGGCATCATCTCGGCCGGGCTGTCGATCACGCCCTCGCCCGGCACGATCGCGCGCAACGCCGCGACGATCGCCTCGCGGCGCGCCAGGACGGCCTGATCCGATGCCGGCATCATGATGGTCATGTGGTTGTCTCCGCGGCCTTCCCCGCGATGCGGGTGACCCTGCTCTCGTCGATTTGTCGTGGCAAATCAAGCACGTCTGGGCGGCTTTGGGTAGCTCTCCAATGGATGCGTGGCCCGCACCAGGAGTGCTGGAACGAACGCGGCGCGCCCGGGCTATTAGGACCTCGCTTTCGCCGTGAAGCAACCCGCCACGACGTCGCGCTTCGTGTTTGAAAAGCCGGTCCGGTCGCTGGCTACGCGGTGGCGCGTTGATCCTGCGGCGGCACCGCGCGAAATTCGACGCCGTGCAGATGGATGGTCGGCGTCATGCCGAAATGGTTGCCGCCGAACACTTTCAGGCGGCGGTCGAGTTCGTCCTTCGGGATGTCGAGTGGAATGTCGCAGATCGCGCGATAGGTGCGGCGCGAATATTTCTTGATGCCCCACTGTTCGTTCAGCGCGGGCGGGGCTGCCGGATCGGTCGCCAGCCGTTCGGCCATCGACCAGAACAATTGCGCCAGATGCGCGTAGGCCAGCCCTTCGAGCGAAAGCACCGAGGTGCCCTTCGGAATCGGAAAGCGCGCGACGCCGACGATAGGGCCGGCATCGACCCGCTCGACCATGACATGCGCCGTCGCGCCGAATGTGGTCTCCCGATTGTACAGCGCGAAATGCGCCGGCGCCCAGCCCGGATATTCAGGCGGACCGGGATGGAAATTGAACGCGCCGTAGCCGAGACGATGCAGAATGTCTGCGGGCACGATAACCGACGTCACGAACGAGATCAGCCGGGCACGCGCCAGCGCATCGGGATTCAGCTCATCCAGATCGACCGACGTTTGGACCGGGACGACCTGAAGATGCGGATTGTGCCCAAGTAACGCGAATGGCAATGCGCGTCGCTCGGCCTCCCCTGACAGCAGAATGATCGTATCAAACATCGCGCCGTAGTTTCGTGTCAAAGCGTTTTCGCGCGAAGCGAATCAGGTCCGTGCGAGAAAGAGCATCAAAACAAAATCCCCGCCACACCCTAGGATCGACGACGTTAACGAGAACTTTTTATCGGCCCGCGAATGTGTTGCCTGCTATTGCGCGTGCCAACGACGGAAAGATCCAGAAATGAAATTCGCGCTAATTTGCGGCAACAGCAGCTTGGTGCATGAGCTGGCCGATCATCGCGTCGATCTCGCGCATCACGAGTTCGGGCGCGGCATCCTGCACCATATGGCCGACACCGGGCAATATGATCAGTTTGGCGTGCGGCACCGTGGCCGCGAACGGGCGCGAGTGGATGTCCGGCCACACGGTGTTGTCGGCATCGCCCGCGATCACCACCGCCGGCGCACTGATTTCAGCATAATGCGGCGCCTGCTCCCTCACCGCCACCTTCAATGTCACGAGGTCCCAGGCGTTGGCGAGGAACGCGCGCGGGCGCAACAATAGCGGCGTCGCAGTGTTCTCGACAAAGCCGTCGGGCATGGTCTGCGGCAGGAACACGTTACGCGCCCCGGCGTCGGTCAGGAAATAGCCGAGTGGCAGCGTAATGGTGTAGGCGAGCAACGGGCCGATCACCGGCGTGGCGATCAGCTTGTTGTACCAGCCGACGCCACCGCGCCACGGATAGGCCACCGGCGCCAGCATCACCAGGCCAGCGACGCGCTGCGGATAGTCGAGCGCCATCCGCGCGCCCAACGCGCCGGCCCAGGAATGCACGACGAAGACCGCGCGCGCGACGCCGAGTTTCTCCAACGCCTCGTCGATCATCCGCGCCTGGATCGCAGGCGTCGAATCCTCGAAATGCTGGCGCGGGCTCCAGCCATGCCCGGGGCGATCGATCAGGATTACCCGATGGGTTTTGGCCAGCATGTCGCCGAGCGGCAGACGCATCATCCCGAGATTCGAACTCGCGCCATGGATCATCACGATCGGCGGCCTAATCATGTCGCGCGGCCCGATGTCGAGCACGTTGAGGAAAGCACCCTCAACTTCGACGCTGCGGCCCTGCCGCGGATAGGCGCGCTGTAGCGCCAGTACACCGGCCTGCGTGATCAGCGCCAGTACAACCAACGCCGTCACGACCACGACAAAACCCATTTGCAATGTCCGGATGATCCTGTGCACCGACAAGTTACGGTTTTATCTGGCAACGGTTTCGTCGCCAATACGACTCGCGGCCGGCCCAGGCGAGCATCGAGCCTTTTCGATGCTCGCCTATGTTGGCGGAGGGCGCGCGACCCAGGAACAGACGCCGCACGCGCAGCAGCGTGATTTAAATTATCTTTGCCGGCGACCGGTGCGCCAAGGGCCATTTCACATCACGGTCACGTGCGGTTTTATACAACCACAACCAATGCTTGGTCGCACGATGCGCGGCGCTCGCCAAAACGTGGCATTGCGAAGGCTTTCCACGCTATCCACAACATCGAAAAATGATCGTCACGATTAGCCCCAGATTATTTCGAGATGATGCCGCAGCAGAAAGGGAGGGGTGGATGGCCTACCGATCGAACGACATCTTCATCGACGAGATTGTCGCCAGTTGCAGCGGCGATATCCGCGGGGCGCTGAGGGCCCTGCTCCTCGTCAACGAGCAGCTCGAGACGGAACTGGCGCGGCTGTATGCAGCAGTTGGTCAAAGCGGGATGCTGGAGCGCGGCGGGGAGCCGCTGCACTAGGTTGTCTTCGCGCGCGATCAGATGTCGCGGCCTTCGACCTTTTCGGCCAAGGTCTTGACCAACTCCGGCACCTTGTCGAGGTACGGATTGACCGCGAGCGCCTGGCGGAATGCGTCCAGCGCGCGTTTGTCGTCGCCGAGATCCTGCATGATCATGCCGAGACCCGTCAGCGCGCCGAAATGCCGGGGTTCGCGCACCAGCACCTGCTCGATGTCCTCGAGCGAATGCTCGTAGTCTTTCTGCAGGTAGTACACGGTGGCGCGCCGGTTCCAGGCCTCGACATAGTCCGGCCGCAGCTTGATCACGGCGTCGAGCAGTTTGAGCGCGACGTCCATCTGCTGGGCGTCCATCGCGGCCTTGGCGCGCGTCATCAATAGCGCCGCGGTATCGCTCGGGGTATGCAGCCAGATCGCCCAGATCCGCGCCTCGACATGTTTGGCGCTGGCCTCATCGGGCGCGGCCTTGAGCGCGCCGAACAGGAAGTCGAGACCGTGGGTGCGATCGGCCTTCGGCAGCCTGGCGGATGCTTCCGGCCGTTTTTTCTGATGCTTCGGTGGTGTGACCTCGGAGTCCTGCGCCAACGCTGCAAGGGGCGCGGCGGCAAGCATCGCGGCCAGAAAAATGGCCGGTCGGATGTTACGCACGCGGGGAAATCTCAATGCCATCGTCAAAGTCTAGACGCGGCAACACATTCTTGCAAAGCAGCAAGGCGTGAAAAAGCGGAATTTTGCCGGTGCGATGCGAGGCCGATCGAACCCTATCTGGTCCCAATACTTGGCCTGGAACTCAGCCTTGCACTCAGCCCTGGCGCGCCTTGAACCGGCGCTGGACCTTGTTGATGACGTAAACCCGGCCCTTGCGGCGGACCAGACGGTTGTTGCGATGGCGACCACGCAGCGATTTCAGCGAGTTACGGACCTTCATGGGACAATCCTGATGCTTGAAAGGCCGTGTGCGAGGCCGAAGGGTGGATACCGAAAGTAATAAATGGGATTGATCCCGGCATGCGGCGGTCCGCCCGGGACGGGCGGTTTCTAGGCCATCGAACGGGCAAATGTCAATGCGAACAAGCCTTTTGCGTGCCGATTCGGCCGCGAAACCGAACGTCGCCGACCTGATCCGGTGTGATCGCCGGCAAAATCAGGCGCTGAGGAATTCGACTATCGCCTCGCCGGTCGCGATCTTCCCGTCGTTCCGGCTGCCCGCGCCGTGACGTCGATCAGCACCATCTGGAATTTGCCGTGACCTGCTTCGATTTCGCCTCGCCGCTGGTTGAAAGACGACATTGTCGTGCACCACGAATAGCCGCTCGCTTGATGAACTTGTCAGCGCGGGCCTCGAGCCGGATCACGTCGCCGGGCCGCTCCGGATGGCGCAGTTCCAGCACGGCCAGCAGCATCAGCCCGCCGGTTCTCCGGTAATGTTACCCGTTAACCAGCTGTTAATTATGCCTTTGCCGGCCCAAACGATCCGACCTAGCGTTGCCTGGCACGATTGCTCGGTAACCGATGAATGGTGATGCCATGACATATTCCAGGTCTGCGATTTCCAGGTCTGCGATTTCAAAATCTGCGATGCTTATCGTCTCTCTTGGCGGGTTAGGGCTAATCCTTGCCAGCGGCGAGGCATTCGCAGGCGCGGAACGCACGACTTCTGCGGCGCATTCGATTTCTCGCCCGTCCATCGCCCACTCCTTCGGGCATCACCGCGGACACCGCGCAGACATTTTCTGGCCTGGCGTGGCGGATTACGGACCGACCTATGACGAACCCGGCACAGAGATCACGCCGCCGCCATCGGGCGATGTCCACTACACCTACACGTATGATGTCCCCTGGGATGCGGTACATCGCTTCCCACCGAATGTCGTACCCTCGACAAGACCATACGTGCCGGATTGCACCTCGCAGACGGTGACGGTTCCCCGGGAGGACGGGGCACAGCAGAGCGCAAATATCAACGTCATTCGGTGCTACTGAGCGTTTTCGAGCGAAGCATGCCCTCGGGCTTGATCCGTGGGTGGATAGCGGTTCGCATAAGGACAACGCGTCAAAACAAGAATCCAGAGCCCGGTTCCGATTTCATCGGAACCGGGCTCTGGCGCATCTCGCATCAAGCCGGACCAGCGGTTGAGGCAAGCAGATTTCGATGGCTCGCGCTTCCGCAGGCTTCGCTTTCGCCCTGCTGTGCCACGCCTGAAATGATATAGCGCAACGCACGGCGAGCGGTCGGCGCGCGGCCTTCATTGATGGTGCCTGCGCCATAACTGAGAAATATTCTAATCGCCTGCGGTGTGCCGAAATCGGGATTGACCCCAACATTGCCGGGGCATATCTGCTCCGCTACGCGCAAGAGTGATGGCGCAGGGAACAGCCATCGCATCTGCGATGGCGATCAGTTCAGCCGGATTGCTCCACATCGGCGCTTGTAGCGCGCGGTAAGAGGGTGGATTTCACCGGCTAGGCCGCGGGCCTCTGCGTGACAGTCTTCTATCTGTGAGTACACCATGGCAAGCGAATTCAGCGGATTGGCGATAGAGCCCAGAGGCAATGAATACGTTTTGAAGATTTCCGGTCGAGATGGTGCCACGTCCGAGATGGTTCTTTCGGAAGAGAACGTTATTTTTTTGGGTCGATTTGCCCCAACCGTTGCTCGTCAAATCGTAGCAAGCAAGGCGCTGGCCGATGGCGACATCTCAGCGTCGGTGGCGGCAGCCGCGAAGGATTTTGAATTGAATTCCGACATCCATGATCAATTGGTTTTGTTGCGTATCCGCGATGAATTTGACGCCGAATTTGATTTTTCATTTTTGCCTTCTGGCGCAAAATACCTTGGCGAACGGCTAATCGCCTGGAGCGAAAAATTGGAATCTGCTCCTACAAAGACAAAGCAGTGATCGCCTGCATCCGGCCACTGTACCGGCCTCCGTCGCCTGCTGACGTAACGCGCCCTGCTCTTCAAATTAAATTCTGACTTCGACAAACTCGTCCGGTGAATTCGGGCCGCGTCGCGATCAAGCAGACGTGGATCAAGCAGACGTGGATCAGGCAGACCTGGATCAAGCTGATCTGGGCCTGTTCTGAAGCTGAATCAGCGCCCGCCGGCTGACATAGGTCAATTCGCCAAGCGTGGTTTTGCCGCTGCGCGCAGCCTGCATCAGCTGTTCGGCAATGAACTTGCGGCTCTCATGATCGCCGCCATGCGGCAGCTCAGCGCAGATTGCATCAAGTACCACGTCCATATTGGCTTTCGTACGCTCGTCAAATTCTTCCATGGTCAGACCTTCCGACAGAACGGCGAGAGGCTACTCACGAGCTTCTCCCATTGCGGTTACCACTTTTTCCCGAAATTGGGAACCACGCTGCTGTCTGCGCGTTTTGTTGATGGAGCCTTGAGAGGTAGGCGGAGATGGAAAGTGCCGGGCATCAGGTGGCGAGCGCGTCTGTCGCGGCTATATTCTTGATCAGCATGCTGCTCGCCGCACATTTTTTTACGGAATACCGATCAACCCGGATGCCGGCAATCGCAACGATGCAGCCCGCCGTGGAAACCGTGCCGGTTCGATCACGGCTACGGATTGAAGCATTTGATAACGGCTCAATTTTATCAAGATGGCCAAACGGCGCTATCTGATCCACTTGCTGAGATGACGCCAGTTTCCTGCTTCTGGAACCCTTCCTGTTTTTCCCGATGCGGGGGAACGTCGGATGAAGTTGCCCGTTGGCAACCGGGCAATGAGCAGAGTAGGAGGAGAGAAACGATGAGAGTTCTGACCAAAGCCGCCCTTGCCGGCGCCGCCCTGCTGGCATTTGCGACCACCAGCGCATCTGCCACCATTGTATGTTCCGGCGACGTCTGCTGGCACACCCACGAAGTCTATAACTATCCGCCTGAGGCCAGGGTGATCGTTCACGAAGACAACTGGCGCTGGGGCCCGCGCGAAAGATACATCTTCCGCGAACATGAAGGCCGTGGCTACTGGCGCGACAACAGGTGGACGGCCTGGTAGCTGTTTGCCGAGGCGTCGTTTTTCGCCGTGAGACCGTCGTGGTCTCACGGCGATTTATTTAGCAATCGCTTTTTATTTAGCGGTCCCTTTGCAAACCCTGATTTTCAAATGTCGCGAGCCGTTGCGGAACGATTGCCGATTTTTCTCGTGCTACGCTCGTGCTGGACGCTGCGGTTCGGCCGAAGCCGGAGTGAACGGCAACGCCGCTCGTCCGATATTTTCTGTTCACGGGAGCCGTGCTCCTAAGCCTGTCGTTTGTTGCCGAGCGGTATTTGCCGAAACTGGCAGACAAGATCGCCATGGATGCCGATCGCTCCGCCATTCGCATCCACGCGGATCACCAATGGCCGGCGGCCGTCCGCATCGACACCAGCGTGCCGATGCCGCGGATCGTGTCGCCGACAGTGATTGCGAGCGAGGCTGCCCTCCCCGCTCCGGCCCGCGGGGCTAGTGTCAATCTTCCGGCGACGTCGCCAACCGCTGCCAGGCAAGCAGCGACGCGCCAAGCACCACGTCTCGAGGTTGTCGGCCAGGGAAGTGCATCGGCATATCGCCTACCAATTGAATGCGTTTCCGGCAGCTTGGTAGCCGCCATGAAGAGAACACCCGGAACTGCTATCTCTGCGGATGTTTCATTCGTTGAACCATTGCCCTGACAGATGAGACATACCGCCGCGAGAGGGACTGGCCGCACCATCCCGGGCGGTCAGTTCCGGTTTTTCGCTCAGCCGAGTTCCATCTCGACGGCGAGTCGAATGAGATCGGAATGATTCTTGGCGCCGAGCTTCTGCTTGAGCAGGGAGGTGGTGTTGGCGACCGTCTTGTAGGAGATGCCGAGCGCGTCGGCGACCTCCACGATCTTGTTTCCCCGCCCCAATAACCGGAGGATCTCAAGTTCCCGCGCATTCATCTGGGCTGACGGGTTGGCTTTGATCGCCGCGCCCATAAAGGCCACAGCTTCGGCCAGATGCGGCGAGATGAATTTCTCACCGGCTATCACCTTGCGGACCGCCTTCACGAACAGCCGGGGATCGTCCCCTTTCGATATATAACCTTGCGCGCCCATCTCGATTGCCCGAACCACGAAGGCGGGGTCGTCGTTCATGCTGAACATGATGATCCTGGCGTCGGGATCGTCCTTCCTGATCCGCCGCATCAATTCAAAGCCAGAGACATCCGGCAACTTGATATCGATGACGGTAACGTTGGGACGCTTCTGCACGTAGGCGCGATGGCCGGACCTGGCATCGCTCGCTTCATCGATCTTCACGGAATCATCCGACGCGAACAGCGACCGGCAACCCGACACCACCACCGGGTGGTCGTCGACAATCAATACCTTGGCGGCGGATTTCGGCGTATCCTGCACGGATTCCTCGTCTATGGGGAAGATAGGATATCGGCGAAAACTTTAAAGAGAAATCGAGCACAACCTGATTGGAATGTTCCCAATGTGGCAACGGCTTTCCTTGCGTGCCCGTCTGTCGCTGCCCATGGTGGCGATGATTCTCGTGTCGCTCGCGCTTGGCGGTGTAGCACTGCAGATCGTCTCTCCGGAACAGTTCGAACATGAGAATGCGCAAGGGGCTCGTTCGGCAAAAGCCGTCGCTGACGCGCTCAGCGCGGCGCTTGCGGGCTCCGCAAATCCCGCGGCCACGCTTGATGCCTTTCACAACAGTCTCGGCCCCCCCGACGCAATCGAGTTTCAGCGCACCGGACCTTCGCCAGTCCCGGGAGTCCGCGTATCCGCAGCAACCGTGCCGCGATGGTTCATCGCGCTCCTTAGCATTCCCGACATCGGCGCTGTATATCCCGTCACCATTGGCGCCGACCATGTCGGCGACATCATCTTCACGCCCGATGTTTCGGCGGACGTGTTCGAAAAATGGGTTGGATTTCTCGCCATCGTCGTGTCGGGATCGGTGCTGATGCTGCTCGCGGCGCTGAGCTCCTATTTCACTACAGGCGCCGCAATCCGGCCGCTCGGACAGCTCGCGCAAGGTCTCACGCGGCTGCGCAAGGGCCACTACGACACCGTGATTCCCCTGGCTGGGCCGCCCGAAATCCGCAGGAGCTGCGAAGAAGCCAACCAGCTCGCCCGTACGCTGAAGGGGCTGAGCCAGCGTAACCGGGAGCTGGTGCGCAGGGTCGTATCGGTGCAGGACGACGAACGGCGCGAGCTGGCGCGGGAGCTGCACGACGAATTGGGGCCGTTGTTGTTCGCGATCCGGGCCAATGCCACCGCGCTGTCGGAAGCTGCCGCGACCGGCGGCGCCGATCCAGCCGCGTCCGCGAAAAACATTCTGCAGGCCGCCGAGACGCTGCACCAGGCCAATCGCCGTATCCTGGAAGGGCTGAGCCCGCTTCATGTGCAGGAACTCGGCCTTGCACAAAGTATTCAGACCCTGCTGCACAATGCGCGCTCTCAGGCGCCAAATCTCAGGCTTACCGCAAACATCGACCCTCGGGTGAACGAAATCGACGGCGTGCTGTCGCAGACCATCTACCGCGTCATCCAGGAAAGCCTGACCAACGTGCTTCGGCACGCGCATGCAACCACGATCGATGTCAATGCCGGGATTATGGACGAAGAGATCGCAATTGCGATTTCGGATGACGGCATCGGCCTTTCCCCCGAACGCACTTTCGGGCGGGGCCTGACCGGCATGCGTGAACGGGTTCGCGCGCTCGACGGAACCTTCGAACTGCATCGGGAGAACGGCCGGACGCTGGTTCGTTGCCGTCTGCCGCTGGAACACGCCATCGGTTGAAAGCAATCAGCGTGCGGGCTCGCAGCGCATGTGCGCAATTCTGCCGCTTGCGTCGAAGTTGAACACGACGCGGGCCGGTTTGCCCTCGAAGTTAAGGTAATCGAGCAGCACGCCATCGCCATGCGGTGAAATCTTCTCGAGCCCGAACGCCTTCGGGGCAAAGCCATCAAGCTTCGGCTTCCAATAGGCCGCAAGTCTGTCGTGGCCCGAAAGGGTTATGGACGCGCAAGCGCACTCAAGGGCAGCATCGTCGGCATAGCAATCGAGCAGCCCTTCGACGTCCTGATTCCTGCAGGCGTCGAGCCAGTCCACAACGACCGCCATTTTGTCGAAACGATCCACTGTCAGTCTGATCCAATTGCGTCATCGCGCGTGCCCCGTCAGCAGACAAGCGTCTAGATCGATAGCACTGAACAGGGCATGAACGCCACGTTGTAGCGGCTTCACCAGAAGCGACGAAGCCTGAGCACCACGATCCAGCGTGCTTCGGAGAAAGCGTACGATCGGCTGATCGTTGCAGTTCGGAACGCAATCTTTACCAAAGAAAACCCCGGCGAATCGGCGGCTCATCCTATCTCCAGTGATGGTGCCAATGATGATGGTGCCAGTGGTGATGATGCCAGTGATGGTGCCAATGTGCGCTGGCGACCGTAGGTGCAGCGACCGACAGCGCCACGGCCGCGGTAAGAACGTAAGCCAACTTCTTCATTTTGACCTCAGGAGCTTGAATACCGCCCGTCAACCCGCCTGGAAGCCGAATGTTCCGGGGAGGAAACCTGGCGAATGGTTTGGCCTGGCGCATTCTCAACAGCGCCCCGTTTTTCCCAGCGTCAAAAACCCGATTTGTCGAGTGGATTCATGTTGATTTGGGTGGTCCAGACCTCGGCCTAAAAATATTTCCCTTATCATCCGGAGCAAATCAGTTCTTTTTCTTCTACATCCTGACTCGAGAGGAGGGGCGTATTATGATCGTCACGAACGTTGAGGCGGGATGCGGTGGACGCTAGGCCACGTCGGCGCGCGCGCCTTGCGCGCGGACGAACGACGAGGCTGGCGTACGGCGAAGTCGTGTGGTTCTGACGCCCCGACGCTGGCGTCAAGTTCTTGAGAAGCTAACGCTTCTCAGGGGCGACGGTGACAACAAAGCCGGTCACCGGGAAGAGCGCGAAGGAAACCGTAAAGCCATCGCGCAGGGAATGCCGGTTGATCTCGGTGAACCTGTGGCGACTACCCCGTGCATTTTTTGCACGAACCACGGGTGCCATCGGACACCCGGCATTCCCCGCGCCCTCTTTTTGGAGGATCGCGCCGCGCCTTGAGGGGTCGCCCCGCGCCCTCTTCTTCCAGGCGTGTATTTTTTTCAAACCCCGGACCCATCGCGTCGCGGGATCGCGAAGCCGCGTTCGCGCGCAATCGCCGGTCATCTGTCCGGCAGGCCAAATTCATTATGTATAATCAATTTGCCGCGCGTTTATAATTCGAGCCGCCGCCGGGAATGGCAAAATGCCGAAACTGGAGCCGTCGACAAGGATGCATCCATGACCATCAAGGCCGTTGTGTTCGATGCCTATGGCACGCTTTACGACGTGCAGTCGGTGGCGGCGGTTACCGAAGAAGCATTTCCGGGTTACGGCGAGATCATCACCCAGGTCTGGCGGATCAAGCAGCTCGAATATTCCTGGCTGCGTTCGCTGATGCGGCGCTACGAGGATTTTTCCGTGCTGACGCAGGAGTCGCTCGCCTACACGCTGCGCATTCTGGGGCTGAAATACGACGACGGCGTGTTCGCGCAACTGATGGAAAAATATCTGCATCTCGATCTCTATCCGGATGCCGAGGCGGCGCTCGCGGCGCTGAAAGGCCGCAAGCTTGCGATCCTTTCCAACGGCTCTAGCGACATGCTGAATGCGCTGGTGCGCAACAGCGGGCTCGATCGCGTGCTCGATGCGACTATCAGTATCGACTCCAAACGGATATTCAAGCCGGCGCCGGACGCCTATCTGCTGATCGAGGAAAAGCTCGGCGTGCGGCCTTCGGACGTCTTGTTCGTTTCGTCCAATCCATGGGATGCCTGTGGCGCCAAATCCTTTGGCCTCAACGTCGCCTGGATCGAGCGGGTGACGCCGGAGGCGATGGCGCAGGCTTGCATCAAGAACGACACGGTCGCGCCACTGACCCTGTTCAAGGCGGTCCGGACGCAGATGGACGAGCTCGGCGTCGAACCGGATTACCGCATCTACACGCTATCGGAATTGCCTGGGGTTATTGCCGCTTATGAGTCTTGAATCGGTTCGCGCGTTTTTCGCGGAAAAAGCCTCCGACATCCAGGTGATCGAATCGACGATGAGTTCGGCAACGGTCGTGCTCGCGGCCGAGGCTTACGGCGTCGAACCGGCGCGGATCGCCAAGACGCTGAGCCTGCGGATCGGAGATCGTGTCGTACTGATCGTGGCGAGCGGCACCGCGCGGATGGACAACAAGAAAGTAAAGGCGCTGTTCGGCATCAAGCCAAAGATGCTCGGGCTCGACGAGGTCGCCGACATCACCGGCCATGAAATCGGCGGCGTCTGCCCGTTCGGCCTGAAAACGCCGCTGCCGGTCTATTGCGATATGTCGCTGAAGGCATTCGACATCGTGGTGCCAGCCGCGGGCTCGACTCACAGCGCGGTGCGTATCACGCCGCAGCGGATGGCGGAATTGACCGGGGCGGAATGGGTCGATGTCTGTCAGGTGCCAGTCCGGGAAGTGCCGGTGGCGTGAAATCAACAGCGCTATTGATCGTCGTCGATGCTGCGCGGCTGAACTTCGCGTCGTCCCGGCGCTGCCGATTGTTGCATGCTGTCATTCGATTCGAACACCGCGCGACAGGGACCGCTGAGCTGCGCGGTGTTTTGCCGGAGGCAACCGACGATCCGGTTGACGTCGGGAATCTGCGCGCCGCAGAACCGGAACACGTCCGGCGTGCAGGCCATCTGCTGTTCCATGCTGCCGCGATATTCCTCCGCGACCGCAACGCCCTGCGCCGCGAACGCGCCGACGGCGATCGCAATGTTCAGCATTGTCCGCTGCGCTGCCATGGGCGGTCCTTTCTTCAAATGAAAAAAATCGCTGCATTCCCGCGCGCGGGTTCCATGCGGCCTCCGCCCGTCTGAGATCGCAAATAAATGAGGCCAACGAAGGTTCTTACCGTACAACAAAATGTGAAGGACAGGTCCGGGTGCGTAGCGGCGGAGCGCCTGCACCAACGTCACGCCCAGACCTATTTCCGCTTCCTTTGCCTGGCAAAGCGCGTCGCCAAAAACTCCGCCAGCACCTCGACGCGGGCCGGGCGCGGGCCGCCGGGCGGCATCACCAGATGCACCGCGCCTTCGGTCTGCTTCCAGCCTTTCAGGATCACCTCGACCTCGCCCGAGGCGATGGCATCGCCAACAATGAAATCCGGCAGGTCTGCGATACCAAGGCCCGCGACCAGCGCCGGCAACACGGCCTCTCCATTGTTGACACGCAGCTGCCCGGCCGGCCGCACGCTGGCCTGTTCGCCTGCGGCGTTGGTGTAGTGCCAGATATTCGGCGTCGAGAGATAGGCATAGGCAAAGCAACGGTGTTGCGCCAGATGCATCGGATGGGTCGGCCGGCCATATTTGTTGAGATAAGCAGGCGCAGCGACTGTGTGGCGTGGCATCCCGCACAGCCGCCGCGCGATCAACGAGGAGTCCGGCAGGCTGGCGATCCGCAAGCCTGCATCAAAACCTTCGCCGATCAGGTCGACCATGGCGTCACTGAGGTGCAGGTCGATCGAAACTTCAGGGTAGGCCTTCAGAAACTCGGGCAGGATCGGCGCCACCACTTTCACGCCGAAGGTCATGGGTACGGCCAGCCGCACCAGCCCGCGCGGCGCGATCGATTGCGACAACGCCTCGTTTTCCGCGTCCTCGCCATCCGCGAGCAGACGCGCGGCGCGCGCCGCGAGTTTTTGTCCGGCATCGGTCAAGGCGAGCCGCCGCGAGGTACGATTAAACAGCCGGGCGCCCAGCCGTTCCTCAAGTCGGCTGACCGCCTTCGACACCGTGGGCTTGGACAGCGCCAGTTCGGCTGCGGCCGCCGCAAACGACCGCAACTCCACGACCTTGGCGAAGATCGCGAGCGCCTCGAAATCCGGGAGTTTTGACATCGGTCCCAGCCCCTTATCCAATTTTTGGAAACAATAAGTTTCTATTGTTTCTATTTATACATCTCCGGTCCCGGCATATCCACAAGCCATCGAATTTGCGGACATGGAGAAATCCGATGACCAAGAAGCTTACTGGCAAGGTTGCCCTCGTCACCGGCGGCTCGCGCGGCATCGGCGCCGCCAGCGCTCGCGCACTCGCCGATGAAGGCGCCCACGTCGCGATCAGCTATGTCGCTTCTGCCGAAAGGGCCGAAGCGGTCGTCGCTGAACTGAAGGCCAAGGGCGTGCAGGCGCGCGCCTTCAAGGCTGACCAGGCGTCACCGGTCGACGTCGACCGGTTGGTGCAGGACGTCGCCAAACATTTCGGCCGGTTGGACATTCTCGTCAACAACGCCGGTGTCATCGCCAGCGCACCGGTCGATGATGTCAAAGTCGATATGGCAGCGCTTGCGCATCAGGATGCGGTCAATGTGCAAGGCGTGGTCACCGCGATCCGCGCAGCCTCGAAACTGATGGGCGACGGCGGACGCATCGTCACCATCGGCTCGGGTATCGCCAGCCGCGCCACGTTTCCGGGTTTGGCGGACTACGCTGCTACCAAGTCTGCGATTGTTGGCTACAGCAAGGGCGCGGCGCGAGACCTCGGACCGCGCGGTATTACCGTTAACGTGCTGCAACCAGGCTCGATCGATACCGACATGAATCCAAAGGACGGCGGCGCATTCGCCGAAGCCCAACGCTCGATGCATGCGCTGCAACGCTATGGCACCGCCGAAGAAATCGCGGCTGGCGTGGTTTTCCTGGCGAGCCCCGGCGCGTCGTTCGTCACCGGCACCGTGCTCAATGTCGATGGTGGCTTCGGCGCTTAATTCAATACACCTCAAAATTCGAAGACAAAGGAACATGCCATGATCGAACTCAGGCCATTTGCAAAGCTGGGCGCCGCCGACCACGGCTGGCTGAAGGCAAAGCACCATTTTTCGTTCGGCAGCCACTACGACCCGAGCAATATGGGTCATGGTAGCTTACGGGTATGGAACGATGACGAGATCGCGCCGAACGCTGGCTTTCCTGCCCACCCTCATGCCAACATGGAAATCATCACCTATGTTCGCGAAGGCGCGATCACCCACCAGGATAGCCTCGGCAACAAGGGCCGCACCGAAGCGGGTGACGTTCAGGTGATGAGCGCGGGAAGCGGCATCCGCCATTCCGAATACAATCTGGAGTCGACCCAAACCAGGATCTTCCAGATCTGGATCGAGCCGACCATGCAAGGCGGCCAGCCGACCTGGGGCACCAGGCCGTTTCCGAAGTCGGACCGGTCGGGCAAGCTCGTGACGATCGCGAGCGGTTTCGAGGTCGACAAGGATGCACTGCCGATCCGCGCCAAGGCGCGCGTGCTCGCCACCACGCTGAGGGCCGGCGAGAGCGCGGAATATGCGCCCGGAAAGGCGCGCCATCTCTATCTGGTGCCGGCGGCCGGAGCGGTCGAAGTCAACGGCGTACGGGTCAATGCCCGGGACGGTGCCGCGATCAGCAACGAGAACCAACTCAAGATCACCGCACTGGAAGACTCCGAATTGGTGCTGGTCGACGCGGCGTGAGGCGCGGCGGGCAAAAACGGAGAACGTCATGCCGAGGCCAGATGAAGGCGCGATGATCGCTCTTGTCCCGGCATGACAGCAAGAACAACGACTCCTCCCGAACGAAAGATAGGGCCATGACAAAAGTTCTCGTCCTGTATTATTCCGCTTACGGTCATATCGAGACGATGGCCAACGCCGTCGCTGAAGGTGCCCGCGAAGCCGGTACTTCCGTCGATATCAGGCGCGTGCCCGAACTTGTGCCGGCTGAAGTCGCCAAAGCGTCGCACTACAAGCTCGATCAGTCAGCTCCAGTCGCCAGGGTCGAGGAGCTCGCCGATTATGACGCCGTGATCGTCGGCACCGGGACGCGGTTTGGCCGGATGTCGTCACAGATGGCCAACTTCCTCGATAAAGCCGGCGGCCTTTGGGCCAAGGGCGCCCTGCACGGCAAGGTCGGCGGCGCGTTCACCTCGAGCGCGACCCAGCATGGTGGTCAGGAGACCACCCTATTTTCCATCATCACCAACCTGCTGCATTTCGGCATGATTATTGTCGGCCTCAACTACGGCTTTGCCGGCCAGACGGAGCTCAACGATGTCACCGGTGGCTCGCCCTATGGCAGCAGTACGATCACCGGCGGCGACGGCAGACGTCAGCCCACCGAGAACGAGTTGGCCGGCGCGCGGTATCAAGGCCGCGTGATCGCGGAGACGGCGCAAAAACTGCATGGCTGATACGTATGGGACGGCATCCTTTCCAGCCGATGCCGCCCCATTTATCCGGACGCCGCCGCATTGCGCGAGGCGTCGCGGATCAAAATGTGTCACGGTGAACCCCATGAGCAATGCCCTGCCCGCCCGATGGCCCGAACTGCCGACCGCTGGATGGCGCGAGACCTATGACACCGTTCATCTCTGGACCCAGATCGTCGGCAAGATCCGTTACGCACGCTCGCCCTGGCTGAACCACTCCTGGCATGTGGCGCTCTATGTCACGGCGCGCGGCCTGACCACCTCACCGATTCCGGATGGCACCAAAACATTCCAGATCGATTTCGACTTTATCGATCATGTTTTGCGCATTTTCTCAAGCGATGGCGCGCAGCGGCGGTTGACGCTCCCCGGCCAATCGGTCGCGAGTTTTTATGCGGACGTGATGGCGGCGCTCGCCGAGCTCGGCATTCAAATCGCCATCGACGAGATGCCGAACGAATTGCCCGAGCCGATCAGGTTTTCGCTGGACCGCAAACACGCATCCTACGATCCGGATGCGGTGCGGCGCTTCTTCCAGATCCTCGTCAATGCGGATCGCGTGTTCAAGCAATTTCGCACCGGCTTCCTCGGCAAGGCGAGCCCCGTGCATTTCTTCTGGGGCAGTTTCGATCTGGCGGTGACGCGCTTTTCCGGCCGGCGGGCGCCGCGTCATCCCGGCGGCGTGCCGAACCTGCCGGACGCGGTGGCCTGCGAAGCCTATTCCCACGAGGAATGCAGCGCGGGCTTCTGGCCGGGCAGCGGCGCGATCGATTATCCCGCGTTCTATTCCTATGCCTATCCCGAACCGGCCGGCTATCGCGCGATCAAGGCCAGACCCGATGCCGCCTTCTTCAGCGAAGCGCTCGGCGAGTTCATCCTGCCCTATGACGTGGTGCGCACCGCCTCCGATCCCGATAGCGCGCTGCTGGAATTCCTGCAAAGCACATATGAGGCTGCGGCCGATACCGCGAGGTGGGACCGCGAGGCGCTGGAATGCGCATCCGGCCAGCCACGTGTGGTGCGGCAGATCTAGTTCTCTTCGCGTGACGGCGACCGTCCCAGCGCGCGGGTCACACGCGTCGCAAGCTTTGGATAACGGTGCAACGTGCGGGCGGCGCGATCGCGTAGCGCAAAGGGCCATCCACGCCAGCTTAACGCGGCGGTGATCTCGGCGAGCGCCACCGGCACCACGCCGAAGCGGCGCTTGTAGGCGTAGTTGCCGATACTGAAATCGAAATGCCGCACGCCATCACGATGAAGGGCCGCCATGGTGCGTTCGATGATCAAGCGGCCCGGCGAACAGTTCGACCATTTGTCGCCGGCATTGCTGATCCGCACCATCACGTAGCTCGAACCGTGGCGAACCCCGAGCAGTGTCGCGACCACTTCGCCCCCCGCCATCAGCGCCGTAAGTACGGCGTAACCGCTGCCGAGATTTTCCCTGACCAGACCGCGGTAGAACGCCGCGCAGGTATCATCATTGAGCATGAATTTCTGCCCGAGATGCCGCATACGCGCGTCCTGCTGGCCTTCCATGGCCGATAGTACGCGCAATGCTTCGTCATGGCCGCTCACAATCCGGAACGCCGCGCCGGGATGGCGCGTGAACACGCGCCAGCTCCGTTCCAGTTCCTTGCGCACGGTGCGCTCCAGCGAATAGCGGTAAGCGTCGAAATCGTCACCCGTGGTCACCACATTACTGTTGAGAAACGAGGCGCTAGCGCCGGGCAGCAGCGTCAGGGGATTGGATCTGCCGTCGAGTTCGAACGGCATCTTGCGCAGCCGCACCAGATCGCTGCCGCCGGGCAGACGCTTCAGCGCATTCAGCAGATCACGCCACATCCGGCGGATAGAAGCTGCGTCACGCAGCGCCGCTGGATGCAACAGCGGAGCGTTATAATCGGTCAAATTATGATCGGCGAATTCGACGATCCGGATGCCCCGTCGTACCCTCCGCACCAGCGGGAAAAGGGCTACCTGCTGTGACGTCGCCGTATCCGAGACGATCGCGATCAGCGGCTCAACATCGGGAAAGCCGGCAAACGCCCGGTACCAGGCATTCAGCCAGCGGCGGTCCTGGAATGGTGTCAGCGCGCGAACGTCATCGCTTCGCGCGTTGGCCCATTCCCAGTCGCGGGCGAACTCGACGCGAAACGCCGCCACGCGGCTGAGTTCCCGTGCTTCTGGACGCCTCGTCTCTGCCGTCAGAACTGTCATTGCAGATCGACGTGTTCAGGCCGCCTTCGGCAGATCGACGATCTTGCCGGGTTGAGTCGCATCCAGCCGGAATTCAGTCGGGCGACGCGCGCTGCGTTCGCGTTTGACCCAGCCGCTGTCGCGATAGAGCTTCTGCATCACCGCTTTGGCGAAATAGGACGGCCCTCGAAGATTGCGCGTCCTGGGCGTATAGCCGAAGCGATGCCGCAACAGGCCGTTGGCCAGGTTGACGATCTCGGAGCGTCGGATCTGGTCATTGGTATAGGAAACGGTCATCGAGACGCTGAACGCGCCGAGATTTTCCACGCGATGCGGGGCGTTCAGTTCCCAGTTGAGCATCTGGCCTGGACCGATGTCGAACACTTTGGCGTGCTGGTCGTACCAGCTCTCATAGGGAATATCGACCTCGACATTGTAGACCGCGATGTCCTCCAGATGCTGTGGCGTAATGAATGGTGGCGTATTCGGATAGACATAGACGCGTTTGCGCCCGGCGATCTGGATCAAGCCCTGTCCTGGCAGATCGGCATGATAGTAAACCTGCGCGTCAGGCGAAGAGATCAGGATGCTCTCTTGATGGCTCCAGACTTCGAAGCCCGGAACCTTGGCAGCGACTTCCGCGAACATGCCATCGATCAGGGTACGATAGCGGCTGTCGACCGCGCCGACATCGCGCATGTTCAGCCAGAGACCGCCACGCGAAATCGCTTCCATCACTTGACGGCCGTTGAGATCGCCGATTTCGCCCTCGCGCCAAACCCGACCCGAGTCACGGGCGCCAGTTTGCACCAGGCTATAATGCTGGCGCGGATAGCGCTCGATCAGTTCGGCCAGTGTTTCCCTGGAAAACAACGGCGCGTTGTGCAGTTCATGCGCGAGCCGGATCGGCTGATGACCCCACAATGCTGAATGTGTCTCGTCCCAGTCGGTAAAGACCTTGCCGGTCGTCATGGTGACACTCCTGCTCATTTCTCGTTCGCCGCCGGCCCGTTGACGGCCATTACGGCGTGCTCCAAACGCTATCCTGAAAACCGGTCATCGCCGCCACATCCGTGACGCGCTGTGCCGATATGAAACGACCTACCCGTCTTCTCCCAATCTATCGCAAGAAAGGTGCCCAAGGCAGCCGCAACGCTTACCTGACGATAATGTCTGCGATATATGGCTAACGCGGATAGCTTTGGAACTTCGGATATAACGGGATGCTCGCCGCACGATGACGTCAGAATCGGAATATCAGACGCTTTTTCTCGGCGCCGGCCCGCAAATGCAATGCGGAGTTGGGCAATTTACCCGACTACTGGGCGAGACCGTCACCAAACTCGATTCCGATAGTGCGACGACGTTAACCTTGACCCGATCCGAAGGTAGCACCGGCGATATCTGGCGCGCGGTCGCGTCGGCACGGAACGTGGTCTGCAACTTCCCGATCGTGGCCTGGAAGCGCGTGATATTTCGCCCGCTGCTTGCATTGGCGATGGCACGGCTGGGAGGTCGGCACGTCGTCCTGATTCAGCACGAATGGGCCGGCCTGCACTGGTTGCGCCGCATCACCTATATCCCGGCGCTGCTGCTCGCGCATGGAATCGTGACGTTCTCGCCGCTGGTACGGCGCGAGCTTGCCGACGATGCCCTGGTCGGTTGGGCCGCCAGGAAATGCGTGCTGGCACCCTTGCCGCCCAACATCGAAGCTGCGACAAGAATAACCGACAGCCAATTGCGGCAACGGTTGGCGGCCGCGCGGCAGAACGGGCGGCTGGTGCTCGGGCATTTCGGATCGATCTATCCGGGCAAGCAGCCAAATGCGCTACTCAATATATGTGCGATCCTCAGGGAACGCGGATTGAGGCCACTTCTGGTCTATGTCGGCTCATTCATCCGCGGCATGGACAAGGTCGAGCAAGAGTTTCACGCCCGCGCCGCCGAACTTGATATCACCGATGACGTCATCGTCAGCGGCTATATCGAATCCGACCAGGAAGTGTTCGGCATTTTCAGCGAGATCGATATCTTCTGTTATCCGCTCGAAGAGGGTCTCACGGCACGACGCGCCAGCATCCTCACTTGCGTGCAGTCCGGCAAACCGGTGATCGTCACCGAACCAGCCGAGCCCGGCGAGTTCGACCACCATTCGCGCTTCAAGGCGCTTATCGATCAGGGCGCGATCTTGCCGGTGCCGCGCGGTGCCGGCGATGACGCCTATGCCGACAGGATCGTAGCGGCGCTCAAATCTCCATCGGTCCATACGCCTTTCGATTTCGACGCCTGGTGGCGCGAAGCCGGACAGGCGGTGCGGGCACAGCTCACTCCCTGAGGCGGAACCGCGCCAGATAATGCAGGCCGAACACCCCGAGCAGGAACGTGAACCACATTGGATCGGCACGATCGAGGAAGAAGCTTTCCATCGACGATAGATAAAGTCCGAATAACCATATCTGCAACAACAGCATCGCCAGGGGTCCGCTGTTGCCGTCACGATCCGCCGCGTGGAAATCGCGCAATGGAGCAATCACAAGCACAGCAATCAATAGCATCAATCCCGGTAACCCCATCGCCAGGGCTGTGTCGAGATATCCGTTGTGGCTGTGAGAGGCATATTCCGCCCATTCCATGCCTTGCGGGAGATTCTGGATCGAGCTCGATCCCCAGAATGCCGCGAAGCCGTAACCAATCGGCAGCCGCAGTTGCAGCGCCTGTACTGCGAAGGTCCAGATATCGGTACGGCCGGTGAAGGTCGGATCAATCGGCAGCATGCTGACTATCTCAGCCAGCCCCGTACTCATGACTGTACCGACGCTGAGCAGATTCATGATCAGCAATGGAGTGAGCATCATCGCGGCACGACCCCAGAACGAGCGGACGACGATCGTGAGCTGGGTCAAACCCAAGACGATGAGAAGCAACGCGGTCGAGCTCTTGCCTTCGGCCTTGATCAGGAACAGCGCCGAGAGCGCGATGATGGCGATGCCGGATAGCCATGCGCCGGAACGGACGATGTAGATGCCAAGAAACACCAGCATTGCCATTACGGCTGCAGCGACGTTCTTGTGACCGAACGAGCCGCGCCAGTCGCCGGCCAGATGGGGTTCCTGCGTATCGGTAGCGAGATGGATTGACAAGTTCGGCGCCAGCAACACGCCGAGATAGCAGATCGCCAGCAAGATCAGCGCAGCAACGCTGAACCAGCGCGCCAGTTCTGACTGTGATTTCGGCAACAGCATCAGCGCCGCCGCCACCGAAACCACGCAGACCGTGAGCGCGAAGCGGCGGATTGACGTCCCGGGATCGAGCGACAGCAAGACCGTCAGGAGAATCCAGCCGCCGAACAATAAATATCCTGGTGATAACAGCGTCGCCAGGCCCGGCATGTTGTCGCGCATCGCCAGGGCGAGGGTCAGCACGGCGAAGCCGCCAAACGCCAGATAGGTCAGCGTTTCGTTGCCGGTCGACATATCCTTGAGCGCCTGATTGCCGAGGTCGATGAACGGCCGCAGCGACACCCAGGCCAGCAGCAGAACCCCGATGAAAGTAGCGCCTCGCAACACGTCCATCACCTGCCGCTGCCGCAAATCGCTGACAACAGCGCGCACGTCCGATGTGGTGATGAACTGGCTCACGGGGTGATCTTCGAGGCTTTATAGGGTTGCGGTTCGATGCCAAGCGAGGCCAGCGCGCTGCCAAGCGCGACCGCCATCGGATGCAACGCAAAGATCGGCTTCTGCTCGGTGATGATCAGTCGGATCGCCCGCATCAGTGACAATGGCAGGCGCCCGAGCAATCTCGCCAGCAATTTGATGCGGGTCGGTAGCGTCCGGGCCGCTTTGAACTCGACATGATAGTTGATCGCACCGATCCGCAAGCCACGCAGCGCGAGCCACCCAGGGTTGGTCCTGCTCGGCGGCACCGTCTCGGTGATAATGGCGTCGGCGGTCCAATGGAATTTCATTCCGGCCTGACGGCAACGCGCGAAGAAATCGGTGTCGCCGCCGCCGAGGAAATTGAAGCGAAGGTCGAAAGCGGGATCGTCGAGTCTTTCGAATACGGCCCGTTTGATCAGGCAATTGCCACAGCCGTAGATCGTCGGCACCGGGCCGCTCGCGTCGTAAGCCGGGCAGAAGGCCGGGTGGCGGCGCAAGGCGCGTTTGCTGTCATCATCGAAATTCGGCAACACCGGGCCACCGATCACATCGGCACCCGTCGCTTCCGCGGCGCTGACCATCCGCTCCAGCCAGTACGGTGATGCGACCTCGTCGTCATCGATCATCAGCAGGTGTATCGCTGCGGGGAATGTCGCCAGCGCGGTCTGGAACGCGGCGTTGATTGCCCGACAGTTACCTTGCCGTGGCTCGACTACGCAAAGCCCCTGCAATCGACCACCATGAAGAAATTCTGCGGCAACCGGCGCACCCTCGCATTTCATCGCGTCGTTTTCGATGACAACGACAGCGAAGCGGCAGTGGGTCTGCTGATCGGCAAGCGACTGCAGCGTCCGGCGCAAATGCTGCGGGCGGCGGAAGGTGGGAATGCACACGACGACCGTCACCGTGAGATCGAGATCGCAGGAAATCGTAGCAAGGCTGCGAGCGGCCGCTGCCATGTCGTCAGAGAATTCCATCGGCCGGTACCTCGATCCAGGGCAAATGCGCCAGTCGCGGCCACCATGCGGCGCGGAATTCCTCGACATGCGGGTTGGTGTCGAGCGCCGACACCGGAATTTCCGGCATCTCGGCAGTGAGCACATCGTCGCGCAGGAAGATGGCATTGAAGCCGAGCGCGTTGATGCCGACCAGACGGTAGCCCTTGCGGCGACAGACCGCGACATAGCCCGCCAGGCTGGCCGAGCGGAACAGCGCCTGATCGGGCGGAAGTGCCGCGTAGTTGAAATCCGCCTGATAGGGAATGGTGAGCGCAAGTTCGCTCGGTATCACATTGTTGAATTCGCAGATCAGGATTCGCGGTCGCAAGGTCATCGCGTTCCACAGATGCAGATCGTTGCCGTCGATATCGAGCGACAGCACGTCAACCTCGTTCGGGACACCCGCCGAGGCCATCACCCCGTTGACGTTGGCGCGTGTGAACCATTCCGATTGCACGACCGGCGGTAACGCGCGGGTAGCGGGATGGCGGCCGAAAAAGCGCCGGCCTTCGGCGACGAATACCGGATCGCCGTCGAACAGGAAGCCGCGCCAGCGATGATGCACCAGGAGATTGGTCGCCATGCAGATGCGACCGTCCTGCGAACTGATCTCGACCACCGTGCGCGAACCCGAACCGGCCAGCGTCAGCAGATACAACAGATGGCCGTCTTCCTCGAATTCCGAAAACCGGCTGAAGCCAACCTGCTCGAGCGGCAGGATCACGCCGGCGGCTTGCAGCTGCTTCCAGGTCGCGACCAGGCTTTTTTGCGCGACTTCGGAGTTGCGGTAAATCGCCTCTTCCGGCCCGTGCTCGAACTGCACCAGCTTGCGCTTGAGGTGCCGCAGCAAGGATACTTTGCGCAGCCGCGCAACCACGGTATCAAACAAAAGTCGGCTCACGCCTGGATTTGCGGGCGCGGCGCGGCCGGTGCAGGTGTCAATATCGGTCGAAATCTGGCTCATGCTTGGTTTGATCCGTGGCGCCTTTTGGCAAAGGCTTCTTGTTGAGGAATGTGCCGGTCAGGCAGACCTGTGTCTGAATTCATCGATGACGTCGAACAGCGGCTTGCGCTTGAGGTCGGCGTCGAGCGGCAACGGCCGGTTGGGCATTCCATCCTTGCGCTTGAAATAGGTCGGGACCCATGTGTAGCGGTCGCTGATGCCCCAGGTCAGGATCGCCTTGGGACGCGTGACTTCGCCGACCGTCTCAAGAAACTGGCGGGCGACATTCGCTACCATCGCGTCGCGCTCGCTGATCTTGCCCGGCAATTCATAATCGATGACATCAAGTTCAGTGATCAGAAGGTCGAGCTTGAGGGCCGCGATTTCCATCAGCAGTGATTGCAACCCGTCGCGATCGATAGCGCGGTCGGCGAACAGATGGGCCTGCAATCCGACGGCATGCAGGGGTACGTCGCGGTCACGCAACGAGCGCAGCAACGCAATCAGCGCCTTGCGACGCGCTGCGAAGCGCGGGCCCTTGAATTCGATGTCGTATTCGTTAAGGACCAGCTGCGCGCCCGGATCGGCCAGCGCCGTTTGCCGCAGCGCGATCGTGAGGTAGTCAGCTCCCAGCCGCCTAGCCCAGATCGAAGGACGGAAAGACGATTCGTTTTCCGGCCATTCCGCCAGCGGTTCGTTGATCACGTCCCATGACGGGATCTCGCCGCGATATCGGGACACAACCGTATCAATATGATCGGTCAGTTCGCGCTCGGCTTCGACGTGGGTACTTATTTCCTCGGTCCAGGCCGGCATCGCGCCGTACCAGGCCAGCGTGTGGCCGCGAACCTGCAGCCGGTTCTGACGCGCGAAATCGACGATCATGTCGGATTTCTCGAATCTGTATTCATTGCGGGTCGGGCGCAGCTCCAGCCATTTCAACTCGCTTTCAGGCACGATCAACTGGCAATTCGAGACAATTGCGTCGCGATAGGACAGGTCGGACACCAGCGCGTCGGAGCGGGCGGCAGCGCCGTAGGGAATCATCCCGCCACCGTCGACCGGATTTGCGCGCGCTTGATCCAGCGGCGTCGCCAATGCGGGCACGCCAGATGGTACGGACGCGCCGGAGATGCCCAGCGCAGCAAGCTTTGCTGCGTCGAGGAGAAAATCCCGGCGTGAATGCGTCTTTTTCGGCATGCGTGCACGCAGCTCCGCTATGGAATCCAAACGATACACGCCGATCATTGCAATATCCGGTCCAGCTACGCGCTTGCCGGCGTGGAATCCACGCGATGGTTACCGGGGCAGAAGGTTGCCGTCCGATTAACCAAAACAAGAGCAGGGCTGGCCTGGACCCGGCGATTCGGCATTGATCTTGCTGTCCTGACACGCGATGAGTGGCGAACCAACCAACACGCTTGAACTGGACATGCCAGTGGTGGTCTCGCGGGCCTCGCGCCTGCGCGAGCAGTTCGAGCGCAATGTCCGCGCCCAGTTTACCAATTATCTTCAGGTCTTTGCCGGCACCGGCGTGCGGCTCGGCCTGCAGGCGGTTTATTTCTTCATCCTGGCCAACACGCTGTCGCTGCGTGACATGGGCGTATTCGCCTCGACCTCTGCAACCGGCATCATGATCGGCTGCTTCTCGGGATTGGGCTTCTCGTCGTTTGCCTTCAGGGCCGCTGCCGGCAAGCGCCGTGCGCTCGGGGGCCACCTCGCGGTATTTTACGTGAGTTGGCTGATCTCGCTGCCGCTCTGCCTCGCCGCGTCACTGCCGGTGTTTTACCTTTTGTTTACCACCTCGCTGTCACTGACCGCCTTCCTGCTGATTATAGTCGTCGAAGCCGGAACCTGGCGGATCGTGGAAATGATCCACCAGGTCAACAACGGCCTTGGCCGCTATGCCTCCGCCTCGCTCGTCATCAGCCTCGGTACGGCATTGCGCACCGCGGGTGCCGTCGCCTTCATGGCGTCCGGCAAGCATGACGTCGAGACCTGGTCGGCCGTTTATGTGATCTTCAATCTCGCGGCCATGGTGCTGGCCGTCGCGGTCTACCAACCGCGCATCAAGCTGCGCTGGCGCCCGTCGCTGTTTTTCGGCCGGATGCGCGACGCCCTGATGTTCGCGATCGCCTATTGCGCCTTTATCTCGCAGAACGAGATCGACAAGGTAGTGATGCTGTCGCTGGCGGATCAGTCA
Organism: Pseudomonadota bacterium; assembly: GCA_018971625.1. GTDB lineage: Bacteria > Pseudomonadota > Alphaproteobacteria > Rhizobiales > Xanthobacteraceae > Bradyrhizobium. Next base: position 34,141 of record JAGXAJ010000011.1, read on the forward strand.
ACCGTTGGCATTTACGCGATCGCTTCGCGGATCATCGATTTCACGTCGGTACCGATCCGTACCTTCTATGTCCTGTATTCGCGCAAGCTGATCCTCGAAGGCCGCGTGCACGACAAAATCGGCCGCAGCCTAGGTGTCGAGATCATGATTGCGCTGATCTCGACAATTGCCTTTGCGGGCCTGCTGGTCGTGCTGTCGATCTGGCCGACGCTTCTGGGCCACAACGTCGCATCGGCCACACCACTACTGGCCGTCCTGCTGGCGGTACCGGCGTTCAAGAACCTGCTGGAGTATCACTCCGAGCTGTTCTTCGCCTACCAGAGGATGACGATGCGCGCCGTGCTGGCGACGTCACAGGTCGCCTTGAAAGCGGGAGCGCTGGCGCTGCTGCTGATTTATCTCGACGGCATCGCGCGATGGGGCGCCTGGCTCAACACCATCTATATCGGCCTGTACGCGATCTCGGCCGCAATCGTCTACCGCTACGTATTCGGGAATGAAAAAAATGAGTAAAATCGCGGCCACCGACTTCGGCTATGCGCCCTCCCGCCACGCCACGCCCGACCCGCGCGCGTCGGCCAACGCGCAGGCATATCCACAATCGCTGCTTGACCTGCCTCCTGGGGAAGCACGCAAGAGCCTGCTTGCGGTTCACGAAATCCTGTCTGCAAAGCTTCCCGCGAACAAGCTCTCGATCTACGAAGCCGGCGGCGGCTCGACCAGCTTCCTGCCGGTCAATATCTTGAAGCGCGCCCACGTCACGGTAGTCGATATCGATGCCGACCAGATCCGCAACAACGACTACGCGCAAACGAAGATCCTCGGCGACATCCAGACTTACCGGTTCCAGCCCGGCAGCTTCGATCTCGTCATTTGCTACAACGTCGTCGAGCATCTTGCCGACGTTGAGGCCGCGCTGCTTCGCTTTTGCGAATGTCTCAAGAAAAACGGACTGATTCTGATCGGCGCGCCGAATCCAAATTCGCTGTCCGGCATCGTTACCAAATACACGCCGCACTGGTTCCACGTCTGGTTCTATCGACAGGTTCGCGGCGACATGGACGCCGGCAAGCCTGGCGAGGCTCCGTTTCCGACATTCTTCCATCCGCTGGTTTCGCCCTCGAATCTAGCTGCATTCGCGAAAGCGCATGGTCTCGAAGTGATCTACCGCAGGGAATACGAAAGCCCCCGTTTTCCGGAAATGCGAGCACGCAAGCCGGTGCTTGCGGCCCTCGTCGACGCTGCCGCCAGCGTAGTGAACTTCCTGCTGTTGGGAAGGACAGACGTGCGGCAAGGCGACTATCACGCCATCCTGAGGAAGCGCTGAATCGTGCAAACGATGTGGTCCGAAGCCAAAACGAATACCGGCCGGCCGGCCGCGCCTTTGCGCGTCGGTTTGCCATCGCCAGCCGCCGCGATACGGCTGGTCGGGCTCGTCTTTCTCCCTAGGCCAATTGATAATGAAAGATTAACTTCGGATTCCCGGAAACCCCCGGTGGGCGAGCTTCATGCGACTGCGCGGCCGCATCGATGGGCTACCTTGAAGCGGTGCGCGGCGTGAAAAAATCCGGTGCGCTGCCTGGTGAGAGCGTAGCCTGCGGTGCTTTAAACGCTTTTTTTGCCATTTCGGCGAATAGTTCCTCGATGAGTATGGTTAATTTTTCCTGTTGCGTTTTTTCGGCGCCGAAACCGTGCGCGTCTGGCGCGACCCGAAGAGTAGCCCCTCAGCCGACGCGTGCGGCGGTTCGAACGGAAGCTGGGGCCCATGCTCGTTTATGACCAACCCATAGGCCAGGCAAAAGCCGGCGTTACGCAGGTGACGCAGCGGACGCCTGCCGGCTTTAGCATACTGGAGCTAAGCCGCGTGCTGTGGCAGCGAAAGGCAGCGATCGCCGCCGCCGGGTTGATCTGCGCCTGTGCTGCGGTCGCGGTCGGTAAAAGCCTGACGCCGAAATTCTCGGCATCCGCCGAGCTCTATGTCGACCCCCGCGAACTGCAACTTGTCGACCGCGAATTGACGCCGCGCGCCCAGGATCTTTCGGGACTCGCGATGGTGGTCGAAAGCCAGGCCCGTCTGATTACCTCAAACAACGTATTACTGGAGGTGATCCAGAGCACCGGAATCGACAAGGATCCGGAGTTCGGCGGCGTCTCCAGGGGAATTCTGGCGACCATGCTTCGCCTGATCGGAATCCATCCTCGCACTGCCGATGATACCAAGCTCGGACAGATGGCGGCGCTGGATGCCCTGAACCGCCACGTCACCGTCAAAAAGACGGATCGCAGCTTCATCGTCGACGTCGACGTCTGGTCGTGTGATCCGGCGAAGGCCGCGATGCTCGCCAATGCCCTCGCCCACGCTTACCTGACGGAATCGAGAAATTCGCAGGCTACCGCCGCGCGGCGCGCCACCAAAGATCTGTCGGGTCGGCTCATGGAGTTGAAGGAACGGCTCCGCAACGCGGAGAACGCGCTGGCGATCTACAAGGCGCAGAACAACTTCGTCGGCACCCAGGACACGCTGATCAGCGATCAGCAGCTTTCGGCCAGCAACCAGCGACTCGCGGCGGCACGGGCCGCAAAGCTCGATGCCCAGGCCAAATACGACCAGATCGAATCGAGCCGCCGTGCCGCAACCGATAGCGGCGCAATTCCCGAGGCGCTGCAGTCTCCCACCATCGCCAATTTGCGTGCCCAATATGCCGAAGCACGCAAGCGCTACGCAGAGCTGGCCAGCGAGCTGGGCCCGCTGCATCCTTCGCTCCGTCAGATGGAGAAGCAGGTCGAGGATCTGCGCCGCACCATCAATGAGGAAGTCGATCGCTTCGCCACGGCGGCGAAGAACGACCTGACCCGTGCCCGCGACTACGAGGCTTCGCTGAACAAGGCGCTCGACGCGCAAAAGCGCCAGAGCGTGGAGATGAGCCAGGCCGCGGTACGGCTTCGCGAACTCGAACGCGACGTCGACGCCAGCCGTGACGTTTATCAAGCCTTCCTCAAGCGCTCGCGCGAAACCGAGGAGCAGGAAAGCCTCAACACTTCGAGCGCGCGCATCATCGGTGAGGCTACTGTGCCGCAGCACCGCGCCTTTCCGCCGGGCATGAGCGTGATCGCGATGATCGGCTTCATACTCGGCACGCTCGCCGCAGCGGCCTGGGCCGTCATCACTGACCGGCTGCCTCGCGATACCGCGGAAGCACAGCGGATCAGGCCCGATATAAAGCCACCGGCCCCGCCGCCGAAGCAGGGGCCGACCGCGCAGCCGCAAGGGCTAGTCGCCATCATCGACAAGCCGCCGATCGCGCGACTGCAGGAATCCGACGTGATACGAACGCTCGGCGGTATCCTGACCCATAGCGCAATCCCCGACGTGACGCGGATCGGATGGCCGACGCTGCGCATGGGCGCTTCGCCAACAACGTTCCTCAGTGCCATACGCGAGATGCGTGCAGCGCTGGCGAAGCGGTCGCCGAGGGATCCGATTCCGGTGATGGCGGTGATCGGCGCAGGCGCCGCTCAAGACCGTGGCATTGCCGCGCTGAATATCGCGCTCGCGGCCGCTCGCGACGGCATGAAGGTGCTGATGGTCGACGCGGACCACGCCGCACACGAACTCTCCAACAAGGTGAACCGTCCGGCCAAGACCAAGGCGAGCCGCCTCGGCTGGCTCAATATCGGCAGCACGGCTTCCCGCGCGATCGAGACCACCAACGGAATTTCGGTCCTGCCGGCGATCGCGGGATCCGACGTCAAGTCAAGCGAGGCGATCCGCAAGGCGATCGCGCAGGCGCGCTCCGCCGGAGGCTATGACCTTGTGGTGCTCGACGGCCCGGTGATGCCCTGGAGTTCCGCTGACCGCAAGCTGCTCGACGAGGCGCGCGGTCTCGTCGCGGTGCTGCCGGCGAGCCTCGACATCAACAATAGCATGGAAACCATCATTGCGGCCCTCGGCGGTGCGGAGCACAGACTGGTCGGCGTGATCCTCAACGAACTTCAACCGGCCGCCGCAAGGCAGCAAGACAAACAATATGCTTGAGCGACGCGCAAATCCCGTGGGGAGAGCCGCCACTTCTGGCGTGCTGCGAATTTCACTGGGCGGCTTGCGGCTTGCCGTGCTCGATATCGAGCAGACCGCGAATTTCATGATCGACATGCTTGTCCCCGTGCGCCGGCTCAGCCGACCGCTGTATTTGACCTCGGCCAATGGCGAGGTGCTGGCGCGCTGCTCGACCGAACCGAGAACGGAGCGGTTGTTCCGCGCTGCGGACCTCATTAACGCCGACGGCCAGCCGCTGGTGACGGTGTCGCGATTCAAGTCATCGACTCCGCTGCCGGAGCGCGTTGCGACCACCGACCTGTTTGAAGTCGTTGCGCGCAAGGCTGCTGCGTCCGGTCTGAGCTTTTACATGTTCGGCGCCGATGAAGCGGAAAATGCCGCCGCGGTCGCCAGAGTCCAGAGCATGTTCCCCAATCTGCGGATCGTCGGGCGATCCCACGGTTATCTGAGGGGCGAGGAACTGCGCAACAAGATCGACGAGATCAACGCACTCGCGCCCGACTATCTGTGGGTCGCGCTCGGCGTGCCCTATGAACAGGCTTTTGTCGAGGAGTTCGCTGCGCACCTGTCGAATGTCGGCGTCATCAAGACCTCGGGCGGGCTGTTCAACTTCCTCTCCGGCAGCCGCTCTCGTGCGCCGAAATGGATGCAGAAGGTTTGTCTCGAATGGGCCTGGCGAATCTGGCTGGAGCCGCGCCGGCTGTTCTGGCGCTATTTGACCACCAATCCGCGCGCACTTTATCTGTTGTTCAACAAGAGCAGGCCTTCAATTACCGATCGGATGCCACGCAGCTAGCCGGCTCGCAGGATGACCCGACCTATCTGGTTGCAGATCCGAGTTCGGCGCGCGAGACCCAGCGATTCACGCCGCCACATTCGGATCTTGCGACCATTATCGGCACCACCTGGGCCTGGCATCGCAAAGCCCATCCGTTGAAGACGGCGTAGGCCTATCCAAACCGCCTGACCGTCAGGAATAGGGATTGATCAGTTTCTGCTGTTGGGCGCTGTGCTGCACCAGATCGATAAAGATCCGGACCTTTGCCGACAGATGGTGGCGGTGGGGATAGACCGCGTTCATCGCGAATTCCACCGGCCGGTATTCCGGCAACAGTCGAACCAGCCGGCCGGCTTCGAGATCATCATGCACCAGGAAGCCCGCCGCGAGCGAAATGCCCGCGCCCCGCAACGCGGCTACCCGCAGCGTCTCGCCGCTGTTGGTGATGAGATTGCCGGCTATCCGCACCGCGGCCGGCGCGCCTTTGCGATCCGTGAAATGCCACTCGTCCTGATAGGGATAGAGTACGTGGCGTAGACAATTGTGCTGCGTCAGATCCGACAATTGCCGAGGCCTCGGATGCGCTTCGAGATAGTCGTGCGAGCAGCACAGCACGTGACGCCAAGTCGCAAGGCTGCGGACGATCAGGCTAGAGTCCGGCAACGGAGTGAGGCGCAAAGCCACATCGTAAGCTTCGTCGATCATGTCGACCGCGCGTTCTCCCATGGTCAGATCGACCTTGACCTCGGGATAGCCGGCAAGGAACTCGGCAACCACCGGCGCGACAAACGGCACGATGTGGGTGGCCGTATAGATGCGCAACGTGCCGCGCGGCACCGACTGCGAAGCACCGGCGATTTCGTCGGCCTGTTCGAGATCTGCGAGAATTTGCGTGCAGCGATTATAATAGGTTTTGCCGACTTCGGTGAGGCTGACCTTGCGCGTGGTCCGATGGAGCAGCCGTGCGCCGAGCCTGTCTTCGAGTGACTGGATGTGATTGCTCACCATCGTGGTCGACATGTTGAGCTTGCGGCCCGCGGCCGAAAACCCGCCGGAATCTACCACCCGGACGAACGCAGTCAGACTGGTCAACCGATCCACCACCGCCTCCCATTATCCGTTCGTGCTGGATAATCTTTCCATTTTTTCCCTGATTATCACATTGAAAGCGATATTGCATGGTGGGCGGCATCGCGGTGCCCAGATCGGGACACAGGAGGATGTCATGGCGGAGCTTTCCTATATCGCTGATTTGCATACGAAAACTGGCCTTCGTCCGTCCCGCCAGACGATCAAGCGGGCGGCTTTGGCGCTCGCCGTGGCGCTCGGAATCGGCGCTGCCAGCGACTTCGGCTACGACTACCTGACCACCGGACGCTATCTCGAAACGACCGACGACGCTTACGTCAAAGCCGATTCCACGATCATCTCGCCCAAAGTCTCCGGCTATCTCGCCGAGGTGCTGGTCACCGACAACCAGCCGGTCAAGGCCGGCCAGTTGCTGGCCCGGATCGATGATCGCGATTTCCGCACCACGCTCGAGCAAGCTCGTGCCGACGTGGCCGGATCGCAAGCCGCGGTACGCAACCTCGATGCGCAGATCGCGCTGCAACAGCCGCTGATCGAGCAAGGCACCGCCGACGTCGCCGCCGCCGAAGCCAATCTGCAGTTCGCGCAGGAGGAGCAGGCCCGCTACGAAGGCTTGATGAAGTCGGGCTCCGGTACGGTGCAACGTGCCCAGCAGAGTGATGCGGCGTTGCGCGAAAAGACCGCGCTGTTGCAGCACGGCAAGTCCGGTTTATTGGCCGCGCAGAAGAAAGTCGACGTTCTCACCACTGAACGGGCCAAGGCGATGGCGGAGCTGGATCACGCCCGCGCGGTCGAACAGCAGGCGGCGTTGAACCTGTCCTATACGCGGATCACCGCGCCGGTTGACGGCACCGTGGGCGCCCGCACATTGCGGGTCGGGCAATTCGTGCAGGCCGGCACACAACTGATGGCAGTAGTTCCGCTTGACGCGGTCTATGTGATCGCAAACTTCAAGGAAACCCAGCTTACTTACGTGCGCAATGGCCAGCCCGTGGAAGTGCGGATCGACAGTTTCCATGGCACCACGCTCAAGGGACATGTCGACAGCCTCTCGCCGGCCAGCGGCCTCGAATTCGCGCTGCTGCCGCCGGATAACGCGACCGGCAATTTCACCAAGATCGTGCAGCGCGTGCCCGTGAAGATCGTGCTCGACGACCACAGCCTGACTGGCCTGCTGCGCCCTGGCATGTCGGCCGAGCCGACTGTCGACACGAAGGTGACGGCGGTTGCCGAGCGCGACGAGCCGCGCCGAGTCGCATCTCGCCTCGGCACAGCCGAGCGGCAGCTAAGTGCTTCCATCCAATAAGAGGGCATCATCAAGTCCGGATGGACAATCCTTCCACCTCTAAACGGATTATCGAACCGCATCGCCCAATGCATTCTGCCTCTGTCAACGAGAGGATACTTTCATGACCGCGCTCCAGAGCACCATCAACATCGGATTCGTTGCTCCCATCGCTCGGCAATTCCCGACCAATCCAGCCGCCACCGCGGTATCCGCTAAAACCTGGCTGGCAGTCTCCGGTGCGACGCTCGGCGCCTTCATGGCGGTACTCAACATCCAGATCGTCAATGCCTCGCTCGCCGACATTCAGGGCGCGATCGGCGCCGGGATCGATGACGGCGGCTGGATTTCGACCTCCTACCTGGTCGCCGAGATCATCGTGATTCCCCTGAGTGGCTGGCTCGCGCGCGTTTTCTCGATCCGCATCTATCTGCTGACCAACGCAGCGCTGTTCCTGGTGTTTTCGGCCGCCTGCGCGCTAGCGCGGGATCTGCCGCAGATGATCGCGGTGCGCGCCTTGCAGGGCTTTACCGGTGGCGTGCTGATCCCGATGGCTTTTACGCTGATTATCACGCTGCTGCCGAAGGCGAAGCAACCGGTCGGGCTAGCACTGTTCGCGGTGTCGGCCACCTTCGCGCCCGCGATCGGCCCGACCATCGGCGGTTACCTCACCGAGAACTGGGGCTGGCAGTACATCTTCTACGTCAATCTGGCGCCCGGCATCCTGATGATCGGCATGCTGTGGTTCTCGCTGGAAGCAAAACCCATGCAACTTACGATGCTGCGTCAGGGCGACTGGCCCGGCGTCATCACCATGGCGATCGGCCTGAGCGCGCTGCAAACCGTGCTCGAGGAAGGCAACAAGGACGACTGGTTCGGATCGACCTTCATCGTCCGCCTGTCGGTGATCGCAACCGTTGCGCTCGCAGCGTTCCTCTGGATCGAACTCACCAGCGACCGGCCGCTGTTGAACCTGCGGCTGTTGGGCCGGCGCAATTTCGGCTTCGGCATCCTCGCAAATTTCCTGATGGGCGTCGCGCTGTACGGTTCGGTGTTCATCCTGCCGCAATATCTGGCGCGGATTCAGGGCTACAACTCCGAACAGATCGGCATGGTGCTGGCCTGGACCGGATTGCCGCAGCTGGTGCTGATCCCGCTGGTGCCGCGCCTGATGAAGCGTTTCGACGCGCGGCTGGTGATCGGCGCAGGTTTTGTTCTATTCGCCGCCTCCAACTTCATGAATGTCTTCATGACGCCGGATTACGGTTCGGATCAGTTGTTCTGGCCCAACGTCGTGCGTGCCGTCGGCCAGGCGTTGGCATTTGCGCCGCTCTCTGCCGTCGCCGCCGCCGGTATCGAAGCAGAGAATGCCGGCTCGGCCTCAGGCCTGTTTAACATGATGCGGAACCTCGGCGGTGCGGTCGGCATTGCGATGCTGCAGACGTTCCTGACCAAGCGGGAACAGTTTCATTCCAACGTGTTGAACCAGTCGGTCTCGCTGTTCGAACAGGCTACCCGAACCCGGATCGATCAGCTCACGCAATACTTCGTCAACCACGGCATCGCCGATCGTTCGCAAGCATCCCACGAAGCATATGTCGCGATTGGCCATGTGGTGCAGAAGCAGGCATTTATTCTCGCCTTCAGCGACACGTTCTATCTGATCGGAGCAGCGCTGATCGTTGCGCTCATGGCAGCATTGCTCCTCAAGAAGCCCGGCCATCTTGAAGCCGGTGGCGGACACTAAAATATCCCTCAGACCAAAAGCAAAAGGAGAGTTGCGATGAAACCCCGACTAAACCCCATGCAGGCTGCCCCCGACACGATGAAAGCCCTGCTCGCGCTGGAGACCCAGGTTCAGACCAGCGGCCTCGAACGTTCTCTGATCGAACTGGTCAAGACCCGGGCATCGCAGATCAACGGCTGCGCCTATTGCATCAACATGCACTCAACCGACGCCCGCAAGCATGGCGAAACCGAGGCCCGGTTATATTTGCTCGATGCATGGCGCGAGGCGCCGGTGTATTCGGACCGCGAGCGCGCTGCGCTGGCGTGGACCGAAGCGGTGACGCTGGTTTCGGAAACCCATGTCCCCGATGACGTATATGCCGAACTGCGCGCCCATTTCTCGGAAGCCGAAACGGTCAATCTGACCATGCTGGTGGCGACCATCAATGCCTGGAACCGGATCGCCATCAGCTTCCGTGCCATTCCTGAGGTAAAGCATAAGGCCAACGCGGCGTAAGCCCGCCGCGGCGTGGTAACCTTCAGGTCGCCGTTGCCTTGGCGAAATCCACGTAGATCTGGCGCAACCGGTTGGTCATCGGCCCCGGTTTGCCGTCGGCAATCTTCTTGCCGTCGATGCGGACGACTGCCTGCACGAATACTGTAGCGCTGGTGATGAAGGCTTCCTTGGCCGCCAGCGCCTCGTCGATCGAAAAGGCGCGCTCCTCGACCCGGAGTTGATGCTCCTCGGCCAGCTTGACAACCGCCTTGCGGGTGCAGCCCGGCAAGATTTCGCTGCCGTTCTGCCGCGTCACGATCACGTCGTCCCGGGTCAGGATGAAGGCCGACGATGAGCCGCCTTCGGTCACCTTGCCATCTTCGATCATCCAGGCCTCGGCGGCACCGGCTTCGGCCGCGGCCTGTTTTGCCAGTACCTGCGCCAGCAGCGCCACGCTCTTGATGTCGCGGCGGACCCAACGGATGTCGGGCAACGTGATCACATCAATGCCGGTTTTCGCCGACGGCGCATCCACGATATTTTTGACCGAAGTAAACATGATTAGCGTCGGCTTGACGCCCTTGGGGAAGGCAAAGTCGCGGCTCTTGTCGGCGCCACGCGTCACCTCAAGGTAAACCATGCCGTTAATGAGAGCATTGCGCTTGACCAATTCCTTCTGGATTTCCTCAATCCGCGCGATGGTTTCCGGCAATGCGAGCGCGATCTCGCCGACCGAGCGTTCCAGCCGCGCCAGATGCGACGCATTGTCGATCAGCTTGCCGTCCAGCACGGCGGCGACTTCGTATATACCGTCCGCGAACAGAAAGCCGCGATCCAGCACCGAGACCTTGGCCTCGGATAGCGGCACAAACGAGCCATTGACGTAGGCAATCTGGTCCAAGCGAGTTCTCCTGCAGGCAGCGAAGCGGTGACGGCGGACAGTATACGGCTATTCGTTAATGCCTGATCGACGATTTGTTGCGGACGCGGACATTCATGGTCCATTCTTTATCAATGCGACAAGATCTTCGACAGGAACTTCTGCGCGCGATCGCTGCGCGGACTGCCGAAGAAATCGGTCTTGAGCGCATCCTCGACGATCTCGCTTTTATCCATGATGACCCGGTTAGCGACCTTGCTGGCGAAGCTCATCTCATGGGTGACGACCATCATGGTCATGCCCTCGCGGGCGAGATCGACCATTACGTCGAGGACTTCGCTAATCATTTCGGGATCAAGCGCAGAGGTCTGCTCGTCGAACAGCATGGCAGCCGGGTTCGGTTCGCCGGTATAGGCCCGCTCCTGCAGTTCCTCGATTGCGATATGATAGAGTGGTTGCCGGCCGGTACGGCCCTCGAGCAACGTGCGCGGGACGTTGATCATATGCGGCGCGCGCACACGTTCATAAAACAGCGGCGTGCTGCATGTTGCGCAGAAACTGCGCACCGTTCCGCTCGCTTTGTGCTCGTAACGGGCAATTCCGCTCTTGCCGCTGGTAATTCGCAAGCGCTTGCGCCAACTTCCGACATAGGTGGCATAAGCCGCACCATGCGCGCGGCGGCTCGCCGGCGAATGACCGTGCCAGGCCCAACGTGCCGGCGTATCGATCTCGAGGCGAATCTTGCCGCACCGGCATTGGCCCTTGGAGATACCGGCCGGTTTTGCCGCTTTTTTCACCTGCACTCCTTGCAACTATCGAAATTGCGTGCCGCTCGCGTCAGCGACGCCAGTTCGGCGCTTCGAACAGTTGGGGATCGATCTGGAGGTTACGGAAAATTTATGCCAGCCCCTCAAATTTTTTCAGTATATGGACTATTCGACGGGGGTCGGCTTGTTCGTAAGCCACTCTGGTGGCAATGTGCTCCCCAGAAGCCGAGAGAGTACGTCTTCCATGCAGAAATCCAGCGCACGATCATTGCCATCGCTCAGCGTCCGGATTGATCTAGATAAGGAGGGCCGAATCGGGCCGGGCAAAATCGAGCTGCTGGAAAACATTCGAACCTGCGGTTCGATTTCAGCCGCCGGGCGCGCAATGGATATGTCGTACAAGCGGGCTTGGGATCTGGTCGACGAAATCAACCGGATCTGCCGGCAGGCTGCGGTGGAACGGCAAACCGGAGGCAAGAACGGCGGCGGCGCGATGCTCACTCCGTTCGGCCAGTCGCTGGTTGCACGATACCGCAAGATCGAGCGTGACGCCGCAAGCGCGGCCAGGAAGGAACTTGCGGCGTTGCGCAGCGATATAGGGCGTCCGACCAAAGCCGCGAGCCGATGAGGCTCCCTGCCCGCTTGCGCACGCGGCCGGTGGCCTCTCAGCCCATCGCTTCGTGACCAATCAATCGCCCGCACGGTGAGGAATTATGTTCAACGCTCAAGCCGTCTTGATCCAGACTGCCTTGACGTTGAGATACTCTTCCAGATGCTGCTTGCCTGATTCGCGACCATAGCCGCTCATTTTGTAGCCGCCAAACGGCACGGCCGGGTCCATCGTCTGATAGCAATTGACCCAGACTGAACCTGCGCGCAGCGCCTTGGAGACTTTAACGGCCTTGCTGACATTGGTGGTCCAGACGCCGCTGCCGAGCCCGAAGGTAGTGGCGTTGGCACGCTGGATCAGGTCATCGCTGTCCTTGAACGAGATCGCCGAGATCACGGGGCCGAAGATCTCTTCCTGCGCGATCCGCATGTTGTCCTGTACGTTGGCGAATACCGTTGGCGGCACAAAATATCCCTTCGACAACGCCCCTTCGGTCAGCCGCGCGCCGCCGGCGAGCGCCTTTGCGCCTTCCTTCTGACCGATCGCGAGATAGCCGGATACGCGCTCGAGCTGCTGTTCCGATACCAGCGGCCCGATCTGGGTGTTGGGATCAAGGCCGTTGCCGACCTGCAGCTTCTTGCCGTATTCGGCGACGCGGCCGACGAACTCGTCGTAGACCTTGTGTTCGACGAACAGCCGCGTGCCGGCACTGCAGATCTGGCCGGAATTGGCGAACACCGCCATCGCAGCCCCCGGCACCGCCGCGTCGAGATCGGCATCGGCGAACACGATGTCGGGTGATTTGCCGCCGAGTTCGAGCGAGACGCGCTTCAGGTTGCCGGCGGATGCCCGGATGATCGACTGTCCCGTGACATGCGAGCCGGTAAACGCAACCTTGTCCACGCCCGGATGCGAGGCAAGCGCCGCACCGGCGGTCTCGCCATAGCCGGGTACCACATTAACGACGCCGGGCGGAATACCGGCCTCCATCGCCAGTTCTGCCAGTCGCAGCGAGGTCAGCGGCGCTTCCTCAGCCGGTTTCAGGACCACGGTGCAGCCGGTCGCGATCGCCGGACCGATCTTCCAGACAGTGGCGGCGAGCGGACCATTCCACGGGATGATTGCGCCGACAACACCGACCGGCTCCTTCAGCGTATAGGAGAAGATGTCGCCGGGCAGCGAGTTCTCGATAGTCTCGCCATGCAGCGCGGTGGCCTGGCCTGCATAATAGCGCAGCATTCCGAGCACGCGCAGTTTGTTGCCGCGGGTGCGGCTGATCGGCGCGCCCATGTCGAGCGTGTCGAGCTGTGAAAGCTCCTCGAAATTCTTCTCGACCAGATCGGCAAGCCTGAGCAGCAGGTTCTGCCGTTCGAACGGCTTGGCCTTGCTCCAGGATCCCTCGAAGGCACGGCGCGCCGCAGCAACCGCGCGATTGATGTCTTCGGCGTCTCCTTCGGCGATGGTAGCGAGCAGCTCACCGGTGGCCGGGTTGAGAGTCTCGAATTTCTTGCCGGAAGCGGCGTCGACCCATTTGCCGTCGATCAGCATCTTCTTGTAGGAGCCATCGGCATAAGGATGACTCGTAATCGGAATCGCCTGCGTCACAGCCATGTCTGTACTCCCGTGGGTATTATCGATCGTGCCGGGATCGTTGTATTGTTAATTCTAGAACGGTGACGAGAAACCGTAAAGCGCGCCACGTGCAACGAGGGGGCTCCGAACGAAGACCACCCATGCTGTTTCGTATATGCGGTAGCGCAGCCTTACCGCCTTGATGCGCAAGCTTGACGAAGTCACGGAGCGATCGAGCGATCACCGACGAACCGACTGATCTGTCGTTCCTCGGCCACGACCAAAGATGACCAAAAGAAAATGACCCTTGATTGGGCTATCATTTTTCCGTGACGGGCGTCACATCGTTATATTTTATAAAATATGCCGCCATCTCAAACTCATCCGGCCCGGCTTTTCGACCCTCAAACCTTTGACACAGCGACGGTAGCCTCTCCGCCAAAAACGTGATATGCAACAAAATATAGCGAGGCTCGCCGCGGCCACGGCTGTCGAGTCTGAAACAATGGAGTATACCATGTTCGATTCGCAATGCGACCTCGCGGCTCTGGTCTATGAGCAGTACCAGGATCCAGACCGGATACTGCGCGATTTTGCCATCGAGCTGAACGAGCGCGGCTATCGCGCGGTCGGCCTGGTTCAGCTTGGCCATCACTGCACCGACGGCAATCTCTCGGCCATGCTGGTGCACACCGGCGAACCGCTGTCCTTATTACAGGATCTAGGCTCCTGCTCCGCCGCATGCCGGCTCGACGTCGGCCAGTTGCTCGACGCCGGCCAGCAGATCGCGCGTGCCATCGACCAGGGTGCCGATTTGCTGATCGTCAACCGCTTCGGCCGCCAGGAACGCGAAGGCAAGGGCCTGTCCTATCTGGTGGAGCGCGCGCTAGGTGCCGACATTCCGGTCGTGATCGCGGTACCGAGTCACCGGTTCACCGACTGGATCAAATTCGCCGACGGCATGAGCGTCAAACTGCACTGCAGCCATGACGCGCTGGGCGCGTGGTGGGGCGCGGTCGCGGCCCGCAACAGCCGCCTGGCCATGAGCGATCAGCGGACCTTCTGCGAGACCTACAAATAATGCGTAGACCGCCGTCATAGCGGATGAGTTCAGGCCGCGGACTCACTCCCCCGTGCCGTCCGGCGCATTTTTCGACGAAAATGACAGCGCCGCTGCGTTGAAGGTCGTCGCGGCGCAAGCGCTGTTCGTAAATGCGATCAAAAGCGCGTATCACGCGAACGGCAAAATCGCTCAACCGTTTGCAGCCTCACCGAACCAGATTGATAGAGCCGCGACGGCCCGATCTCGATGAGCAGTTCTGCGTCGACCAGGCTGGAAACTTCGACCAACGTTACCGCGGGTGCGGCAGGAGGGTTGACGGTTTGCAGAAACTCGTCGCGAGCCCTTACGATGCTCGGCGAGCCTTTCGATGTCGCGCGAGGGACATTCACGCGCCCCGGCAAGTGAACGGAAGCGCTTCTGCGGATTCGAGGAGAGGATATCTCAGTCGTTCCCCGGCTCTATTGGCGCTCTTACGGAAGAGGACGCCGGGTTGCGACAACAGCAGACCAGGCACGATCCGACCATCAAAGCGTCTCTTGTCTGTGTCCGCATTCCTTGCAGGCGAACTTGACCCGGGCCGCGCCCTTCTCGGCTTGAATCCGGTTCGGCGCACCGCACTTACCGCACACCGCATCGATGCGGGTATTGCCCTGCTTCACCACGATGGTCTTCTTCGCCATGGTTTCGCGGATCAGCCGCTCGGCCTCTTCACGCATCGCCTGCTTCGACATCCGCCCGCACCTGCCTCGAGAAATATTGGCGTGCTTATAGCACGCCGATGACCATTTGCGAGCGGTTAGCGCCGATGCATTGAATCGGCGCGTGATACCTTCAGTTCACCTCCCATAGGAGAGATCGGCGCGCGGGCGGGCAAGCAGTTACGCCTCACTGATGGGGCGTACCGCCCCTCCCCAGCCTCTCTCCCCACGGGCGAGCCGACGTGCTCCAAAATCGGCAGCGTTCACTCGGCGAACACCATCTGTTCCTCGAGAGAGCGAGTGGAGCTGCACAATGACGGCGAACTCTGGCGTCGCTTGCAAGCACAAGGGTTCCGCGGGTTGCTACTTTCGGTCGGCGAGTGGGAACACGTTGATGTCGGTCGGAGGAGGTCAGCTAACAGCGACCGCAAGCGCCAAGTCCCAACGCTCTGTGAATCAGCCGACGCTAACTCACGCATTCGACGCATGAACCCAGACCTGCCGATCGTCCAAAACATAAGTTCCTGTTTTGTTTGCTCGGAATATAGTAGTTTCATGCACATCAGCGTTTATTCCGGGAAAAGAAGCTTCACTCGTCGACCATGGACATCGCAATATGGATGGAGCCCGGCTGCCGAACTTCAGCAGGCGAGATTCCACTACGACAATTGTGGCGCGGACGAATGGCGGACGCACCCCTGCGGCGCCAGATGTGATCCCCACCGGTATTCAAGGTTGACCCATTCACTCAAGCGTTTGAATAGACGTCGAAAAGCCTCTGCACGCAGGAATCAATGATGGATGCCGAACAGGTCGAAGGTTGGCTCAACTTGGAGAGCTATCATCGTTCGGCTCCAAGAGATGGTAGTGATCATCGTTAAAGCTTCCAAAGGTGGCGACGACAATAGACTTGATCGACGCCGCGGCCTTTAAGAGCATTTCCTCGAATTCCCCGTCGGGTGTAGATTCTGCAACGACTCCGCCTCCAACACCGATCGAAAACCGCCCATCGATCGCCACGATGGATCGGATCACGATGCTCAGATCGGCCACGCCATCATCACCTAGCCAGCCGAGCGAGCCAGAATAGACGCCGCGGGCACGGTGTTCCAACTCATCGATATGCTCGAGAGTACGAGTTTTTGGCGCGCCGGTCATCGATCCGCCCGGGAATGCGCCACTGCGCAGCACGTCAATGATCGTGTGCTCTGGTTTCAAAACGCCGCGTATAGTACTTACTAATTGGTGAACCGTCTGATACGTTTCGACGTCAAACATGGCTGGTACGGATACAGTTCTGGTCTCGCAACAGCGCGATAGATCGTGACGCAGGAGATCGACGATCATCCCGTTCTCTGCTCTGTTTTTCCGGCTATTTCTCAGCAACTCGATCAGCCTCTTATCTTCAAGCGGATCGGCATGACGCCGGACCGTTCCTTTGATCGGCTTTGCTTCGATGTTGCCGTCTGCATCGACCGCAAGAAATCGCTCCGGCGACGCGCTGAGAACGGCTCCGCCGGGCCATTTGAGAAAAGCCGCAAAGGGGGCGGGATTGACGCGCCTCATGGTACGATAAACCCGCAGAGGCTCAACTGTAGCGTCACAGGAGATCTCGTTGGTCAAACAAACCTGATAAGTTTCACCTTGCGCAATCAAGTCGAGGCCGCGCGCGACCTTGGAGAGATAGCTGGCTTTTCCATCCTTCATAAGGAACCGCAGCGGATCCCGGCCGATCGCGTGGTGTAATTCCACGAGCGGGCTGTTTGCCGCCTCGATTCGCTCCAGTGTCGTGTGAATCCAGTGCTGCGCGCGTTCGGCTTCGTCGGGGCTGTCGATGGCGCACACATAGGCCTTCCCGTCCACATGATCGACGGCGATGAACCTGTCTGAATGGATCAATAGCGCGTCGGGCGTAGCAGCCCGACGCCGGGTTGGCGAACCACAATCATGTCGCAGCTCGTAGCCAAACCAGCCGACGTGACCACCGACAAAGGGACATGGTGGCGCTGTTTGTGGTCGGCTGGGACGTTCTCTTTGAAGATATTCGAATATAGTGATGTTTTCTGTTCGGCAACCCTGTGCATCGTCGATGACGATGGCTCGATCGAGGCTTCGGTATTGAATCGTCGCGGCGCGCGGTCCCGACGCATCTCCAATATAAGACCATCGCGACAGTGTTGATTCAGCAAGGTTGCTGTCGAGCCAAAAAGCGAAGGGCTGATCGGCAAACAGTGAGCAGAATACCGCTTCCGTGTCGATCGCATACGGAATTTCACGCCAGAATGCTTTGCGAGTCTGCGATGTTGGGGCCGTTGCGCGTCGTTGTCCCGGCCGCATGTGGTCTGATACCGACAATCGCGCTGAGGCGTGAGACGAGAGATCGCGGAAATTTCGTAGCAGCGTACGGCCGCATTCCGTCAGGATTGATTCTGGATGAAATTGAATGCCCCATTGAGGCCGCCCGCGACGAGCAAGGCTCATGAGGAGGCCGTCTTCGGTCCAAGCGATTTCCTCAAGGGCGAACGGAAGGGGACGCCGGACGACAAATGAGTGATAGCGCGCCGCGGCGAACAACGGAGGCATACCTGCGAAGAGACCACAACCATGATGGATGATCTTGGACGTGCGCCCGTGGACGAGAGATGGAGTGCGATCCAATGACGCGCCTGAGGCAATGGCAAGGCCTTGATGACCTAAACACACGCCAAGCAAGGGAACCGTAGCCGTTTCGATGGCGTTTCTGCATAAGCCAAAATCCGCTGGCCTGTCAGGCCGTCCGGGACCGGGCGAGATGACGATATTATCGAAGCGCTGGGTGGAAAGATCTTCCCATGTCACTGCGTCGTTGCGGACGACGAGCGGCTCCTCCTGGTTAATGTCGGCAATCAGATGCACTAGATTGTAGGTGAATGAATCGTAGTTATCGATTATTAGTGTCCTCACCATGCCGGCGCTCGTGACTTGGCGCAGTGCGCGGCGGCTTGAAAGTTGGCCAGGAAGCAACACCGCATCATCAATATGGTCGATCCGAACCGCCGCAATCATCGGCGGTCCGTCCTACTACCATGCTTCCGGTTCAAGCGACGCGATCATTCGTGCAACATCTGATCGCGTCCAGGCACGTTCGCGATCGCTCTTCACTGCCGCGCGACCGAACAACTGGGCTTGGCCGAACGGCTCGACGTAACAATCCGGATCGTCGTGGCAGGAGAAGACCGCCATGGTGGGCGCGACAGGGATCGAACCTGTGACCCCCTCGATGTCAACGAGGTGCTCTCCCGCTGAGCTACGCGCCCTGAGGCCTTGACGGGTTTGGTCCGTATATCGGCTCCAATGCGGGCAGGCAAGGATGCTTGAAGCGTCTTTGGCCGGGCCCGCAAGCGGCGTATCAGGCCGCCAGCATCTTGTTCACTTCGCTGACCAATTCGCGAAGATGGACCGGTTTGGCCAGCACCTTGGCGGTCTTTGGCGCGTCCGAATCGGAATTCAGCGCAACGGCGGCAAAGCCCGTGATGAACATGATCTTGATATCGGGATCGAGCTCCGAGGCGCGGCGCGCCAGCTCGATTCCATCCATTTCAGGCATCACGATATCGGTCAGCAGCATCTCGAACGGCTCCTCGCGCAGCCGCTGATACGCCGACAGGCCGTTGTCGTGAGGCGAGACCTGAAAACCCGCATTTTCCAGTGCCTTGACCAGGAAGCGGCGCATGTCGTTGTCGTCTTCGGCGAGCAGGATTTTATGCATGGCGATCGGTCGTTGAATCCCAATAGGAGATCAATGTACTCACTAAGCCCTTAGAGAGTAAATTTCGGGTGAAAGTCAGGTGCAGCCGACGGTGCGTGAGGCCAGTTCTGGACCAGAATGCCGCGCAAAGCAATCAACTCGAAGTTTTCCGCTTCTCCGAACCGTTCCCAGCTGGTTTAAGACTTTTTTCGCTTGGCAGATCGGTTTCGATTATCGACAATGGGTTCGCGAGATGCTGCGTTTTTCTGACGAAACGATCTGTCCAGGACTGCGGATTCAAGACGGCGCCCGAGCATGACCCAGTTGGACGGCGAAGTGTCGCCCCCGTTCGAGATCGCGGAGCCGGCAGAGTGGCGGGCACCGATCATCTTCAATTCGCCCCATTCGGGCTCGGTCTACCCCCAGGATTTCCTCACCTCGTCGCGCATCGATCTGGCGGCACTGCGCCGCTCCGAGGATTCGTTCATGGACGAGTTGATCGGGGATTTGAGTCGGCGCGGTTTTCCCGTGGTTCGGGTTAATTTCCCGCGCTCCTATGTCGACGTGAACCGGGAACCTTACGAACTCGACCCCAGGATGTTCACCGGGCGCTTGCCGAGCTTTGCCAACACGCGGTCGATGCGGGTGGCCGGTGGTCTCGGCACCATTCCGCGCGTGGTCGGCGACGGCCACGAGATCTATCGGGAGCGGCTCAGCGTCGACGACGCGCTGGCGCGGATCGAGGCTCTCTACAAGCCCTATCATCGCGCGCTGCGGCGGCTGATCAACAAGGCACATCAGCGTTTTGGAACGGTGATCGTGGTGGATTGCCATTCGATGCCATCAATCGGTGTTTCGCGCGACGAGCCGCGGCGGCCAGATGTGGTGATCGGTGACCGCTATGGCACAAGCTGCGCACCGCTGATCCCCGATATGGTCGAGGAAACCATGCGCGCGCTGGGCTATTCGGTCGGACGCAACAAGCCCTATGCCGGGGGCTTCATCACCGAGCATTACGGCAATCCCGCAAGTGGCCTGCACACCGTACAACTCGAACTCAACCGCGCGATCTACATGGACGAACGCCGGCGCGAACGCGGCCCGAAATTTGCGCAAGTGGCGGCCGATTTCGCCACCCTCGCGGACGCGCTGGCGGCCGCTCCGCTCGGCGACCTCGGACCATTCCAGGCGGCCGCGGAATAATAAGAGGAAGCAAGACAACAAGAAAAAAAGGCCGCTTGAATGAACAAGCGGCCCAAGTCGAGGGAGGAAACGCCCAAGGAGGGCAGCGATAGCACGAGAATCTATCGCATTGCAGCAATATGCGGCCGCGCTGCACAAAAAGCAAGGGGTCTTAAGTCAATTCCTGAACAAAGTTCGCGAATCATGCAGGCATGCAACACACGATATTATCTATAATTATCAACGGCTTAATGCCACTTTTTGAAAGTCGGCCAAGACTGCTCTCGGAGCACTCTCGATTTCGTGATGTATGTGGTTACCAAAAAGGAACGTCTGGTTCGGGCTCTGATTCGTGCATGCCAAATGCCACGCATTGCGGATAAAAGTGCGCCGCCGGCTGGATTGGGCTAGGCAATAGCCCAGACTTTCCTTCCGCGCCCGACAGGAACAGCCGTGACGGTTATCGATTTTAAAGTCTTTATCGGCCAGCTTGCGACTTCCTCCGGCGAAACCATCCTGCCGTTCTTTCGCACCTCGCTCGGCATCGACAACAAGAGCGCGAGCGATTTCGATCCGGTCACCGAGGCCGACCGCGCCGCCGAAGCGGTGATGCGCCGGCTGATCAAATTCAACTTTCCCCAACACGGCATTGTCGGCGAGGAATTCGGCAATGAGCGCGAAGATGCCGAATATGTCTGGGTACTGGATCCAATTGACGGCACCAAATCCTTTATCGCGGGCTTTCCGATCTGGGGTACGTTGATCGCGCTGCTGCACAAGGGCACGCCGGTGTTCGGCATGATGCATCAGCCCTATATTGGCGAGCGTTTTTCCGGCGACAGCGGCTCGGCGCACTACCAGGGGCCGTCCGGCGAGCGCAAATTGGCCGTGCGGCGCTGTGCGGCGCTGCAGGACGCGACCCTCTTTACCACCAGCCCGCTGCTGATGGGCGGCATCGACCGGGCGGCGTTTGGCCGCGTCCAGGACGCGGTGCGGCTGACGCGTTATGGGGGCGACTGCTATTCCTACTGCATGCTGGCGGCTGGCCATCTCGATCTCGTCATCGAAACCGAACTAAAGCCCTACGACATCGCGGCGCTGATCCCGATCGTCACCGGCGCCGGCGGCGTTATCACAACCTGGGACGGCAAGCCCGCTCAGAACGGCGGCCGCATCATCGCCGCGGGCGATCCCCGAATGCATGAAGCGGCGATCAAGCTGCTCAATGACCAAGGCTGAAGCCTTGAAATACGGTTCGCGATCGGTAGACGCCGTCACGAGGGCGAACCAGACGGCCTTTTCTCTAATGCCGCGCGGCCTTGCGCAGATATTCCGCCAATTGCCTGGCTGGCCGCGGCAGCGCCTTGAAGCTGCGGGCGCAGATCACAAGCTTGCGGTTGGTCCAGGCATCGCGAATCCCCGTGATTGCGATCGGCATCGATCGCGCGCAGCGCCTGGCGGCGACTTCCGGCACGACGGCGATGCCGACGTCGGCGGCTGCCAACTGGCAGATTGCATCGAAATCCCGCAAGCGCGCCCGGAACCGAATGCGCATGCCGCGCCGCGCCGCATGTCTGGCGATGTGCAGATTAAGCGCGGTCGCATTGGTCAGACCGACGAAATCGTGGCCGGCGACGGCCTGAAAGTCGATCAGACGCCGCCCGGCGAAGGCGCTGCGCCGCGCCGATACCAGCACCAGCCGATCCTCGGTGAACAGAAACCGTTCGAGATTGTCCGGCAAGGCGTGCTCGGCCGCGAAGCCGAGCTCGACCGTGCCGCTGGCGATCGCGGCGACGATTTCGTCGCTTTCGCGTTCCTCGACGTCGACATTGATGTCGGGATATTCGCGCAGGAACGCCCCGAGCGCTTTCGGCAGATGCACTGACAGGCCGGAAGTATTGGCAAGCATATGCACGCTGGCCTTGGTGCCGCTCGCATAGGCGGCAAGATCGCCGCGCATCGCCTCGACCTGGTGGATCACGATGCGGGCATGGTCGAGCAGGCTCTCGCCAGCGGCGGTCAGTTCGACACCACGCCGGACGCGCTTGAGAAGGCTGGCGCCGAGGGCTTGCTCCAATCCCTTGATGCGTGCGCTGGCAGAAGCCAGCGCGAGATGGACCCGCTGCGCGCCGCGGGTAATGCTGTGCGAATCGGCCACAGCGATAAACAACTGGAGGTCAACCAGATCAAACCGCATGGCCATTTCGCTGCCTTTCTGCCTTCGTAAAAACCGAAGGCTAATGCCGTAACCTCCAAATTGTGCCGATCGCGCCGATCGGTCAATGTGCCGCCATGTTCGAGCCTTTCCTGCTTCTCATTGCCGCTTCGTTCCTGCTCGCGGGCTCTATCAAAGGCGCGCTGGGGCTCGGCCTGCCGACGGTGTCGATGGGTCTGCTCGCGGTGGCGATGCCGCCGGCGCAGGCGCTGGCGATCGTCATCGTGCCGGCAATCGTCACCAACATCTGGCAGACTTTCGGCGGTCCCTACCTTCGCGACATCATCCGGCGGCTATGGCCATTGTTGATCGGGACCGCGGCCGGTATCCGGCTGAACGCGGGTTCGTTGACCGGCCCGTATGCGCGCTACACCGCCATCGCGCTCGGCCTGTTGCTGGCGCTCAATGCCGTCATCGGCCTCAGCAAGTTCAGCTTCAGCGTCGCGCGTCGGAACGAGAAATGGCTCGGCGGAATTGTGGGCCTGGTTACCGGCGTGATTTCGGCCGCAACCGGCGTGCAGGTCGTTCCGTCGGTGCCGTTTATGCAGGCGATCGGCATGGAGAAGGAAGAGCTGATTCAGGCGCTCGGTGTCTTCTTCACAGTCGCCACCGTGACGCTCGGCTTCAATCTCACCAGCGCCGGCCTGCTGACCGCGGCAGCCGCGCTGCCGGGGGCTGTCGCCATGGGATGTTCGTTCATCGGCATGTTAATCGGGCAAGCGGTGCGCACGCGCCTGCAGCCCGAGGTCTTCCGTCGCTGGTTTCACATCGCGATGATCCTGCTCGGGCTTTATCTTGTCGTCAGCA
The DNA here is from genome assembly GCA_018971625.1 of Pseudomonadota bacterium. Lineage (GTDB taxonomy): Bacteria > Pseudomonadota > Alphaproteobacteria > Rhizobiales > Xanthobacteraceae > Bradyrhizobium. The sequence goes on from JAGXAJ010000011.1 coordinate 57,095, forward strand.
CGATCCTGAAAATCCAGGCTTGAAGAATTCGCCGCCGACGGTCGAATTCACCGCGCCTGAAGCGTCGCGATGCGTATGCCGCAACAGACAAACAGCCCGTCCAGCGCGCGGTTGGTCCAGCTGCGCCAGCCCAATTGCACACCGCGCCCCACGACGTAGGCCGAATCCCGTCCCGGCGGGCGAGATATTGAGCAGCACTGCCGAAACGACGAAGAGCCAAAAGTCGTGAATGCCGAGCACGCTGATCATCCAAACAGCGGCGTGCCCGGCACGAAGGCGTCGAATGCCGCCCAGAATTGCGCGCGATAACGGTCCTGCTCCTGCAGGATCTCATGCTTGGAGCCGGCGATCACCAGATGCGAGCCGGCGCGCAGGTGATAGGCGAACTCCTCGATCGCCGGCGTCGAGACGATGGTATCATTGCTGGCCGCCAGCATCAGGATCGGCTGGCGGATGTCGGAGGGGTAATTGGAAGCGCGGAAGCCACGCATCGCGGTGAAGGCGGTATCGGCCCATGCTACCGTTGGCGAAGCGATGCCGAGCGTCGGGTCTTCCTCCAGGATCGCGGCGTTGCGTGCGTAGCGCACCGGATCGCTGGTCAATGGATTGTCGACGAACGAGCTTGCACCCACCAGTTCGCCATTGCCGCCTGGAATGTACCGGCCGCCCTGCCCCGCAAGCCGCAAGACACGCAGTAACGCGCGCGGCAAAAATGAGGTGCGGCGGCCGGGCAGATCGATCATCGGCGCCGACAGCACCATGCGGTCGAACCAGCGCTTGCCGGCATGCGCGACCCGCAGCATCACCGCGCCGCCCATCGAATGCGCCAACGCGAAGTGCGGTGGCGGACAATCCGGCAGGACCACTTGCTGCACGAAGGTCTCTACGTCGATTTCGAAATCCGAGAAATCGCGGACATAACCCTTGCGTGGGTCGCGCAGCCGGCGCGAGGAATGGCCCTGTCCGCGCCAGTCGATCATCGCCACCGCGAAACCGCGGTCGCGCAGGTCGCGCACGGTCTCGAAATATTTCTCGATCTGCTCGCCGCGCCCGGCGAATACGCAGACGGTGCCCTTGCGGCCCGATGGCGGCGCCCAGCGCGCAAACCGCAGTTCCGCGCCGTCGGGCGTCCTGATGGTGCCGCTGACGCTGTTTTCCGGAACCGGATTGGAGGGAATCGAGACCAGCGTCATGAAGGAACGGTTAGGTGAAAAGCGCGGAAAATCAAGGGAGTGAGCGACAAAAGGCACGCATTCCCGGCCTCTTGAACACGCCTGGAGTCCTCCCATATCACCTTCGTGCAGGCCGCTACCAGTATTTCGGAACCGGAAATACAAGGCTGCACAAAGACGAAAGCCCGGCCCGATGGCGGGCGGGTTACCTGAAACGGTCGCTCAATGGAGGACTACCCTATGCGTACCTACGATCTTACCCCGTTTTATCGTTCCACAGTCGGTTTTGACCGCTTGTTCTCACTGCTCGATCAGGCAACCGCCGACGGCAGTCCCGGCTATCCCCCCTACAATATTGAGCGCACCGGCGAGAATGAGTACCGCATCAGCGTTGCGGTATCCGGCTTTTCGCAGCCCGAGCTCTCGATCGTCGCGAAGGAAAACACGCTAACGATCAAGGGCGAAAAAACCGCCAACGAGAACGGCCAGGGCAAATCCGAGGTGCTCTATCGCGGCATCGCGGCACGCGCTTTCGAGCGGGTATTCCAGCTCGCCGATTTCGTACAGGTGAAGAACGCTTCGCTTGAGCACGGCCTGCTCCACGTCGATCTCGTCCGCGAGATTCCCGAGGCCAAGAAACCGCGCAGCATTCCGATCACGCCCGCCGGCGCCAGCGCGCCAAAGGTGGTCGACGGCACCGCTGACAAGGCCGCGGCCTGACAGCTTCAGGGTATCGGCAGATATTTGCCGAGACCACGAAAACGCCCCGGGAAATCGGGGCGTTTTTGTTGTCAGTTTCGCCATTTCCGGGGGCGCTAATTTAGCCTGCGCCCGGAATGACGATGGAGCTCACTCCAGATCCTGCACCTTGGGCATTTCCTGCGTCGGCTGGATCGATGGCGCGGGCTTTGTCTGGACCGCCGCAGGTGCCGGGCTCGACGGTGCGGCTGCGGGCGGCTTCGCTTCCATCGCCATCGATTGCGGCGCGGACTCGGCAGTCTTGGCGCCGACCGGCGGTTCACCAGGGCGTTGCGACATCGCTCGCGGCAGGGGCATGGACGGCGTGCGGCTTGCGACCCGCGGTATCAGCGCTGGCGGCCGGCGCGGCCCTCTCACCACGCTCACCGGGGGCAGCCCGGGTGGACCGTAGGCGACCGCCACATTCGTGTTGAAATTGCCGCCAGTCCGTCGCCAGGCCGGCACGAAACGAACGATCCGACCGTCACGCGCATCGATCACCAGCCGCCCGTCGTCGCCGCCGCGCCCAAGCACCGCGATGGTATAGAACACGCCGTGCAGCTGCGGCACGCCCAAGGGGGAAAACCCGTTCCGCGAACCACCGTGTAGACTTCTGGTGCTGGCAGTAAACGCGGCCCGTAGCCTGGCGCCGGCTCGTCCAGCGGCATCGTCGCGTAGGGACCGTCAATATCGGCGACGGCGGAATACGGCGAAGCGCCACCCTGATTTGGCGCCAACATTTGAGCGTCCGCCGCTGCGGCGGCGAATACCAGACCCGCCGACATGACCAATCCTGTGAACAGCTTCATCGCCTGCGACTCCTGTAGCGCCCCCTGGCATTGGAACTTTTTTCGCCCCTTTGGGCTCGCAATTTCGTTGTGGATTTCGGCAACCCTTGGGCCGGATCGCGGCACCTTTGCCCCAAATGCAGCCGCCGACGCCATACGCCGCGCCGGCTTGCCATCAGCGGCGGATCCGCCACGCGCGGTCGGCGACTTTCACCTGCTTGTGTGATAGAAAAAAATTTGGCATGGTCGAAGTTAGGACAGTATCACTGTCTCAATTAACGGCGCAGACTTGGCATGGGGATTGCCCGAAGGTCGCGCCGACGCGCCGGAAATAAAAGGCAAGGGTCGTTCCACGGGAACGTTGAACGCCCAAGCCTTAATTCTGAAATTGTGGCTCGCGGAGGACGAGCGGTGACCCGGTGGGTGCCGCAAGCGCCCAAGGTACGCCGAAGACGACGGTGAGGCCCTTGCCGGATTGAGAGGATTTGAGATGAACGGGTCGGAGTTCGAGCGCGAAAACATCGTGGCGGATGCGCTGTCGGCGGCCCCGGATTCGAACCCGGCCGAAGCCTTCCCTCAGGAGACTTTGCGCGAACACGATTGGCGTCCGCCGGCCGAGGGGCTGTACGACCTCGCCCTCGAAAAGGATTCCTGCGGCGTCGGCTTCATCGCCAACATCAAGGGCAGGAAGTCGCATCAGATCGTCTCGGACGCGATCAGCATCCTGTGCAACCTCGAGCATCGCGGCGCCGTCGGCGCCGACCCGCGGGCCGGCGACGGCGCGGGCATTCTGGTGCAAATCCCGCACGCCTTCTTCGCGCGCAAGGCCGCCGAGATCGGCTTTGAGTTGCCGAAAGCCGGCGACTATGCCGTCGGCGCGCTGTTCATGCCGAAGGAGATGGCTTGGCGCAACGTCATCAAGAGCATCATCGCCGACCAGATCAAGGCTGAAGGGCTGATGCTGCTCGGCTGGCGCGACGTGCCGACCGAGAACTCGTCGCTCGGCGAAACCGTCAAACCGACCGAACCGGCCTGCATGCAGGTGTTCATCGGCCGCAACGGCGCGGCCAAGACCGACGACGAATTCGAACGCCGGCTCTATATCCTGCGCAAGTCGATCTCGCAGGCCATCTACCAGCGCCGCGAGCGCGGCCTGGCCGGTTATTACCCGGTCTCGATGTCGTGCCGCACCGTGATCTACAAGGGCATGTTCCTGGCCGACCAGCTCGGCAGCTACTATCCCGACCTGCACGAATCCGATTTCGAGAGCGCGCTGGCACTGGTGCATCAGCGCTTCTCTACCAATACCTTCCCGACCTGGTCGCTGGCGCACCCCTACCGCATGATCGCGCATAATGGCGAGATCAACACGCTGCGCGGCAACGTCAACTGGATGGCAGCGCGGCAAGCTTCGCTGAGCTCGGACGTGTACGGCAAGGACATCAGCCGGCTGTGGCCGATCTCCTATGAAGGTCAGAGCGACACCGCCTGCTTCGACAACGCGCTCGAATTCCTGGTGCAGGGCGGCTACTCGCTGCCGCACGCGGTGATGATGATGATTCCGGAAGCCTGGGCCGGCAATCCGTTGATGGATGAACAGCGCCGGGCGTTCTACGAATACCATGCTGCGATGATGGAGCCGTGGGACGGCCCGGCCGCGATTGCCTTCACCGACGGTCGCCAGATCGGCGCCACGCTCGACCGCAACGGCCTGCGGCCTGCCCGCTATCTCGTGACCAGCGACGACCGCATCGTAATGGCGTCCGAGATGGGCGTGCTGAAGATTCCCGAGGAACAGATCGTCACCAAATGGCGGCTGCAACCCGGCAAGATGTTGCTGGTCGACCTTGAAGAGGGTCGCCTCATTCCCGACGACGAGATCAAGGCGACGCTGGCCAGCAGCCATCCCTACCGCGACTGGCTCGGCCGTACCCAGATCGTGCTGGAGGAATTGCCGGACGCCCCGACCAAGAGCTTGCGCTCCAACCTGCCGTTGCTCGACCGCCAGCAGGCGTTCGGCTATTCGCAGGAGGACATCAACATCCTGATGACGCCGATGGCGGCCACCGGCGAGGAAGCCGCCGGCTCGATGGGCAACGACACGCCGATCTCGGCGCTGTCGGACCGGCCAAAGCAGCTCTTCACCTATTTCAAGCAGAACTTCGCGCAGGTCACCAACCCGCCGATCGATCCGATCCGCGAGGAGCTGGTGATGAGCCTGGTCTCGATCATCGGGCCGCGACCGAACCTGTTCGATCTGCAGGGGCTCGCCGCCACCAAGCGCCTCGAAGTGCGCCAACCAATCCTGACCGATGCCGACCTGGAGAAGATCCGCTCGATCTCGGAGATCGCCGACACGCATTTCAAGTCGCGTACGCTCGACACCACGTTCCACGCCGGTTTCGGCGCCGCGGGCCTCGAGCACGTGCTCGACGAACTCTGCGCGCGGGCGGAAGCCACCGTCCGCGAGGGTGTCAACATCATCATCCTGTCCGACCGAATGGCCGGTTCGGACCGGATTCCGATTCCGTCGCTGCTGGCCTGCGCTGCCGTGCATCATCATTTGATCCGCACGGGATTGCGCACCTCGGTCGGCCTCGTGGTCGAATCCGGCGAGCCGCGCGAGGTGCATCACTTTGCTTGCCTCGCCGGTTATGGTGCCGAAGCGATCAACCCGTATCTGGCGTTCGAGACCATCATCGCGATGAAGGATCGCCTGCCCGGCTCGCTCGACGACTACGAGATCGTCAAGCGCTACATCAAATCGATCGGCAAGGGCCTGCTCAAGGTGATGTCGAAGATGGGCATCTCGACCTATCAGTCCTATTGCGGCGCGCAGATCTTCGACGCGGTCGGATTGAAGGCGGATTTTGTCGCGAAATATTTCGCCGGCACCCATACCCGCATCGAGGGCGTGGGACTGGCGGAAATCGCCGAGGAAACCGCGCGCCGTCATGCCGACGCGTTCGGCGAGGCTCCGGTTTACAAGACCGCGCTCGATGTCGGAGGCGAGTATGCCTACCGCACCCGCGGCGAGGATCATGCCTGGACCGCCGAATCCGTCTCCACGCTGCAACATGCAGTGCGCGGCAATTCGCTGGAGCGCTACCGCGCCTTCGCAAAAATCCTCAACGAGCAGTCCGAGCGGCTATTGACCTTGCGTGGCCTGTTCAAGATCAAGACCGCCGAGCGCAAGCCCGTACCGCTCGACCAGGTCGAGCCGGCCAAGGAGATCGTCAAGCGTTTCGCCACCGGCGCAATGTCGTTCGGATCGATCTCGCGCGAGGCGCACACGACTTTGGCGATCGCCATGAACCGGATCGGTGGCAAGTCGAACACCGGCGAGGGTGGCGAGGAAGCCGATCGCTTCAAGCCGATGCCGAACGGCGACTCGATGCGCTCGGCGATCAAGCAGATCGCCTCCGGCCGCTTCGGCGTCACCACGGAATATCTCGTCAACTCCGACATGATGCAGATCAAGATGGCGCAGGGCGCAAAGCCCGGCGAAGGCGGCCAATTGCCCGGCCACAAGGTCGATGCCACCATCGCGCGCGTCCGGCACTCGACGCCCGGCGTCGGCCTGATCTCACCGCCGCCGCATCACGACATCTATTCGATCGAAGACCTCGCGCAGTTGATCTACGACCTCAAGAACGTCAACCAGGACGGTCAGGTCTCGGTCAAGCTGGTCTCCGAGATCGGCGTCGGCACGGTCGCCGCTGGCGTCGCGAAGGCGCGCGCCGATCATGTCACCATCGCGGGCTTCGAGGGCGGCACCGGCGCCTCGCCGCTGACCTCGATCAAGCATGCTGGCTCCCCATGGGAAATCGGCCTCGCCGAGACCCACCAGACGCTGGTGCGCGAGCGGCTGCGCAGCCGCATCGTGGTGCAGGTCGATGGCGGGTTCCGCACCGGACGCGACGTGGTGATCGGGGCGCTGCTCGGCGCCGACGAATTCGGCTTCGCCACGGCACCCTTGATCGCGGCCGGCTGCATCATGATGCGCAAGTGCCATCTCAACACCTGCCCGGTCGGCGTCGCGACCCAGGATCCGGTGCTGCGCAAGCGCTTCACCGGCCAGCCCGAGCATGTCATCAACTATTTCTTCTTCGTCGCCGAGGAGGTGCGCGAGATCATGGCGGGCCTCGGCTACCGCACCTTCAACGAGATGATCGGCCAGACCCAGATGCTCGACCAGTCGACGCTGGTGGCGCATTGGAAGGCCAAGGGGCTCGACTTCTCGAAGCTGTTCGTGCGCCAGAAGGAAGCGCCGGGGCAGAAGATCTATCATGCCGAAAGCCAGAACCATCATCTGGAAGCCGTGCTCGACCGCAAGCTGATCGAGAAATCGCAGGCCGCACTCGACCGCGGCGCGCCGGTCAAGTTCGAGATGCCGATCAACAACACCGATCGCAGCGCCGGCGCAATGCTGTCCGGCGCGGTGGCGAAGATTTATGGCCATACCGGTCTGCCACACGATACGATTCAAGTGAGCCTCAAGGGCACCGCGGGACAGGCGTTCGGGGCGTGGCTGGTGCGCGGCGTCACCTTCGATCTCGAGGGCGAAGGCAACGACTATGTCGGCAAGGGTCTGTCCGGAGGACGCATCATCGTCCGGCCGCCGGCCAACTCCGGGATCGTGCCGGAGGAATCGATTATCGTCGGCAACACCGTAATGTACGGCGCGATCGAAGGCGAATGCTATTTCCGCGGCATCGCCGGTGAACGCTTCGCGGTACGCAACTCCGGCGCGGTCGCCGTGGTCGAGGGCGCCGGCGATCATTGTTGCGAATACATGACCGGCGGGATCGTCGTGGTGCTGGGCAAGACCGGGCGCAACTTCGCGGCCGGCATGTCCGGTGGCATCGCCTATGTGCTGGACGAAGAGAGCTCCTTCGACAAGCTCTGCAATATGGCGATGGTCGAGCTTGAACCGGTGCTGTCGGAAGAGATGATCAACGAGAACACCTACCACCACACCGGAGACCTCGAGGCCCATGGTCGGGTCGACGTGTTCAAGGACCTGCTCGACTCCGACGTGGAGCGGCTGCACATCCTGATCACGCGCCATGCCAGGCTGACGGGATCGAAACGCGCCGCCGACATTCTCGCGAACTGGAAGACCTGGCTGCCGAAATTCCGCAAGGTGATGCCGGTGGAGTACCGCCGTGCGCTGAAGGAATTGAAGGCCAACGCCGGCGCCGAACCGAAGATCGCGATCGGGGCGTAAGACGGCGGGATGAATATTGTGTCGGGCAGACGCGCTTGTCACCTCTCCCGCGGGAGAGGTCGGATTGCATCGCAAGATGCAATCCGGGTGAGGGGTTACGGCCTATCGATAGACTGTACCCCCTCACCCCAACCCTCTCCCATCGAAGTCGGATATATCCGACTTCGCTATCTCGGGTGCCCAACTCGGGTAAACCCGAGTTGGGTGGAGAGGGAGCGCGCCTTTGCACGCGGCAATGGCAATGATTCAAGTTTGAGGCTGCGGGTGTAATGGGCAAGATTACCGGTTTTCTCGAGATCGCGCGTCACGATCGCAAGTACACGCCGGTCGCCGAGCGCGTGAAGCACTTCAAGGAATTTGTCCTTCCGCTGAGTGAGAAAGACACCCGCGATCAGGCCGCGCGCTGCATGAATTGCGGCATCCCCTATTGCCACGGTACCGGTTCGGTCGCGCCAGGCACGCCGGGCTGCCCGGTCAACAACCAGATTCCCGATTTCAACGATCTGGTCTATCAGGGCAATTGGGAAGAAGCCTCGCGCAATCTGCATTCGACCAACAATTTCCCGGAATTCACCGGCCGCATCTGCCCGGCGCCGTGCGAAGCCTCCTGCACGCTCAACATCGATGACAACCCGGTCACCATCAAGACCATCGAATGCGCGATCGTCGACCGCGCCTGGGACAATGGCTGGCTGAAGCCGGAAGTCGCCTCGCAGAAGACCGGCAAGAAGGTCGCCGTGATCGGCTCGGGGCCGGCAGGCCTCGCCTGCGCGCAGCAGCTCGCACGCGCCGGCCACGAGGTTCATGTGTTCGAGAAGCACGGCAAGGCCGGCGGACTGCTGCGTTATGGCATTCCCGACTTCAAGATGGAGAAGCACATCATCGACCGCCGCGTGGCGCAGATGGAAGCCGAGGGCGTCACCTTCCACTATGGTGCACCGGTCGGCGGCGCGAGCGCAGGTGCGATCGACCCCCGCGAGATGCTCAATCATTACGACGCGCTGGCCTTAACCGGCGGCGCGGAAGCCCCGCGCGACCTTCTGATCCCCGGCCGCGATCTCGCGGGCATTCACTTTGCGATGGATTTCCTGCCGCAGCAGAACCGCCGCGTCTCCGGCGAACCGCTCGGCAATGCCGCCGATATCCTCGCTGGCGGCAAGCATGTGGTGGTGATCGGCGGTGGCGATACCGGCTCGGACTGCATCGGCACCTCGTTCCGGCAAGGGGCGAAGTCAGTCACGCAGCTCGAGATCATGGCGGCTCCCCCCGAGCACGAGAACAAGGGACTGAGCTGGCCGAACTGGCCGCTGAAGATGCGGACCTCGTCGAGCCAGGCCGAAGGCGCGCGGCGCGAATTCGCGGTGCTGACGCAGAAATTCTCCGGCGACAATGGCAAGGTGGCGAAACTGCATTGCGTGCAGGTCGACGACAAGTTCAAGCCGATCCCCGGCAGCGAGTTCGAACTCGAGGCGCAACTGGTGCTGCTGGCGATGGGTTTCGTGCATCCGGTGCATGAGGGGCTTTTGAAGACCCTCGGCGTCGACCTCGACCAGCGCGGCAACGTGCGCGCCAACACCGCAGACTACCAGACCTCGCGGCCCAACGTATTCTCCGCCGGCGACATGCGCCGCGGCCAGTCACTGGTGGTATGGGCAATCCGCGAGGGCCGCCTCTGCGCTCGCGCGATCGATCAGTTCTTGATGGGCACGACGAATTTGCCGCGGTGATGGTCAGATCGAGTCCGGCCATGACGAAGGGCGCCGCCCTCAGTTCTGCAGCCTGACACCCAGCATCACCACCGTCGAGGCCGAGCTCGCGCCCGCGACATTGGAATCGAGGATGTCACGGCGTAGCGTGCCCTTGATCCAGAGATTACGGGTCATCTTGTAGACCAGATCGCCTTCGAGCGAGTAGGTCGTATCGGTGCGGCCATCGCCCTGGTAGTCGAGCGTGCCGTAGGTGAATTTGCCGATCGCGGTCAGCCAGCGGCGGAAATCGTGATCGACTTCGACGGTGTAGGTATGCGTCAGCACGCCGGACGTGCCGGGCAGCACGGTCTCGTCGATCGAAGTTGTCGAATAGAATTTCGCGGTGGTCAGCGGCGTTGCGGTCCAGGTCAGCGACGCCGCGGTCAACAGACCCTGCAGCGGGTCGAGCCTCGGATCGACATATTCGCGTGCCGCATAGCCGATCGAGATTTCGCCGGTCAGCAGGCGTGAGAATTCGAACGTCGTCCCGGCCTTGGCGTAGCCGCCGCTGGAATCGCGGGCAAAGCCGTTGCGGTCGAGCGCCAGATCGTGCACGCGGCTGTCGCCCTCGACCTCGACGAATGGCTTTACCGCGGGCGTCAGTTCGTAGCTGACGCGACTGAGGCCGCCGAACTGATTGAAGTTGCGGTCGTCGTTGGTCGAGGTCGAACCGTCGGTCAAAGTCGAGTTCTGGTACACCGTGCGATCGACGGTGCCGCCGGCGGCGATATCCAGGCGGTTGAAATTCTGGTCGATCCCGAACGTGCCGCCGAGCGTCGTGTAGATCGGGTATCTGGCAAGTCCCGCCTGCACGTTCGGGCTGCCCGGATTGTCGGTGGAGACCAGCAGGCGCGCCTGCGAGGTGATATGGGTGTCCTCGGTGACATCGACGCGGCCGTCGATATGGCCGGTGAAGTTTGGCCGGCTGACATCGGTCGGCGCCGAAGAGACTGCGCCGTCGATGGTCGGCGGCAGGCTGTTGCCGTAGCCGGTGAATGACCCCCTGAGGTCGGCGACCAGCGCATGGCGATCCCAATTCGATACCGCCAGAAATTCCGGCGCCACCACCCAGAACGGCAAGCCCTTGGGCACGTTGGTGCGGCCCGGATTGGTATCGTAGCCGCCGCTGAGTTCGACCGCGGACTTGATCAGGAAGCTGCCGGCGTAATCGCCGACCGCGCCGAACGGGTCGTCATCGACCTTGAGGCGGGTGCGCGGCGGCTGGCCGGTCACAGTGCCCGCCATCGCCGGCGGGATCGGCGGCTTGTTGGCGGATTGCGATGGCGGCACCGATAGCCGTGCATACCCGGCGCGATCGACCGGCGGCGGCGCAGGCACCGGACTGCCCGGACCGGCCGGCGCTTTCGGCTTGGGCTGGCCGGGATGGAGCTTTGGCTTCTTGCGCGTGCGGTTGAGCGAGTCGAAACCGGAATCGGCGGCGCCGCTCGCGGGCGGCAGACCGTACTCGGGAACCTGTCCGACGCGCGATGCTGCCGGTGCATTGCTGTTGCTGCGTCCGTCATCGATGATGGCATCGCCGGCGGAATCGCTGGTGCCGTCATCGACCGCGAGCTTGCGCAACGGCAGGTCCTGCGGCGACACGAAGCCGCCGGCTACCGGCCGCAGCATATCAGGGGTCAGCGTTTGAGCCTCTGCCTTGGTCCCATTCCAGGCAGTCAGCACAAGGCATGCCAACAACGCGCGTAAACTGAACACGCAGCTGCGGCGGCCCGTTGCTGGACCCGACATCACGATGGAAATACTCCAACAAATTCATACGCTTGACGTATCGAGTTCCGCCGCGCAGGAGCGCTGCATGAGGAAAACGTCGTTAATAGAGTTAAAACAAATGTGGTTAATGAGCCGTTGAGAACGGCCCGTCCCGCGTCGCATCGCCAAGCCGGCCATGCTAGGAAGGACCTTACCGGATCGGCCCGCACTCCCCTGGAACAAGACATGGCCCAGACGAAACCGCTGATGGCGAAATCATCCGGTACCGAGCACGCGAACGCCGCCATTCAATCGGCGCTGCGGACATTCGACGCCGAGGGCGGCGGCATATCCGCCCTTGCCGCGGCGTTGCAAGGGCCCTTGGGGACGGCGTTTGCCGCCGCGGTCGAGCTGATCCGCGAGGCCAAGGGCCGCGTGATCGTCACCGGATTGGGCAAATCGGGCCATGTCGCGCGCAAGATCGCCGCCACCTTTGCGTCCACCGGCACGCCGGCCTTCTTCGTGCATTCGGCCGAAGCCAGCCATGGCGATCTCGGCATGATCACCGCCGACGACGTCATCGTCGCGCTGTCGTGGTCCGGCGAGCAACCGGAGATGCTGAACCTGATCACCTACGCCACGCGTTTCCGGATCGCGCTGATTGCGATGACCGCGGATTCCGATTCCACGCTGAGCAAGGCCGCCACGGTGGCGCTGACACTGCCGAAGGCGCGCGAGGCCTGCCCGCACAACCTCGCGCCGACCACCTCATCCCTGATGCTGCTGGCGCTGGGCGACGCACTGGCGATCGCGCTATTGGAGGGCCGCGGCTTCAGCTCGGTGGATTTCAGCGTGCTGCATCCCGGCGGCAAGCTTGGCGCGATGCTGAAATATGCCCGCGACCTCATGCACAGCGGCGAGGCGGTGCCGCTCAAGCCGCTCGGCACGAAGATGTCCGACGCGCTGGTCGAGATGTCGTCGAAAGGTTTTGGCTGCGTCGCCATCGTCGATGCCGGCGGACACATCGTCGGCATCGTCACCGACGGCGATTTGCGCCGCCACATGCGGCCGGACCTGATGACCGCGCGGGTCGACGACGTGATGACGAGCAATCCAAAGACGATCGGCCGCGACTTGCTCGCCAGCGAAGCCCTGGAAATTCTGAATTCCTCGAAGATCACCGCGCTGATCGTGACCGACGCCAGGAAGCCCGTTGGCATCGTGCACCTGCACGACCTGCTCCGCGCCGGCGTGGCGTAAAAGCTCAGCCGTCATTCAATTCGGCCGTCATTCCGGGCGCCCTCTTGCACCAGCCCGAATGATGACAATAGCTACGCCGCCGCCACCGTCAGGCTTGCGCCATCCGCCTGCACGATTTTCACGCGGCTGCCGGCCGGCGTATCGGGGCCGGCGACGCGCCAGACCGTATCGTCGATCCGCACCGTGCCCAAGCCGTCGATGATCGGCTTTTCCAGCGTAAACACCCGGCCCACCAGCGCGTCGGCCCGCTTGTTCAGGAACGGATTGCTCTTGCTCACGGAATTGGTGGAGCGCGCAACGCGCCGCCACAGCGGCACCGCCGCGGCCGAGAACAGCGCAAACATCAGGATTTGCGCCTGCCAGGATGGATCGCAAATGACAATAGTCCGACCAGCAGCGCGGCCAGCCCCAGCCAGAACAGAAAGACGCCCGGCACCACCAATTCCAGCGCCATCAGGATGATGCCGAAAACCAGCCAGTTCCAGGTGCCCAGCGTCGAAAACATCTCGGCCATGACACGAGCCCTCTTATCAAAACCTGTTCCCGGCCCATCCCGCCATCGAACAACTCGTCTACTTCGGCGGCGCCACCGGCGGCAGGGTTGGGCCGGCGCTCGGCACCGAGGCGCGGCGGGCGGCAGCCTGTGCGGAGGCGGCGCTTTCGCCGAAGGTGGCCCTGGCGATCTCGCCAATACCGGCGAGCGATCCAAGGATGCTGGTGGCCTCGATCGGCAGCATGATGACTTTCTGGTTCGGCGAGTCCGCCAATTGCCCGAACGCCCTGATGTACTTGTCGGCGATGAAATAGTTCAGCGCGGCGACATCGCCCTTGGCGATCGCCTCAGAGACCATCTGGGTTGCCTTGGCTTCGGCTTCCGCCGAGCGCTCGCGCGCCTCGGCATCGCGAAAGGCAGCTTCCCTGCGGCCCTCGGCCTGCAGGATCTGGCCCTGTTTGGCGCCTTCGGCCCTGAGAATTTCCGATTGCCGCTGGCCTTCCGCCTGCAGGATGTCGGCACGCTTGACGCGTTCGGCCTTCATCTGGCGACCCATCGCTTCGAGGTCGGTGGGCGGCACGATGTCCTTGATCTCGATGCGGTTGACCTTCAATCCCCATGGTGAGACCGCGGCGTCGACAACGCGCAGCAAACGTTCGTTGATCTCGTCGCGATGCGACAGCACCTGATCGAGGTCCATCGAGCCCATCACCGAGCGGATATTGGTCATGGTCAGGACGATGATCGCCTGGTTGAGATTGGCGACCTCGTAGCTCGCTTTCGCCGCGTTGAACACCTGGAAGAACGCCACGCCGTCCACCGTGACGGTGGC
>JAGXAJ010000077.1 GCA_018971625.1 Pseudomonadota bacterium
AGGCGCCGGCGCGCCGAAGGATACGCCATGAAACCAGAAATTCACCCGGATTATCATATGATTACGGTCGTGATGACCGACGGGACCGAGTACCAGACCCGCTCGACCTGGGGCAAGGCCGGCGACAAGCTGCACCTCGATATCGACTCCAAGTCGCACCCGGCCTGGACCGGCGGCGCGCAGCAGATTCTTGACCGCGGCGGTCGCGTATCGCGGTTCCAGAAGAAGTTTTCGGGTTTCCTCAAGAAGGATTAAGACCTTTCGGGTCTGCTTTCCCACCAACAATACGCCCCGGCTCGCGCCGGGGCTTTTGTTTGGGAGCGCGAGGAAACGGATGCGCGCGCTTAATTCTCGAATGCCGCCTTCAGGCGGGTGAGATGCGGCGCCAGTGGATTGCCGACCGCAGCGCGTTCGGTCGACGGCGCATGGATGGTGACATCGAGACGGCGAACCTTGGCCTGCAGTGTCATCGAGCGGGCGATCAAGTCCTGCAATTGCGGCGGCAGCTTTTCGATCATATCGGCCGCGCCGGGGTCGGCGGCGGAGAGTTTGACCCTGGTCTTTTCGCGATTGGCCTGGGTTAGCGTCATTTCGCCTTCCTTGACCGCGCGATGCAGCAACAGCCAGGAGGCCAGTTGCATCAACCGCGTGGTCAGCCGCATGCTTTCGGTGGCGTAAGTCAGGCTCACCGCCCGATCGAGCGCCTTGGCCTCGATCCGGCCAACGCCGTCGAGATAGGCTGCGGTCTCCTCGACCAGATCCATGCCTTCCCGGAACAAGGTGCCGAACGCCGCGGAGTTGGTCAGCCGCTCGCTGAACTGCACCAGAGCGGATTCACCTTGCAAACGGTCCGACATGGTTAGCGCCTCACGCACGATTTACGCGGCCGGCTTCACGCGCCGGCTTATGATGAACAAATCATTGCGCGCCCGGGAACGAGAGTCCAGCTACAAGACTTTTTATGGTTTCCAGCGTCGTGCCGCGGCGCAAAAAAAGAGCCGCCGTTTCCGGCGGCTTTTGAAGTTGATAACAGGGAGGCGTCAAACAGAGTGGACAGGAGCCACTCGGTGTCCAAAAGAGGACAATCCAAGTCATAATCGAGAAAGCTTAACGGGTCGTAAACGAACGGATTTATTCAGACTTCGTTTGCCATGTCGGTCATTGGCCGAATGAAATTCCTGCAAAGCCTTTGCGATCGTTGCCGCGCCGCCCTGCTCCGCGAACGCTCGTCCAATGGCCGACCTACGATTTGAAAAAGCTGTTCGCCGCATCCTTCGATGCGCGCTTTCCGGTCATCGCAGCCTGCAGCCGCTCGATTTCGGAATTCATCAGCGCGATGCGCCCGGCGAGTTCCTCAACCGACAGCAGCGACAGATCCTGCCCGATCTCGTGGCTGACTTTCTTTCGTGGCTTGTCGTCATCCTCGCTTGCCATGCGGTCTCCTCCTCAAGCTCGAATGGTTTTGAAACGGTTGCCAGTCGGAGCGCGGCTGGCTAAGCACATGCCACTCGATTTTGCGCGTTTCGCAAGGACAAATCATGGAAAAGCTGCCCGTGCAAATGACCGTGATCGGCATCAGCAAGCCCGGCGGTCCCGAGGTGCTGGTGCCCGAAACCCGCGCGGTGCCGGCGCCTGGCCCGGACGAGATCCTGATCAAGGTCGCAGCCGCCGGCGTCAACCGTCCCGACGTCGCACAGCGCTCCGGCAGCTATCCTCCGCCGTCAGGCGCCAGCGATCTGCCTGGACTTGAAGTCGCCGGCGAAGTGGTCGCCATCGGTGACGATGCGAGAAAGCACAAGGTTGGCGACAAGGTGATGTCGCTGGTCGCCGGCGGTGGTTATGCGCAATATTGCATCGCGCAGGATGCCCAGGCGATGGCAGTACCCTCAAGCCTGTCGATCGAGGAAGCCGGTGCGATCCCCGAAACCCTGATGACGGTATGGCACAACGTATTCGAGCGCGGCGGACTGAAAGCCGGCGAGACGCTTCTGATCCATGGCGGCTCGTCGGGCATCGGCACCATGGCGATCCAGCTTGCCAAGGCTTTCGGCGCCAAGGTGATCGTCACTGTCGGATCGCGGGATAAAGCCGAGGCCTGCAAGAAGCTCGGCGCCGATCACGCCATCAACTACAAGACCCAGGACTTCGTCGCCGAGGTCAAGACCGCGACCGGCGGCAAGGGCTGCGAGGTCATCCTCGACATGGTTGGCGGCGACTATGTCGAGCGCAACTACGACGCAGCCGCGGTCGACGGACGAATCGTCCAGATCGCCCTGCTCGGCGGCGCCAAAGCCACCATCGCGCTCGCCAAGCTGATGGTGAAACGGCTGCATCACACAGGTTCGACGCTGCGCCCCCGTAGTAATGCGGACAAGGCCGCCATGGTCGCCGCGGTCGAGACCAAGGTGATGCCGCTGCTGCGCGAAGGGCGCGTCAAACCCCTGATGGACAGTTCATTCCCGCTGGAAAAAGCCGCCGATGCGCACCGCCGGATGGAGAGCAGCGAACATATTGGCAAAATTGTGTTGCTCGCTTAACGGCTTGCGGTGGAACGGCGAGCGAAACTCTTTGATTCGCTTCGCTTTCATGTCATTTATCGCTAGGGCCACTCGTCACGCCTGCGACTGCTGAAAGCGGAGAACGGACTTTGCGTCTGATCAGGTGCCTTGCGCTTGTTGCGCTGGGCTTCATGATTTTTGCCGCCGCGACTCCCGCGCGCGCGCTCGACGCCGTCAGCGTCCGCAGTGACGCGCCTGCGATCGACCTCACCGGCGTGCTCGAGCATCAGCACAGCGACACCGATCGCATCCAGGTATCGACTGCGCCAGGCACCGACGGCATCGTTCGCCGCATCGAGGTCCGCGCCCGCGAAGGCGGCCAGAACTGGGTGGTGTTCGCGCTTGCCAACAACACCGACGACCAGCTCGACCGTCTGATCGTCGCACCGCATTATCGCATCGTGTCTTCGGGCCTGCTATGGCCCGACCTCGGACTGTCGCGCATCGCGACCATCACGCCGTCGACCGGGGATCGGCCTGAGCGCCAGGAGAGCGCCACCGCCGACATCTTCCGCATCACGCTCGATCCGGGCGCCGTCGTCACCTTCGTCGCCGAATTGCGTACCGATAAGCTACCGCAGCTCTATCTGTGGGAGCCCGACGCATACAAGGACAAGGTCAACTCCTTCACGCTGTATCAGGGCATCGTGATCGGCATTTCCGGCCTGCTGGCGCTGGTCTTGACCATCCTGTTCGTGGTCAAGGGCAGCATCATGTTTCCGGCCGCCGCCGCACTGGCCTGGGCGGTGCTGGTTTATATCGGCGTTGATTTCGGCTTCTGGGGCAAAGTGTTCGACATGTCGAACAACGCCGAACGGGTCTGGCGCGCGGCGGGCGAGGCAGTGCTGGCCGCGACGCTGTTGGTGTTCCTGTTCGCCTATCTCAATCTCAGCCGCTGGCATGTGCGCTACTCCCACATCACGGTTGGCTGGCTCGCCTTCCTCAGTTCGCTGGTGGGGCTCGCCTTGTTCGATCCGGCAGTTGCCTCCGGCATCGCGCGGATGTCGCTGGTCTTGATCGCCTTCGCCGGCTTCGCGCTGATCGTTTATCTCGCAACGCATGGTTTCGACCGCGCGGTGCTGCTGATTCCGACCTGGTTCCTGTTGGTGGTCTGGGTGATCGCAGCCGGCATGACGATCGCAGGTTCAGTCACCAACGACATCGTCGGTCCCGCTTTGCTCGGCGGCCTGGTGTTGATCGTGATGCTGATCGGCTTCACCGTGATGCAGCACGCCTTTGCCGGCGGCAGCTCGACCCCCGGGGTCGTTTCCGACGTCGAGCGCCGCGCGCTGGCGCTGACCGGCTCCGGTGACCTGATCTGGGACTGGGACGTCTCCGCCGACAAGGTGTTCACCAGTTCCGAAACCGAAAGCCTGCTCGGCCTGAAGCGCGGCACGCTGGAAGGCCCTGCCGCGAAATGGCTCGAGGTGCTTCACCCGCTCGATCAGGATCGTTTCCGCGCCGCGCTCGACAGCGTGCTCGATCAGCGCCGCGGCCGCCTGGTGCAGGACTTCCGCCTGCGCACCCCCGACGGCCACTTCATGTGGTTCTCGCTGAAAGCGCGCCCGGTGGTCGGCTCTGACGGCGAAGTATCGCGCGTGGTCGGCACGCTGACCGACGTCACCGAGACCAAGAACGCAGAAGAGCGCATGCTGCACGATTCCGTGCATGACAACCTCACGGGTTTGCCGAATCGCAAATTGTTCATCGACCGGCTCGGTGCAGTGGCCAATTTCGCCAAGACCATGCCCAACCTGCGGCCGACACTGATGGTGATCGACCTCGATCGCTTCAAGCAGGTCAACGATTCCGTCGGCATCGCGGTTGGCGATTCGATCCTTTTGACCCTGGCGCGGCGGCTGATCCGGATCCTGAAACCGCAGGACACGCTGGCGCGAATCGCCGGCGACCAGTTCGGCCTGATCCTGATGTCGGAACAGGATCCGGCGCGGATCACCGCCTTCGCCGAGACCATCCGCAAGACGATACGCGCGCCGATCGCCTTCAACGACCGCGAAATTTTCCTGACCGCCTCGATCGGTCTCGCGCTGTCCGATCCGCAGACGCAATTGTCCGAGGAAATCATCAAGGACGCCGAGCTTGCAATGTATCACTCCAAGCGCATCGGCGGCGACCGGATCGATGTCTACAAGCCGGCGATGCGCGCCCGCAAGACCGACCGGCTGACGCTGGAATCCGAATTGCGCCGCGCCATCGAACGCGAGGAAATCGCGATCCTGTATCAGCCGATCATGCGGTTGGAAGACCGTTCGATCGCCGGCTTCGAGGCCCTGGCGCGCTGGGATCATCCCAAGCTCGGCCGGATGTCGCCTTCCGAATTCATCTCGATCGCGGAGGAGACCGGCCTGATCGTCGATCTCGGCATGTTCGTGATGGACCGGACCGCCAGGCAGCTTGCCGTCTGGCAGCGCGCGATGCGCTCGCGCGAGCCGATCTTCGCCAGCGTCAACGTTTCCTCGCGACAATTGCTGCGGCATGATCTGATCCACGACATCCGCACCGTGCTGTCGCGCTCATCGGTAGCGCGCGGCACGCTGAAACTGGAAATGACCGAGTCGCTGGTGATGGAAAATCCGGAACACGCCGCCCAGATGCTCACGCGCATCCGCGAGCTGGGCACCGGATTGTCGCTGGACGATTTCGGCACCGGCCATTCCTCGCTGGCCTATCTGCAGCGTTTCCCGTTCGACACCATCAAGATCGATCAGTCGTTCGTGCGCACCACCAGCCGCGGCACCCGGCCGGTGATCCTGAAATCGATCATCGCGCTCGCCCACGATCTCGGCATGGATGTGGTGGCTGAAGGCGCCGAGACCGATTCCGACGCGGTCGAGCTCTATCAGCTCGGCTGCGAGTACGCGCAGGGCTTCGCCTTTGGCGAGCCGATGGACGCCGAAGCCGCGATGCGGCTCCTGACCGAAGAACGGCTGGAAGCGGCGAGCTGAGGGCACGCTTCCGCATCACGCCGGTTGCGCGCCATCCATCCCCTCACTTCATTCGCTTGAAGCGCACGCTCCTGCCGTCGGCGAGCCGGGTCGCGATATAGCCGCCGGCCAGGCAGGCCTCGCGCTGCGGCATCTTTTCCTGCGGGCTGCGCAGCGTTTCCCACCAGGACGCCCGGTGCGCCGCCCGTGGCAGGGTGGCATCGATGATTTCCTCGATCTGGTCGAAACGCAGGACGAATTCAGGCAGGATCTGCTTCTTCAAATAATCACGCAGCGCGTCGTAGTCGTTCACTTGAATACCCGGTTGTAGCTGTCGCGCCCTGATCGTGCTTTCACCTGATCCCAAACCAGCGCGCGAATTGACGCAACTTCGGCAACCTGCCGTTAACTTATTAGCACATCGTTGTCGTTACTTAAGCGTGCCGCAACGATTCCGTGCGCATCTGATCGGAATCGGAGCGATCGATGATCTTCAGGCGACGCGGGAATGAGACCGGTCAGCCTCGGCGGCTATCCGCCAAGCTGCTGGTCATTTTTTCCGTCGTCACGGTGCTTGGTTTCTCCGCGATCTGCGCCAGCGTCCTGCTCGACATGCGCCGTGGCGAGGAGCAACTAGCCCGCCGGACCCTGGAGAATCTCGCCGCCAGCATCGATACCGATATCGGCCGCAATATCGAGCTCTACGACCTCTCGCTGCGCGCGGTCGCCGACAACATGGTAATTCCGGAGGTCTCCAAACTCAGCAAACCGCTGCGGAATCTGATCCTGTTCGACCAGGCAGCGAGCGCCAAGCATTTCGGGGCGATCCAGGTGTTCGACGCCGAAGGGCGACTGACCATCGACGCCTCGACCCTGGATCCCGTGCCCGAAAACCGCGCCGACGAGGAGTACTTCAAGGTGCACCGCGATCAGCCCGATGCCGGCCTGTTCGTCAGCCGGCCGATGCTGCATCATAGCGCCTATGCCATCGTACTGAGCCGGCGCATCACGGGCCGGGACGGCAGCTTCCTAGGCGTGGTCGCGGGCTCGATCCGCTTCAGCTATTTCCATGAGCTGTTCGGCCGCCTCCATCTCAGCGCCGACGACATCATCACCGTGCTGCGCCGCGATGGCACCATCATCATGCGGACGCCATTCGACCTCGACGTCATCGGCAAGCATCAAGCGTGCGCCTGGTATCGACCGGGTCTTGTCCGAGCCTGACGGCTCCTATTCCAGGCCAGGCGTGGTCGATGGCATCACCCGGCTTTTTGTCTGGCACAACAGCGCCTCCCCGCTGGTGGTTCAGGTCGGAAAGACCTGGACCAGCATCTTAAGCCTGTGGCGCACCGAGGCCACCCGGATCGGCGCGATCCTCATGGCGCTGATCTCGTTCGTGCTCGGCGTGACGCTGTTCCTGGCGCGAGAAATCGGCCGCCGCGCCAAGGCCGAAGATCAGCTCGAAGAACTCGCGACCACCGACGCGCTCACCGGCCTGCGCAACCGGCGCAAATTCGACGCCACCATCGATCTCGAGTGGCGACGTGCGGCGCGGCAGAACACGCCGCTGGCGCTGCTGATGATCGATGCCGACCATTTCAAGGCCTATAACGACACCCATGGCCACCAAGCCGGCGACCAGGTGCTGATCGGCGTCGCGATCTGCATTTCGGATTCGGTGCACCGGGCCAGCGATTGCATCGCGCGCTATGGCGGCGAGGAATTCGCAGTGCTGTTGCCGGGACTCTCGCCTGCGGAAGCGCTGGCAGTCGCCGAGACTATCCGCCTGAAAGTCGAGGCATGGGCCGAAGAGCCGCAGGCCACCACCGTCAGCATCGGCATCGCCAGCCTGATGCCGACCGCCGCCCCCCACTGGGCCGATCTGGTCAGTGCCGCCGACAAGGCGCTTTATGCCGCCAAGGCCAATGGGCGCAACTGCTCCGTCCTGGCGGCCGGTCCACGGCTGACGCTGGTGGCATGACGCTGGCCGTTTTTGGCCATCACTTCTCCAGATAGCGTTTCATCACCGCGCACAGGCCGTCGCGCAGGTCGGCGCGCGCCATGCCGTAGGCGATATTTGCACGGAGGAAGCCGGCCCTCGAACCGCAATCATGCCGCTCGCCCTCGAACTCGACGCCGTAGAAGCGCTGCGTTTTGGCGAGCCCGATCATGGCATCGGTGAGCTGGATCTCACCGCCGGCACCGCGCTCCTGGATCTCGAGGATCTCGAAGATTTCCGGCTGCAGGATGTAGCGCCCGGTGATCGACAGGTTTGACGGCGCGGTGCCCTTGGGCGGCTTCTCCACCATGCCGTCGACCTCGAACAAGTTGCTGCCGTGACGCTTGCCGACGCCGCAGATTCCATATTGATGCGTGAGATGTTCGGGCACGCCCTCGACCGCGATCAGATTGGACTTGCCGTCAAGCTTGGCCGCCGCCTCGATCATCTGTTTGAGGCAGCCCGGCGTATTCAGCACCAACTCGTCGGGCAGCACCACCGCGAACGGCTCATTGCCGACGATGTCGCGCGCGCACCATACCGCGTGGCCAAGGCCGAGCGGCGCCTGCTGCCGGGTGAAACTCATGGCGCCGGCTTCCGGCTGATCGCGCGCCAAAATCTTTTGCTCGGCCTTCTTGCCGCGCGCTGCGAGGGTCGCGTCAAGTTCGTACATGCGATCGAAATGATCCTCGATCACGCCCTTGTTGCGGCCGGTGACGAAAATGAAATGCTCGATGCCGGCTTCCCTTGCCTCGTCGACCACATACTGGATCAGCGGCCTATCGACGATGGTGAGCATTTCCTTCGGCATCGCCTTGGTGGCGGGCAGGACGCGGGTGCCGAGGCCGGCGACCGGGAAGACGGCTTTGCGGATTTTCATAGGGATGTCGTCAGGCCTTCTGGCGGCAGGTGGTAGCAGCGGGTTGGAACGGCGAATTGGTAGCCGGTTTGCGGCCGCGAACAAAGGCGGATGTGCGGTTCCCGGGGACTATTGGCCCCAAGCTGGCAAACAATTCTGCCAACAAAACCCACCCTTTGTTAAGCTGGTGGAAACCGCGACAGGGCCTCCTGCAACAGGGGGTTTTGCCACGACGGATAGAACATGACTGAACGGACGGGATTTTTGGCGAACAAGCGAAGCGCCGCATTGATGCTGGCGGCGGCCTTGCTGATCGGCGGCAGGGCGCATGCGCAGTCCTCCAGCGGAGGCGGCCCGCTCAACTTCCTCAACAACATTTTCACCGGCTCAACCGCCAGAGGAAATCAGACGGCAAACCAGGCCGTCCCGACAACTTCACAGCCTGGCTCAGCCGCCTCCCCCAGCAGCAATGGAGCGCTGCCCTGGAGCGGCGAGGACGGCGCCTCCGGCCATCCCCTGATGACGGCGAGCGCAATCCGCGAGGCGGCTGCCAATTTCGACCGCTGCGTCGCGGGGATGTGGCCCGACGCGGCGCGTCGCAACATTTCGCGGGAAAGTTTCCAGCGTTTCACCGCCGGGCTGACGCCCGATCTGCGCATCATGGACCTGATGGACTCGCAACCTGAATTCACCAAATCGATCTGGGACTATCTCGATATCCTGGTGAACGACAACAGGCTCGCCAAGGGCCGCGAGATCCTCGCCAAATACAAGCCGCAATTCGATGCGGCGGAAAAAGCCTATGGCGTCGACCGCTATATCGTGGCGGCGATCTGGGGCATCGAATCGAATTATTCGACGCAGATGGGCGATCGCAGCGTGCTGCAATCGACCGCGACGCTGGCCTGCATCGGCCGTCGCCAGGCCTATTTCAGGGAAGAGTTCCTTTCAGCCCTGGAAATCCTGCACCATGGCGACCTGCGGCCCGAACAGATGCGCGGCTCCTGGGCCGGCGCGTTCGGGCCGACCCAATTCATGCCGACCGCCTTCAAACGTTATGCGGTCGATGCCGATGGCGATGGCCGCCGCGATGCGGTCGACGATCCCGCCGATTTGATCGCCTCGACCGCCAACAATCTGAAAAAGGACGGCTGGCAGCCCGGCCAGACCTGGGGCTACGAGGTCACGGTGCCCCAAAGCTTCAACTATATGCTGGCCGACCGTGCCAAGGTGATGACGCTGGCGCAATGGGAGCAGCTCGGCCTCCGGCACGCCGACGGCAAGCCGTTTCCCCACCCAGCCGAGAAGGCCTATCTGCTGGCTCCTGCCGGGGCCGAGGGGCCTCGCTTCCTGATGCTGCAGAATTTCCGCGTGATCATGAAATATAACCCGGCCGAGGCGTATGCGCTGGCAATCGGCCATTTCGCTGACCGGCTTCGCGGCGGCGCGCCATTCGTGCAGCCCTGGCCGCGGCAGGAACGCGAGCTATCGCGCGACGAACGGCTGGAATTGCAGCAGCTCTTGGCCCAGCGCGGCTTCTACCGCGGCGTTCCGGACGGCCAGTTCGGCGCCGAGACCCGCAACGCGCTTCGCAGCTTCCAGGCCTCGATCGGGGCGCCTGCGGACGGATTTGCCTCCTCCGATGTGCTGGACCGGCTCCGCGGGCGCTGATTAACGCCGGTTTGGCTTCCGATACCCCAGCTCCAGCGTTCGGCGAGCCGTTCCGTTGCGCGGTAAACCCTGAACGGGACATTTTCCGGCCGCCCTTGACGGAAGCGGCCGATACCCGACTTATACTAGCGGAATCCGCCTGCTTGCGGCCTGATTCCGCGAGTATGGCGGTTGCCAGATTTCTTGTTCCCGACCGATGCGCATGGCCCGACCAAGATCATTTCTCCGGGTGTTCACCGATGCCGGCCCGCTGATCGCGGTCGCGGTTGCGCTGTTGCTTGGGGTGGTGGGGCCGGCTTCGGCGCAGTTTTTCAATTTCGGCGGACCTCCGCGGCCCCAACCTCGCGGCGGCGGCTGGTTCGGCGGCGAGCTGTTCGCGCCGTTCCAGCAGCCACAGCAGCAGCCCAGGCGGGTGATCCGCGAGGACTACTCCAAGGCGCCACCGCCGGAAAAGCGCGATCCCGCGGCCGCGCCGCCCCAGCACAACATAATGGTGCTCGGCGACGGCATGGCCGACTGGCTCGCTTACGGCCTCGAGGATGCCTATGCCGATCGGCCCGATATGGGCGTGATCCGCCGGTTCAAGGCGACCTCGGGCCTGATCCGGTATCAGCCCAAGGGCGATCCGGCCGATTGGGCCGCCGCCGCCAAGGGCTTCCTCGCCACCGACAAGCCCGACGCGATCGTGGTGATGCTCGGCCTCAACGACCGCATCGCGATCCGGGAGCCGGCGGCCGAAAAGTCCGAAGGCAAGCCGGATAAAAAAGGCGAGAAAAAAGACGCCAAAGCTAAAGCTGCCGCTGGGACCAAACCCGCCGCTGATGGAAGCAAGCCCGGCGAGGCGGCGGAAGCCGCAAAGCCCGACAATAAGGCGGTCGATACCGAATTGCCGCAGGACGATGCCGACAACGACGCACCGCCGGTCATCACGCCCGAAAAGGCGCGCACGCCGAACGGCCTCTATGAATTCCGCGATGAACGCTGGGTCGAACTCTACACCAAGAAGATCGAGGAACTGATTGGGGTGCTGAAGTCCAAGGGCGTGCCGGTGGTGTGGGTCGGGCTTCCCGCGGTGCGCGGCGCCAGGGCGACCTCGGACATGCTGTTCCTCGATGCGCTGTATCGTGATGCCGCCGGCAAGGCGGGCATTACCTATGTCGATATCTGGGATGGCTTTGTCGACGAAGCCGGTCGCTTCCTGCAGCAGGGCCCGGATTTCGAAGGCCAGATCCGCCGCTTGCGTTCCTATGACGGCGTGTATTTCACCCAGGCCGGCGCCCGCAAATTGGCGCACTATGTCGAGCACGAAGTCACGCGGCTCCTGGCGGCGCGCTCCGGTCCAATCGCACTGCCGACCGAGCCGGCGACACCCGATACCAATGCGCAGCCGGGGCAGCCTGCGCCACGTCCGCTTGCCGGGCCGATCGTGCCGCTGGTGGCGTCTTCGGTCAGCACCGATCAATTGCTTGGCGGCCCCGGATCGCGGCCCGCGCCGGTCGATGCGCTCGCCGCGCGCACGCTGGTCAAGGGTGAACCGCTCGTACCCCCCGCCGGCCGCGCAGATGATTTTGCCTGGCCGCGCCGCGAGATCGGACACGAACAAGCCAAGGGCGAAACGCCGGTTGCAAATGCAACGCCCGAAGGAACAGCGGCGCCCGCCCCGGCCGCGCCGCCAAAGCCGAAAAAGAGCGCCCGGCCAGCCCAATCGTCACCGTTCGGGAATTTCTTCGGCTTCCGCGGTGCGGCGCGCCAGCCGCAACCTGCCCCGCCGTCGGGTCCGCGCGTGCCCCACCCGCCGGCGACCGTCGGTCGCTCGGCCTCGGCGCCTGAATTCTTCGCGCGGTAGTTCACCGGCTGCATGACGCAGCATCGGCAGAGAGCGGTACGGCGTGGCCGACGTTTCAGCCGTAGTAGCGCCAGCGCGGCGGCGGACGGCGCGGCGGCCGCGTCATCAATAGCGCCAGCGCGAAGCCGATGCCGCCGGCAACCAGCAGCGAGCCAAGCGGGTTGTCCTGCACTTTCCTCGCGACCGCCTGCGAGCCATCGCGCAAGGTATCGCCGCTGTTCTCATAGGCATCCCTCGCGGCATCGCCGACGTTGCGCGCAGCATCCTTGGCCTGGCCGTAGAGATTCTGCACGGCTCCTGTGGCCTCGCGCATCCGGCCGGAGGCCCGGGTTTTCGCGTCCTCGGCCGCATCGCCGACCGCGTCTTCCACTCTTCCGGCGAAGTCCTTTGCCGAGCCGGCAATTCGATCCTTGTCCATCGCGGTCACTCCTGCTGTTCAGCGAATGTAACCGATCAGGCCGATTCCGGTTCCTTTGCCCGCAAAATCAACTTGCCATCGACCACGAGGCTTGAACGAGCACGCAAGCGGCCAGCGACGCGGTCAGCAGCAATGCCCGCGCTCGCGAAAGCAGATGTTCAAACCGGTATTGCAGCGGCTGGCGCGAACCTATCCGGTGCATAGCCGCAAGCCGCTCTATCTGTCGCATGCCGCCGGCGTTGTCGGGATGCCGGTGCGGGGAGCACGCGCGTTGCTGCGCGATCTCACCGAGCACGCAGCGCAAATTCGCGAATTCGTCTGCGTCCACAAATGGACGCTGCATGATCTCGTGATGTGGGACAATCGGCAGACCATGCATCGCGTTCGCCGCTACGACCAGTCCGCAGCCCGCGACATGCGCCGCGCCACGGTCGCAGGCACGTGCCAACGGTGGCCCAGGCGGCGGAGCAAGAGACAATTTAGCTGGTGTCGTCCCTGCGTGCGCGAGTTGACGTCGGAATTCGCATCGCGTGAATGCCGTTATGCGTGGCCAGCTTCCGCCGACAGCATGCCCGGATCGATACCGATCTTGCGCAGCGCGCGCAGATACTTTTCATCGGCGTCGCCGCCAAAGATCAGGTCGGCATCGGCGTCGCAGTGCAGCCAGCCATTGCGCTGGATTTCGTTCTCGAGCTGGCCAGCAGCCCAGCCGGCATAGCCCAGAGCCAGAATCGCGTGCTTCGGTCCGGATCCTTTCGCGATCGCTCGGAGAATATCGACGGTTGCGGTGAGGCAAACGCCGTTGTCGATCTGCAATGTCGCGTCCTCGATGAAGAAATCGCTGGAATGCAGCACGAAGCCGCGCCCGGTCTCGACCGGCCCGCCCCGCAGAACCTTCATCGACTCGGCGGTTTCCGGCAGCTTGATCTGGTCGGCCCGCTTGATGATATCGAGCTGAACCAACAATCCGGGAAAATCGATACTGCCGGCCGGACGATTGACGATGATGCCCATCGCACCCTCGGACGAGTGCGCGCAAAGATAGATCACCGAGCGCTCAAACCGCGGATCGTCCATGACCGGCATCGCGATCAGGATCTGGCCATCGAGATAGCCGGGTCCCGTCGCCGAATTGTCGCCGATACCGGCGACCTTGCGACGCAAGGGCTTGGTTTTTTTGTCTTCAGGGTCCATTGGCAACGGACTCTCCTGTTTTCGCATATCCTGATATTGGGTGGCAGTTCTGTCAATCAAGCCGGCCGTTGCACTTTGGAATACATCACAAGCAATTCAATGGTTTGTCGATCCACATGGCGGTAAAGACGCGCATGATCACGATGGTTCCCATGCGCGCCGCGCTCGGCCTCTCCGCAGCCCTGTTTCTGTCGTCCCTCACGGTCGAGGCGCGCGCCCAGGACGCGTCGCCCTGGTTGCGGAATGGGCACTCCGCTGTCAGGCTTCTGGCGGGTTCGCGCAGCGGCGCGGTCCTGCTCGGCGGCATCGCCTTCCAGCTAGAGCCCGGATGGAAAACCTACTGGCGTACGGCTGGAGATTCCGGTGTGCCGCCGCGCTTCGACTTTTCCAAATCGGACAATGTCGAGGCCGTGACCATTTTGTGGCCGGCGCCGACCAAGTTCGATGATGGCGCTGGCGGCCAATCGCTCGGCTATCACGGTCAGATCGTGCTGCCGCTGCGCATCGTCGCCAAAAATGCCGACAAGCCGGTGACGTTGCGCGCCGCGGTCAATTACGCGGTGTGCGAGAAGCTTTGCATTCCCGTCGAAGCCAATCCGGAGCTCACCTTCGCCAGTGTCGCCAGCACCGAGGACAGCGTGTTGTTCGCCGCGCTGGATACGGTGCCCAAGCCAGCCAATATCGGTGATCCCAATCCGCTCACCATCCGCGATGTCAGGCGCGACGGAAAATCGACGGTACTGGTCGACGTTGCCGCCCCCGCCGATGCCGCTAACGTCGACCTGTTCGTCGAAGGGCCGACGCCGGACTGGGCCCTGCCGGTGCCGAAGCTCGCCAAACAGAGCCCGCCCGGCGTCAAGCGCTTCTCGTTCGAGCTTGACGGCGTGCCGCCGGGCACGAATCCCGACGGCGCCGCCATTAAATTGACGCTGGTCAGCGCCGAACGCTCGTATGAGTTCAATACGAATTTGAATTGACGCGCAGCGTCGTTACCGGGTCTGCAAAGGACGCAGCCGGCATGACGTCGGCGTATAGCCCCGGGCAAGGTCCCGTCCAACCAAATCTTAACGAATCGTTGCTAGGCGAAAAGGATCGCCGCATTTGTGCGGAGCTCCTTTGGAATTTCCACCGTGGCCGTGATGGACGCGCAATCGGCACCAGCTTCGGCTAACGGCATGATCGCGCGGCTGCGCGCGAGATCGCGCGGTCTGCTCGGCGGCTCCAGCGAAGCCTCGGAGACCAGGCGACTGGCCAGCATCATCTTCATCATTCGTGTTGTCAGTGCGGCATTGGCGTATCTGTCGCAGATTCTGCTGGCGCGCTGGATGGGCGGTTCGGAGTACGGCATCTATGTTTATGTCTGGACCTGGGTGCTGCTGCTGGGCAGCATGATGGATTTCGGCATCTCGGTATCAGCGCAAAAGATCATTCCGGAATACCGCACCCGCGGCGAGCACGCGCTGCTGCGCGGCTTCCTGTTCGGCAGCCGCTGGATGACGCTCGCGGTGTCGACCGTTGTATCGGTGCTGCTGGCGGGCGTGGTCAAACTGCTGTCGCCGTGGATCAACGCCGTCGAGATCATGCCGCTCTACATCGGCTGCCTGACATTGCCCGCCTTCGTGGTCGCCAACACCCAGGACGGCATCGCGCGATCGCACGACTGGATGCGGCTCGGCCTGATGCCGCAATTCGTGGTCCGGCAGGTGCTGATCGTCGGCCTGACCGCCGGCGCCCTTGCGCTCGGTCTGCGCCTCGGCGCCACCGTCGCAATGCTGGCGAGCGCGGGTGCGGTTTGGATCGCAATGGTCGGCCAGATGATCGTGCTGAACCGCCGGCTTGCCGGCCATATCGAACCGGGCTCCAGGGCCTATGATTTCCGTGGCTGGCTTGCGATCTCGCTGCCGATCCTGCTGGTCGAAAGCTTTTATCTGCTGTTGTCCTATACCGACGTGCTGGTATTGCAGCAGTTTCGCTCCTCCGAAGAAGTCGGCGTCTATTTCGCCGTGGTGAAGACGTTGGCGCTGGTCTCGTTCATTCACTACGCGATGTCGGCGACGACGGCGCACCGCTTTGCCGAATATCATGCGCTCGGCGACAAGCCGCGGCTGTCGGCCTATGTCGCGCATGCGATCAAATGGACGTTCTGGCCGTCACTGGCCGCGACCCTGCTGCTCCTGGCACTCGGCAAACCGCTGTTATGGCTGTTCGGAGCGCAATTCGTCGCCGGCTACGACATCATGTTCATCGCCGCGATCGGTCTCGTGGTGCGCTCGGCGATCGGCCCGGTCGAGCGGCTATTGAACATGCTCGGCCACCAGCACATCTGTGCGCTGGCCTACGCGCTGGCCTTTGTCGTGAACGTCGTGCTGTGCTTCATACTGGTGCCGCGCTTTGGCGGCCACGCCGCCGCGGCAGCGACCTCGATCTCGCTGGTGTTCGAGACCGTGCTGTTGTTCTGGATCGTGCGGCAGCGGCTCGGCCTGCACGTGCTGGCCTTCGGTAAGCGGGACTAAGCGCCAACCATTCACCCGTCATGGCCTTCAGATCAAGTCCGGGCATGACGAGAACTTGAAAGCCCAAGCTGCCCCTACTCCGCCGTCCAGCCGCCGTCGATCGACAGATTGGCGCCGGTGATCTGGGCCGCGTCGTCGCCGCACAAAAACAGCGCCAGCGCTGCGACCTGATCGGAAGTGACGAATTCCTTGGTCGGCTGCGCATCCAGGAGTACGTCCTTGATGACCTGTTCCTTGGTCATGTTGCGCGCCTTCATGGTATCCGGAATCTGCCGCTCGACCAGCGGCGTCCAGACATAGCCGGGGCTGATGCAGTTGCATGTGATCTTGAAAGTCGCAAGCTCGAGCGCCACCGTCTTGGTGAGGCCGGCGATGCCGTGCTTGGCCGACACATAGGCCGACTTGAATGGCGAGGCGACCAGCGAATGCGCCGACGCCGTGTTGATGATGCGGCCCCAACCGCGTTTCTTCATGCCGGGGACGGCGGCGCGAATGCCATGGAACGCCGACGACAGATTGATCGCGATGATGGCATCCCACTTCTCGATCGGAAATTCCTCGACCGGCGACACGAACTGAATGCCGGCATTGTTGACCAGCACGTCGACCGAACCGAAGGTCTTCTCGCCGAACGCAACCATTTCGGCGATCTCCACCGGCTTGGTCATGTCGGCAGGCGAATGCACCGCCTTGACCCTGAAGTCGGTCTCGAGCGCGGAGCGTTCTTTTTCAATATCGGCCGGCGCGCCCATGCCGTTGAGCACGATATTGGCGCCGGCGCTGGCGAACGCGCGGGCATATGCCAATCCGATGCCGCTGGTCGAGCCGGTCACCACCGCCGTCTTGCCTGTCAACGTGCCCATTTTCGTTACTCCTTTTTGCCGCCGGGAGGATTGGTACCGTCACCCGTGAGATCATAGGTGGTCATGGTCTCGCCGGACTGCGGCCGCTCGAGCCAGTCTTCATGGCGCATCGACAGATGAACGTCACGCACGCCCGCCTCCCAATGTTCGACCATTCCGACGTGTGAGAAGTCGTAATCCTTGGAAGAGGATTCGTAATTCTTGCTGCGATAGATCAGATGCACCACCGTGACGGTGTTTTGCCTGGTGGCTTCGCGCAAATGCACCACCGACGGATCGTCTTTCAGATCCTCCGGCAATTTTTCGATCAGCGCCCGCACCGCCTTGCGGGCGTTGTGAAGCTGCCGGTTCTTGTCGGTATTCATCCGGGTGCGGCTGGAATAGCGGATGTCCTTCTCGCGCTCCGCCGCCCCTAGCAGCGACGTTGGCAACGGACCGCGCGCGCTGAACAGATCGATCTGGAAGATCAGCAGATCCTTGCCGACTTCTTCATCCAGGACGTAATCGAGCGGTGTGTTGGAGGCGATGCCGCCATCCCAATAATGCTCGCCCTCGATTTCGATGGAAGGAAAGCCCGGCGGCAGCGCGCCGGACGCCATGATATGCTCGGGTCCGATCTTCTTGCCCAGCCGGCTGAACTCGATATTATCGAAATAGCTCAAATTGCCCGACGTCACGCCGACCGCGCCGACGCTTAATCGCGTCTTCAGATCGTTGATGCGGTCGAAATCGACCAGCCGCTCCAGCGTCTTGCGAAGCGGCGCGGTGTCGTAATAGCTTTGGGATTGCGGACTGCCCTGCGGCCACAGCGGCGCCGGCGGAATTCGCGGCGTAAAGAAGCCAGGGACGCCGAAGGTCGCGATCAGAGCGGCGCTGGCATCGTTGAACGCGGTGCGGCCGTAGTCGTCCCTGACGATCGGATTCCAAGGCACCGGCGCAGAGACCATCTCCCAGAATTCCTTCAGCCGGGCGACACGCGTCTGCGGATCGTTGCCGGCGATGATCGCGGCGTTGATGGCGCCGATCGAGATGCCGGCGACCCATTCCGGTTCGAAATCATGATGACACAGCGCCTGATAGGCGCCGGCCTGGTAGGAGCCGAGCGCACCGCCGCCCTGCAGGACCAGCACGCGCTGTGCTTTCACCGGACTTGTGGCTGGAGCGGGACTGGAAATATCCGTCATGACCATCGGCGGGCAGCTGGAGACCAATGCAGCGTGGCGAGACTTCGCGATGGCGTCAATCAGCCGGCCCAACCAGCACATCACGCTGAAGTCATCGCGGGTCGGATGATGCAAGAATGAGCGTCCAGAACACCTTGTATTTGGTGTTTGGAGCATAACTCGCCGCGATGCCCATTTTTGTGACGCCATTTTTGAGCATGTTTTCCCGGTGCGGCGGCGAGTCGCGCCAGCCCGAAAAGGCCTCGGCCAAAGTGTGGTAGCCGGCCGACACATTTTCGACCGCCAGCGCCGCGGGATATCCGGCTTCGCTGAGGCGTTTGGGTAGCGGCGCCCGCACGTCGTGATCGAGTTTGTTCTTGCTCGCCATCGCCTGCGACTGCAATTCCGCAAGCCGCATCAATTCGGGATCGATCACTACCGCGCCAATACCATTGTTCTGCCGGTATTGCGAGATCATCGAGGCTGCGACCTCCGAATCGAGATGTGCGCCGGGCTCGGCCATGTTGACGTACATTGCCGGCAATTCGCTGACGGGCTTCTCGGCCGCGCAGCCGGCAAGCAGCAAAAGTCCGAAGATGGCGATGATCGCCCGCATCATGGAATTCCCCCAAATTGGCCGCCGTTGTTGCATACCAACCGTGGCTGAATGGTGAACGCCGGGGCGAATTTGGGGGTGTGACTCCGAGCTGCGCGCAGGGCGGAAACCGGGACATTGCGCCGATAAGCTTTGGATTCGCGATGGCTCGCGGGGCCGGAGTGACGCGTTCTCGTCTATCCAGGAAGCTTTACGTAGCCTTGACCGTGTGGATGCCGCATTCGGTCTTGGCGCGGCCGCGCCAACGACCGGCGCGGGGATCTTCATCGGGCGCGGTGCGGCTGGTGCAGGGCATGCAGCCGACCGACAAATAGCCATTGGCGGCGAGCGGATGCGGCGGCAGGCCGGCCGACGCATAAATGCCGGCGATGTCCTCGCGCGAGACATTGGCGAACGGATTGAATTTCAGCCGCCCGCTATCTGCTTCGACGACCGGGATTTCGGCGCGTGCCTCGCCCTGAAACCGCTTGCGGCCGTTGATCCATGCGCTGAACGGCGCGAGCGCGCGGTTGAGCGGCTCGACCTTGCGAATGCGGCAGCATGCGTCCGGATCGGAGAACCACAATTCGCGGTCCGGATCCTCGCGTGACAGGGTTTGCTCGAGCGGTTTGATCGAACGGACATCGCGCAAGCCAAGCCGCGCGATCAGGTCGTCGCGATAGGCCAGCGTCTCCTCAAACAGCCAGCCGGTATCGAGAAAGACTACCGGAATCGCCGGATCGACTTCCGCCATCAGCTTGAGCAGCGCGGCCGACTCGGTGCCGAACGAAGAGACCAAAGCCAGCCGCTCGCGGCCGACCGTCTGCAACGCGATGGCTATGATTTCGGTCGGCGCGGCGTGTCGAAGCGCGCGGTCAAGCTCTTCGGCCGGCGGCAAACCGGGCTGACTCGCTGCAGCGTCCTGCGTCACTTGATTGCCAGGCACCGTCATTGGCTCGCAGCCTGTGAGTGGCGCAATTGCATCCGCTGGTGCAGCGCCGTGAGACGGCCGTCGCCGGTGGGCTGATAGAACACCGAATAGCGCCCGGCGGTATTGGTGAAAGCGTCGGCGTCACTCTCCTTTTTCACCTCGAAGGCGTCGAAGCCGGCGCGCAGCATGAATACGAATTGATCGCGCAGCACCTGACCGGTGGCGCGCAGTTCGCTGCGAAACCCGTAACGTTCGCGCAGCAGCCGTGCCTGGCTGTAGGCCCGGCCATCACGAAACGTCGGGAACACCAGCGCGACGACGGCGAGCCGGTCGAGATGCGGCACGAGATCGTCGACGTCGCGGTTGTTCGGCCAGATCACGCCGATCTTTCCCGGCCGGCGTGAAATCGCCTCCGGATTCTCGAGAAAACGTGCGGCCGACATCAGGAGTGCGCCGCCATCCGGCAGTTCCGCATCGTCGGCAACACGGACAAACGCATCGATGGCGATTTTTCCGCCCTTAACGAGTGGCATAAACCCGCTCCCTGAATGGTTCGACGCCGAGCCGCTTCACCGTGTCGACGAACAGTTCGTCGGGACGGGCGCGCAGCGCCAGGTAGGCTTCCATGATATCCTCGATCACGTCGGCGACTTCACCGTATTTCACGGCGGGCCCGATCAGGGCGCCGAGTTCGGCATTCTCGTCGGCGCGGCCGCCGATCGTGATCTGGTAAAACTCCTCGTCGTTTTTCTCGACGCCGAGAATGCCGATGTGGCCGACATGGTGATGGCCGCAGGCATTTATGCAGCCGGAGATGTTGATGTGCAGCCGCCCGATCAGCTCGGCGGTGTCGCGATTGGCAAAGCGCCGCGTCAATTCCTGCGCGATCGGGATCGAGCGCGCATTCGCAAGCGAGCAATAATCCAGCCCCGGACATGCGATGATGTCGGAGACCAGGTTGATGTTCGGAGTTGCGACGCCGATCTTGTCGAGCGCCTTCCACAGCGCCGGCAGATCGCGTCGGGGGACGTGAGGCAACGCCAAATTCTGCTCGTGGCCGACCCGGATTTCGCCGAAGGAATATTTGTCGGCGAGATCGGCAATCGCGTCCATCTGCTCGGCCGTGGCATCGCCGGGCGGTCCACCAACCGGCTTCAGCGACAACGTCACGATGGCGTAGCCCGGTGCCTTGTGCGGAAACACCGAGTTTTTCCGCCATCGCTCGAATGCCGGATCATGCGTGGCTTTTTTCAGCTCGTCCGGCATGTGCGGCAGCTTTTCGTAAGCCGGATAGCTGAAGCGCGAGCGGACTTCCTCGATCACGGCATCATCCAGCTTCAGCGTGCTGTCGCGAATCTGCAGCCACTCTTCCTCGACTTCCCTTGCGAACTTCTCGATACCGAGTTCATGCACCAGGATCTTCATGCGCGCCTTGTAGATGTTGTCGCGGCGGCCGTATTGATTGTAGACGCGCAGGATGGCCTCGACATAGCTCAG
>JAGXAJ010000146.1 GCA_018971625.1 Pseudomonadota bacterium
GGCGCCCATGCGACTGTTCGATCAGACAAAGCAGGCAGAGACGCCCATGCCGGGACTGCGGTCGGCAGGCGACCAGGAATCCAACGAGCTATCTCCGCCGCAGCCACTATGACAGTGACAATCAATCAGATACAGGAATCCATACTCCCTGTAGTTATGTTTCTCCGACGACCTTCGTTGATCCTCGTTGACGCTGAACACTAACACCGGAATTATGGATTCCGGACAGCCGCTGGGCGGCTTCCGGAATGACGAGCGGGTAAGCGTACGTCATCGTCACTCACCATCCATTTCTGATTTGATTGTCAAACAGCCATTGCTCCGTCCTCGACCGGGCGATCCGGTATTCCAGGGCCTCTGCGTTTGAGCATCGAGGCTCTGGGATACTGGATCGTCCGCTTTCGCGGACGATGACGATGGGATATGCGTCCGCGTTCCCGCGACGCATTTCGCCCGAGTTTTGACGCGCGCATTTTGCGAGCCGCTGGTATAAGACGACTGGGTTTCTTCGAAGCCGAGTTTCATGCTGCTGGCTTGGCCTTACTCCGAACAACATCATTTTCATTCTAATGATAAAATTATTTCCTTCGCGATCCCATTCTCTGAGAAGCGGTATTTTCCGCTTTCAACAAGTGAGATTTGATGCCTCAAGGTAATGTATCTGTATTCAGCAAGCCCCTTGGGAAACGCAGGGTTGTCGACACTGGCAGCGGGGCCTGTAGGTGCGGGAAGGTTCCTGAAAGTGAGATCGAGGGTGACTCCATCGTTCTTATGCTCTGGGATGTTGTGTGTTTCTTGAAATTGTGATGGATGAATTCGCGCTTCCGAAGCGAGCTCTTTGCACTCGACATTCAGCATTTGCTCGATGGCGGTTACGCACACGGAAAGGTGCTTCTCGTATCGAAGCGCCAAGTCGCTAGACTCAATCCCGAATATTCCTTTCACATTGACGCCCAATGTGAGCGGAAGCCGTTCATCGCCAATAGTTTGCACATATATCGTTGAAGGAAACATATCGTAATCGCTATGAGCAATGATTTTATTGCGCAAATCCAAAATGTGAGCGTGCAGTTCTTTATCAAAGCTAGGCACCGCAGCTAACCTCTTCAAAGGATACGTTATCTTGCCGTTTCTTGTCGAAGCACAAGTAAATGGGCGCGCATGCGATCACACACGAGGAGTGGAGCGCAGCATTGGTCAGTGCACTCTGAGAATTCCGATATTGCAAAATCGCGATTGCACTGTCCCGGGCTATTTGAAGCGAGAGGAGCGCGCGCAAATGGTCTACGCATCGATGCCGGGAATTTTCAAACCATTCCACACTGCCTTTCGGGGGCGACCTCTTCATTTAAGTGCGATGCTCATGTTACCTCTTCTTCCACCCACCCCGTTTCCCTGGCGCTCCACCGCTCGATCGCGGCGAGGGCCCGAATTCGGGGCCCGATTGTCGCGAGTCGGTCGGCTGGATGATCCGGCTCTGGCCGCCGAAAGGTTTGGATGGCCGCGCGCCGTCGGCGCGGTAGGGCAGGGATTCCGGGCCGTGCATCTCGTCGAGATGCGGCTTGTGGACTTTGGAGGGGCTGTGACTCGTGGACCCCCCACCCCGACTTCGAGAGCGAGCTTCGCTCGCCTCGGACCCCGCAAGGGGGGAGGGAGCAGAGCTTCCGCGCGGTGAAGCAGCGCCACGCTTCTTGACGGCGTTTGTGGGCAAATTCGCCGCGTCGCCGTATTTCCTCGTGCCCGCATAGGCGCCGGCCTTGGTCTGCACCGTGCGTTGCTTGGCGGTGGGATCGTCGACCACGGCGAGTTCGGTGGCGCGCAGGCGCTTGACCTCGTCGCGCAGGCGCGCGGCTTCCTCGAAGTTCAGGTCGGCGGCAGCCTCGCGCATCCGGGTTTCGAGATCGGCGAGCACGGCCTCGAAATTGTGCCCGATCGAGATCACGTCGTCGGCCATGCCGTGATCGCCGATTTCCACCATGACGTGGTCGCGCTCGTAGACCGAGTTGAGGATGTCGCCGATCGATTTCTTCACGCTCTCCGGCGTGATGCCGTTGGCGGTGTTGTATTCGACCTGCTTCTCGCGGCGCCGGTTGGTCTCGGCGATGGCGCGCTCCATCGATCCCGTCACCTGGTCGGCATAGAGGATCACCTTGCCGTCGACGTTGCGCGCGGCGCGGCCGATGGTCTGGATCAGCGAGGTCTCGCTGCGCAAAAATCCTTCCTTGTCGGCGTCGAGGATCGCGACCAGCGCGCATTCGGGAATGTCGAGGCCTTCGCGCAACAGATTGATGCCGACCAGCGCGTCGAACGCGCCGAGCCGCAGATCCCGGATGATCTCGATGCGCTCGATGGTGTCGATATCGCTGTGCATGTAGCGCACGCGAATGCCCTGCTCATGCAGATATTCGGTGAGGTCCTCCGCCATGCGTTTTGTCAACACGGTGACCAGCGAGCGATAGCCGGCCGCCGCGGTAGCGCGGATTTCACCGACCACATCGTCGACCTGGGTGCGCGCCGGGCGGATATCGACTGGCGGATCGATCAGCCCGGTCGGGCGGATCACCTGTTCGACGAACACGCCGCCGGATTCATTGAGCTCCCAGACCGCCGGCGTCGCCGACACCGCGACCGATTGCGGGCGCATCATGTCCCATTCCTCGAACCGCAGCGGCCGGTTGTCCATGCAGGAGGGCAGGCGGAAGCCATATTCGGCGAGCGTGGCCTTGCGGCGGAAGTCGCCGCGGAACATGCCGCCGATCTGCGGAATGGTGACGTGGCTTTCGTCGGCGAACACCAGCGCGTTGTCGGGCACGTATTCGAACAGCGTCGGCGGCGGTTCGCCGGGACGGCGTCCCGTCAGATAGCGCGAATAGTTCTCGATGCCGGCGCAGCTTCCGGTCGCTTCCATCATCTCGAGATCGAAGGTGGTGCGCTGCTCCAGCCGCTGCGCTTCCAACAGGCGGCCCTGGTTGTTGAGCTGGTCGAGCCGCAGCTTGAGCTCCGACTTGATCGACTTGATCGCCTGCACCAGGGTCGGGCGCGGCGTGACATAGTGCGAGTTGGCGTAGATTTTGATGAATTCAAGTTCGTCCTGCTTGTGGCCGGTGAGCGGATCGAATTCCTCAATGTTTTCGACGATGTCGCCAAAAAGGTTCACGCGCCAGGCGCGGTCTTCATAGTGCGCCGGGAAGATGTCGATGACGTCGCCGCGCACGCGGAAGGTGCCGCGGGCGAAATCGGCCGAGGTGCGCTTGTATTGCAGCGCGACCAGATCGGCGATCAATTGCCGCTGGTCGATGCGCTCGCCCTTCTTCAGCGCGAAGGTCATCGCGGTGTAGGTCTCGACCGAGCCGATACCGTAGATGCACGACACGGAGGCCACGATGATGACGTCGTCGCGCTCGAGCAGCGCGCGGGTCGCGGCGTGGCGCATGCGGTCGATCTGCTCGTTGATCGAGGAATCCTTCTCGATATAGGTGTCGGTCCGCGGCACATAGGCCTCGGGCTGGTAGTAGTCGTAGTAGCTGACGAAATATTCGACGGCGTTGTCGGGAAAGAAGCTCTTGAACTCGCCGTAGAGCTGCGCCGCCAGCGTCTTGTTCGGCGCCAGGATCAGGGCAGGGCGCTGCGTCGCCTCGATCACCTTGGCCATGGTGTAGGTCTTGCCGCTTCCGGTGACGCCGAGCAGAACCTGCATGCGGTCGTTGCGGTTGATGCCTTCGACCAGTTCCTTGATCGCGGTCGGCTGGTCGCCCTTCGGCTCGTAGTCGGATTTGATCGCGAAGTGCACGCCGCCTTCGGATTTCTCCGGGCGCGGCGGACGATGCGGCGTCCACACCTTGAGCTGGCCGTCCTCACCCCTGAATTCGGGCCGGCCGTCGCGGATCAGCGCATCGAGTGCGTCCGCCGTCGCGGCGACGCCGAGCGCTTCCATCCTGTTGCGCGGCGGCCGCGCCAGCGCGGCGGCGTCTTCTTCCTCGGTCGTGAAGCCGAGCTGTTTTGCCAGCTCCGGATCGAGCGTCGGAATCGTTGCCGAGGTGCCGTAATTGGCCGGCGCGAATTCGCGTTGCGGGGATTCGTTGAAGCCTCGCTGCGCTTCCTCGGAGCCGCGCGTGTTTGTTGAAGACGCGCGGCCTTTTTCTCCCTCCCCCCTTGCGGGGGAGGGTCGGGGTGGGGGGT
>JAGXAJ010000147.1 GCA_018971625.1 Pseudomonadota bacterium
GATGAACCTGCCTTGATGCGGCGCCAGGCGGCTTATCTTACGCTGGCCATCGCCGAATATTTCCGCGACGAAAATAAGTCCGTGTTGTGCCTGATGGATTCCGTCACGCGCTTTGCGATGGCGCAACGCGAGATCGGCTTGTCGGCAGGCGAGCCGCCGACCGCCAAAGGCTATACTCCGACGGTGTTCACGGAATTGCCGAAACTCCTGGAACGCGCCGGTCCCGGGACCGGCGCGGGCAGCATCACCGGCATCTTTACGGTGCTGGTGGATGGCGACGATCACAACGAGCCGATCGCAGACGCGGTCCGCGGTATCCTGGACGGTCACGTGGTGATGGAGCGATCGATCGCCGAGCGCGGCCGGTTCCCGGCGATCAACATTCTCAAATCAGTGTCCCGGTCCATGCCGAAATCGGCTGATCCGGCCTACTTGCCGACTATCACCCGAGGGCGGCAGGTGATGGCGACCTATGCCGACATGGAGGAACTGATCCGGCTCGGGGCCTATCGGGCGGGCTCGAGCCCCGAGGTCGACGAGGCGATCCGGCTGCATGAACCGCTGGAAGGGTTTCTGCGCCAAGCCAAGGACGAAGTGGCCAGTTTAGGTGACGGTTACCGCCGTCTCGAGCGAATCCTCGGCAGTTTGGAAACGGAACGCTAACTTTGTCACGCCATCATGCGCCCCGCACAGTTGAAATGCCGGCGGGGTCCCTTGAGGGAGGCCGGTTAGGTCCCGCGTTCGGATTGGGACTTCTGGGGAGTATGAGTCGATGAAGTCACGTGAAACGCTCATCCGTCTGAAGAAATTTCAGGTCGATGAAAAGCGCCGGAGGGTCGCCCAGATCGAGGGCATGATCGCCGATTTCCAGCGCATGTCGGTCGACCTTGAGCGCGAAATTCAAACTGAACAGGAGCGCGCCGGGATCAACGATCCCGCGCATTTCGCCTATCCGACCTATGCCAAGGCCGCGATCCAGCGCCGCGAAAACCTGACCCGCTCGGCCGATGAATTGCGGATTCAGCTTGAAGACGCCAGGGGTCTGCTGGCGGAGGCCTTTGAGGAACTCAAGAAGGTCGAGCTTCTGGACGAGCGCGACCAGGCGCGTGAGCGCGCCGAGGAGAACGCCCGCGAACAGGCCGATCTCGATTCGATCGGGCTGATGCGCTCCCGCATCGGAGCCGTCGCCTGACGCTTCCATCTGTCAGCCCTCTGCAACGTCATCCAACCCGGGCCGCAAGGTCCGGGTTTTCGTTTTGATGTGCACAGACCTGCGGCCACGTGGTTGCCCCGTTCGGCGCGAGGTATGATAGGACAGGCCTGACATACCGCCGCGATCGGAAGCGATCGGGTCTCGTGAAAGGATGCAGAATGCTGACGCCGGCTGAGCTGGTTTGGCTGATTGCTGCCGCAGCGAGGGGGGACGAGGCCGCTTTCGAACGGCTTTACCTCGCCACCCGCGCGAAACTGTTCGGCGTGGTACTCCGTATCTTGCGGCGTCAGGATCTCGCCGAGGAAGTCATCCAGGAGACTTACGTCAGGATCTGGAACAGCGCGGGGCACTTCAAGCCCAGCCTGTCGTCGCCGATTACGTGGATGGCATCGATTGCCCGAAACCGGGCGATCGACATCGTGCGCAAGCGCAGCGAGGCCTCGATCGAAGAGGAACCGGCCGCCATGGAAGTGGCCGCCGAAAGTCCAGATCCGCTGGCGCGTCGGGAAATGAGTGAAGAGCTGAAGCGCTTGCTGGAGTGCGTCGGCCGGCTGGAACCAGACCGACAGAAGCTCGTGCTGCTGGCCTATTACAACGGTTGGAGCCGGGAACAACTGGCGGCGAAGTTCGAGACGCCGGTGAATACCGTCAAAACATGGCTGCGTCGCAGCATGATGGATATCAGGGAGTGCCTTGGACTCTAGATAATATGGCTTACAGCGAAGACCATATCGCGCTCGCCGCGGAATACGCGCTCGGCACACTTGATGCCGAAGAACGCGCGCAGGTCGAGGCCATGATGTCCGTGGACAAGAACTTCACGACGATGGTCGAGGCGTGGGAACAGAAGCTCGGAGCGCTGAATCAGATGGTCGGGGCGGTCGAGCCGCGGCCGTTCATCTGGGAAAACATCAAGGCCGTGATCGGAGGTTCGGGCGCGCAGCAGCCGTTGGTGCTCCCGAATGCGCCGGCGCCGCCCGTTTCCGAAATCGCCCGGCCCGCCGTTGCTGCGGACAATTCCAACGTCATCCGGTTCATCAGGCAGGCGCGGCGTTGGCGCGCTGTTGCGACAGCGATGACGGCGATCGCAGCCGCGCTCGTCGCGATGGTCACCATCGGGCTCTATCAACCGGATCTGCTTCCCGCGACGCTTCGTCCCGCGCCCCGAACCCAGGTGGTCGAGGTCAAGACGCCTGCCGCACCTGTGGCGCCATCCGCGCAATACGTCGCAGTGTTGCAGAAGGAGGGTGGGACGCCTGCGTTCATTCTGACAGTCGATGGCGCGACGAAGAATTTCACGGTTCGCAAGGTCGGCGTTGATGCCCAGCCCGGCAAGAGTTTTGAACTGTGGCTGATCTCCGACAAGCTGCCGCGTCCGCGTTCGCTCGGCGTGATTGGCGCCAGCGATTTCAATGCGAGTCCGGCACTGGCCTCCTACGACGCCAGCATCATCAACGCGGCGACTTATGCGGTGACGGTCGAGCAGGCGGGCGGCTCGCCCGACGGCGTTCCGCATTCGACACCGGTTTTTACGGGAAAGCTGATCGAAACCGTGCCGCCTGCGGCGGCGCGCTGATTGCCACTCGCGCAAAAAAGAAAACGCCCGTGGGGAGCGGGCGTTTTCGGTAGTCAACTTGGGGGTAGTTGGGGTCTTCTAAATATTCACGTGGCGACTTTGGGGGGCTGGTAAAGAGCCGCGTGAATTCACAAAATTCCAAAATTCCTCAGCGGACCAAAGATGCGTCCGAACTGGTCAGCATCATAGCCTTGCCGGCCTTCACCACACGCGCCGTCTGGGTGTAACCGTCGTCGGTGCTACGCGCCGAGATACCGAAACCCGCCACAGCGATACCGGCGACAAGCGCCACCACCACGATCTTGAGGTGGGTTGTGCGGTCTGCGCTGTAAATCGAATGGTTCATCGGCGCCTCCTGCCGTCTCGCTGCCTCTTGCGGATTGGTGTCGGCCTTCCGCAGACAGGTTCAACATTCCCTGCAGCAAACGTAGAGATTGGGCTTTGGGTCCGCAAAGGGGGGATCACAAAGCGGTGATTAGACGTGAACGGCCGAGAAGTGGGTCAGAGAGGGTCGAATATTATAATTATTACAGTGTCTTGTAGCTCTCACCGTTTCGGCCGCCGGAGATCGGCTCAAAGGTGCCGGCGATAAATCGTTTGCCTGTTGCGAAAAAGCACAGCGGGAACTGGTTCGTCCGCGCGATTGCGTTAAACGCCCCCGACCGTTTTCAGCCGCGCCCGCGGATGGATTTCGGCCTGCGACAGCACGGTCGTTTGCGCGCGGAACCGTTCCACCAGCGAGCGCACGAACGGCCGGATCCCCGCCGAGGTAACCAGCACCGGCGACTCGCCCTCGCGCGCGGCGCGCTCGAAGGCGTCGCGCACCACCGTCATGAACTCGGACAGCTTTGAGGGTTGCATCGCGAGGCTGCGTTCCTCGCCCTGGCCGATCAGCGACTCCGCAAAAGCCTGTTCCCATTTGGCGGAAAGCGCGATCAGCGGCAGATAGCCGTTGTGCGAGGTGTTCTGCGCGCAGATCTGCCGCGCCAGCCGGGCGCGGACATGTTCCACCATCGTCGCGGGATTGCGCGAGAACGCCAGGGCATCGGCGATGCCTTCGAGAATG
Source organism: Pseudomonadota bacterium (assembly GCA_018971625.1). Taxonomy (GTDB): domain Bacteria; phylum Pseudomonadota; class Alphaproteobacteria; order Rhizobiales; family Xanthobacteraceae; genus Bradyrhizobium. The sequence goes on from JAGXAJ010000147.1 coordinate 3,856, forward strand.
GTGGAGAGGTCGCGGATCGAGATGCGCTCCGACAGCAAAAGCTGCAGCACGCGCTGGATGCCCGACACGGTGACCATACTCGGCACGATGTCCTTGAGCAATTCGCCCTGTTCCTTCGGCAGATCCTTCAGCAGTTTCTGCACTTCGCCGTAGGACAACAGGTCGGACATGTTGTTCTTCAGCAGCTCGGTGAGATGGGTGGAGAGCACGGTGGCGGCATCGACCACGGTGTAGCCCTGGAGCGAGGCCTCTTCCTTCAGGCTGGCATCGACCCATGTCGCCGGCAATCCGAAGGTCGGCTCCGTG
>JAGXAJ010000078.1 GCA_018971625.1 Pseudomonadota bacterium
GTCGGCCTGATGCAGGCGGTGAAACGTTTCGAGCCCGAAAAGGGCTTTCGTCTCGCCACCTACGCCATGTGGTGGATCAAGGCGTCAATACAAGAGTACATCCTGCGTTCGTGGTCGCTCGTGAAGATGGGCACCACCGCGAACCAGAAGAAGCTGTTCTTCAACCTGCGCAAGGCCAAGAGCAAGATCTCCGCGCTGGACGAGGGCGATCTGCACCCCGACCAGGTGAAGCTGATTGCCAAGCGGCTCGGCGTCACGGACCAGGACGTGGTCGACATGAACCGCCGCCTCGGCGGCGATGCATCGCTCAACGCGCCGATTCGCGACGATGGCGAGGCCGGCGAATGGCAGGACTGGCTGGTCGACACCTCGCCCAACCAGGAAACCCTGATGGCCGAGCACGAGGAGTTCGATCATCGCCGTGACGCGCTCCATGGCGCGATCGGCGTGCTCAACCCGCGTGAGCGCCGGATCTTCGAGGCCCGACGCCTGGCCGAAGAGCCGATGACTCTGGAAGATCTTGCTGCCGAATTCGGCGTGTCGCGCGAACGCGTGCGGCAGATCGAAGTCCGCGCCTTTGAAAAGGTGCAGACGGCGGTCAAGGGCACCATCGCCCGCCAGGAGCAGGAGGCGCTGGAAGCAGCGCTCTAGTCTCACGGCATTGGGACAGAATATCAAAGCCGGCGGCAACGCCGGCTTTTTTGTTTTGGACCAACGAAAGCCCGACGTCATCCCCGCGAGAACGGAACACCGGCGGTGCGGCAGGGCGGCTTGAACCGCGCGACCCGATTGACCGACTAAAAACTGTCGCGACCATCGCGGCTAAAACATTGTGGCGGAGATCATGGCGATTAGGTTGCAATCGGCGGTCGGCGGGTTTTCCCCCGAGTCCATGCGCCAGCTGCCCGAACTTGAAAACGCGATGCTTGCGCACGGGCTGGAGCCGTCGAACTTCGTGATATCAAAGGATCGCGCCTCGCCGGAAGGTCCGTGGATCGGACCGTTTTTCTACCAATACACCGTGTTCATCGGGAAAGAGAATTTTACCGTCACCAAGCCGAGCGATCTCAGGTTCTACGACTATCTCTACGACCGCTGCATCGCCGAGCCCGAGGACGATGACATCCGGCTACAGCAACACCCGCCCCGTCCGGGCCTGATCAGGCGGATCTTCCGCTGGATGGAGCAGCCGATCTAGGCGAGGCGCACGAAAGCTAATTCCCCAAAAGCTACTCCCCCCATTGCCGCGCCATGGTCGCGAGCGCGCAGCCCTCGCAATAGCGCGCGTCCTTGAAATCGATCCAGTTGTGGGCATAGACGTGGTCGAGCGGAATGCCGTAGCGCGCCCGCAAGACCTGCGCGAGAATCCGCCACGCCGCGACCTGCGCCTCGGTGGCCTCACGGGTCACGTCGGGATAATTGCCGGCAAATTCCACCCCGATCGAATTGCTGCCGATCACCTGATGGTAGGTCGGGCCGTTGTCGATGTATCTGTCGTCGTTGCGGTTGCCGCCGTCGCCATGGGTGGGGACCAGGTTTTCCGCCACCGCCCAATACACCGTGCCGTCGGTCTCGACCCAGACGGTGACGCCGCGCCTTGTCGGGTTCTTGTGCTGCTCCAGCGCGCCGCCGCGGGCCGAGCCAGCCGGGCCCTCGGTCCGATGCACGATGATGTTGCGCCAGGGATGAGCCTTTGCAACGTCACCCCACGGCGCGAGCCAGACCATTTTCAGGCCGGGAATATCGGGCGTGCCGGACGCGCGCGCGATAGCGGCAAGCTCGGGCGTCTGGGCAGACGCCGGCAAAACAATTGCGGCGCAAACCACCGCCGCGAGCAGCCGCAAAATCATCTTCTTCGGTCCCGGGCAATCGCCAATACGCGGCTTGCTGAAGCCTTTTCCGTTCCGATGGAATCGGAACGGGCTCCAGATTCTTGTTTGACGCGTTTTCTTCACGCGAACCGGTATCCACTTCGCTCGAAAACGCTCTACCACGCTCAGGCGGTCTTGCGCAGGGCCTGCTCCAGCAGCGCCTCATAGTCCGGCGCCAGCGGCGGCGACGGCGCTCCATGAATGGCGTAGCAGTTGCGACCGTTCTTCTTGGCCTCGTACAGCGCTTGATCGGCGGCCGCGATCAGCCGGTCGGGGACCGCGCCCATCTCCCGGGTCCACTGCGCCACCCCGATCGATGCCGCAATCGGAACGTCGACGCCGACGCATTGCTCGGCGTCCGCGCGGCACACCGCCAGAATACGGCGGGCGATCATCGCGCCTTCGCGCGAGCTGGAGGCCGGCAGCACCACGCAGAACTCGTCGCCGCCGCTGCGCGCCAGCAGGTCGCCGGGCCGCAAGCGCGTTTGCGCCATCAGCGTGAAATGCTGCAGGCAGGCATCGCCGGTGGCATGACCGTGGGTATCGTTGATGCCCTTGAAGCCGTCGAGGTCGATCGCCAGCAGCGCAAAAGGCTCGTTGTTGCGCTCGGAGCGCGCGCATTCCTCCGACAGCCGCTGCAAGAGATGCCGTCGGTTGCCGACGCCGGTGAGATCGTCGAGCAGCGCGAGATCGGCGACCTCGTTGCGCAGCCGGTCGATCGCCATCAGCAGCAAGCCGAAATTCCAGGCCATCGACAGGAACATCAGCGCCAGCATCAACAGCGACTGCAGCGGATTGGGATTGGCCGTGGTGAAGTCGCCGCCGAGATGGGCGACATAGCCGACGGCGCGAAAACCGTAGAGCGCGATGATCACGATGGTGACAATACCGGCGAGCCGCGCGCCCGGGCTGTTGCGACCGTCGCGCGACCACAAAAGCAGTTTCAGTGACAGCGCAAAGGGCAGCATCTCCCCGAGCGAATAGACGAAAATCCGCATCGCGGTGCTGTCATATCCGTAGATGAAGAAGGCGACGGCCGCCGCGCTCGATCCGGTGATCAGCGCGCTGCCGCGCCAACGCACCGGCTGGCCGTAAAACCGCTTGATGCCGAGCGTGGCAAGGCAGGCGGCGAAAATCAATATCGTGCCGCCAGCCCACAGCGGCAGCAGCATCAGTGTAAAATGGAAGTGCAGCGTCGCCACCGCCGCGCCCGCGGCGCCGACAAATGACGAGCCGGCCCAGAAGCGCGCGGCATGGAATTTGGGATAGCTGCGCGCGACATAGGCCCAGATCAGGCCCAACGCGAGATAATTGATGACGAACACCATCCATAGCGTCGGAATGTTCAGCATCGTGCTTCAAGAACGCTCATCGCGCTCTCCCCCGTTCGATCGCCGTCCCTGTTACAGACCATCCCCGTGGTCTTGCGAGCCACAATGCGACCTTGCCGCTTAACGGACTGTCAATTGCGCGCGGCAATCGGCGCCTTGGTTTTGAATCAATGAATGCAAAAAGCGCCGCGTCTGTTTCAGACTGAAGCAGATGCGCGGCCTCCATTCGCAGCTCGTTAACCCTGTCGCTACGCGCCGAACGCAACGCTCGACGAACGACGCCATCGAAGGATGCCGCCGACTCTGCAAATTCTGTGCGAAATCGGGCCCAAACGCGCAACAATTGTGGATAACGCCGTGACACCGCCGTGACAGCACGAGGCAGCGCGCCGCGAATCTGTTCGGATGGTTGCGAGGATGTTGCGAGGTTGGCCCTCCGCCGAGCATGCCTCGTGTCGCGTTTAAATCCATTAAACCTGATGAGGATGCTATGGCTAAGAAGGCAAAGAAAGCTAAAAAGGCGAAGAAAGCAAAGAAGGCCAAGAAGAAGTAACTTCAAGCCCGGGTAGGGCCTCTGCTCTGCCCGGGCTTCCAACGCTCGTAAAAATCGAAGCTGAGGAATCGAAACGGCGGGCTTTGAGTCCGCCTTTTGATTTGCGGGAAGTGCAAGATGTGCGTGCTCCTTACTAAGGCGATGGGTCTGCTCTTGTCGTCATGGCCGGGCTTGACCCGGCCATCCACGTCTTGCTTGGGGCATGCGCTGTAAAGACGTGGATGCCCGGCACAAGGCCGGGCATGACGAAAAATGAAAATCGCGTCGGCCATCGAGGACGAGTTGTTCACGACCCTCACCTCTCAGGAAACGTCAGCTTCGCGCCGAGCGCGACAAAGCCGCCGGCGAAGATACGGCGCAGCCATTTCACCAGCGTCATCGCCATGAACACGCCGCTCAGCTCCAGCATCCGCGACAATGGCCTTGTCTCATCGGCGGCAATGAATTGCGGCAGGAACGCCAGGAAGAAGATCGACAGTTTCGGATTGAGGATGTTGATCAAAAACCCGGTCACGATCAGCTGCCAACCGGAGCGGGCGTCGAGGCGGCCATCGACCGTCAGCGCCCCGCGCTCGCGCCACGCCTGCCAGGCCATGTAGAGCAGATAGGCCATGCCGCAATATTTCAACGTGGCGAAGGCGAGCGCGCTGGTGGACAGCACCGCGGCGAGCCCCAGCAAAGCAGTGGCGATATGCGGCAAAATCCCGAGCGTGCAGCCGAACGCCGCGGCAATGCTGGCGCGCGATCCGCGGGTCAGCGCTGCCGCCAGCGTGTACGGCACGCCGGTGCCGGGAGAAACCACCACGATCAAGGAAGTCAGCAGAAAGGACAAAGACATCTATTGCTCCCCAACGGTTCTATTCCGGCCGCAACTTAAGAAAATGCCGGCGCGCGCAGGACGGCATCGCGCACGGCATCTCCTCGTCGGTGGCCTGGATTGACGCCGCAAGTTGCATGGTTCCGCCATATCATGGGGCGGAAGGCCCGGAAGCCTGCATGGCAGCGTGCCCGCCCGGTTGCCAAAGCGCGCGAGGCGTATAAGGCTTGGCCCTGCGCGATCGACCTTCGCGATATCCGTCCCAAGCTGGAGCCTGTCATGACTGCAATCCAAGGAGCCGCCGCCGCGATCACCGGTGCGGCCAGTGGCATCGGCCGAGCGCTGGCGCAGGAACTCGCCGCGCGCGGCTGTCACCTGGCGCTGGGCGACCGCGACGAAGCCGGCCTGCAGGCGGTCGCCGCCGAGATCGGCAAGGCGAAGCGATGCAAGGTCACGACGCATCATGTCGACGTGTCGGAGCCCGCCCAGATCCAGGATTTCGCGGCTGCTGCGATCGCGGCGTATCCCGACCTCAACATCGTCGTCAACAATGCCGGCGTCGCGCTGATGGGCACCTTCGACGAGATCGACCAGGCCGAGATGGAGTGGTTGATGAACATCAATTTCTGGGGCGTGGTGCATGGCACGCGCGCGTTCCTGCCGCATCTGGCCAAACAGCGCGAGGCACACATCGTCAACCTCTCCAGCGTGTTCGGCATCATCGCACCGCCGGGACAGACCGCTTATGCGGCGGCCAAATTCGCGGTGCGCGGCTTTTCCGAAAGCCTGCGCCACGAGCTGTGGGCGGCCAAAAGCCCGATCAAGCTGTCGGTGGTGCATCCCGGCGGCATCGCCACCAATATCGTCCGCAACGCCCATATGGGCAGCGGCATCACCGACACTGCCCGCCGCACCGAATCGATCGAGCGCTTCGACAACGCCGCGCGCACCACGCCCGCGGCCGCCGCCATCCGCATCGCCGAGGGCATCGAGCGCAACGAACCGCGTATCCTGATCGGGTTCGACGCCAGGTTCGTCGACGTGCTGCAACGGCTGCTCCCTGCGATCTACTGGAAGGTGCTCGGCGGCATCTTCAGCAGGCGCGCGCGACCGGGAGCGAAGAAGGAAGTGTAGGCGCAGACGCGTCATTGCCCGGCTTAACAGTTTCGTCATTCCGGGGCAGCCCGCAGGGGCTGAGCCCGGAATCCATAACCCCTGTGGAAGTTATTTCGCCGTGACGGTGTTTCGTGCTGAACATCGGCACTGGGGTTATGGATTCCGGGTTCGCGCTACGCGCGCCCCGGAATGACGGGTAGATATGACTTCGCGTTCTCGCGACACGGTGCGTCCGAGTCTTACAAAACATTTTCGCCCAAAAAATCAGAGGGCGCAGGAAATGCCGGGCGCTCGATGCACCCGCAGCCGCGCGTGGTGTGTAGAAAGCACGCGCGTTAGTCACCACAGGTCCACCGAAAACATCCGGCATTTCCTGCGCAATGGTTTTAACGGTTTCCTTCGTGCTCTCCGCGGTGATCGGGCTTTCTTGTCACCGTCACCGGCGTGATGCGAAACATCATCGCCGACTTGACGCCAGCGTCGAGGCGTCCGGACCACACGACTTCGCCGTCCGCGCCGCCCGGCTCGTCTGGCCGTGCACTCGCGTCCACCGCATCCCGTTCCGCGTGTCGTGACGATCGCGAGCCGCCCCTCCTTGGAGAACGAGACGGCGGCGAATAGGTGACTGATTTGCCTCGAAACGAAAGCGGAAAATTTTTCGCGCGAGGACTCGACAGGTTTCAGGTGATTTGCCCGGCGGGTTACCTTGTCGCAGCACCATTCGTCGTCGCCCGGTCGACGACCAAAGTTAGTTCGTCATTCCGGGGTAGCCCGTAAGGGCTGAGCTATGATGCGCAATTGCGCATCTGAGAATCCATAACCCCTGTGGTTATGTTCAGCGGGAAACTTCGTCACTGCTAAGAATCAGCACAGGGGCTATGGATTCCGGGCCCACGCCCAAGAGGCGTGTCCCGGAATGACGATGAGAGCGTAGCCGTATCGGAAACGCGCTCCCTCTCCCACCCAACTCGGGTCTACCCGAGTTGGGCATCCACATTTGTTGAAGTCGGATAGATCCGACTTCAATGGGAGAGGGTTGGGGTGAGGGCGTACGCCTTATCGATGAGTTGTAACCCCTCACCCGGCGCTGCGCGCCGACCTCTCCCTATGGGAGAGGTGAAGTGAAGCGCGCTCTTGCGCAACGCGAAACCACTGCCTACTCCCCACCATCGATCTGGCGGCCCATGATCGCGATCGCCTTCTCGTAGACCTGCGCCGCGTTCCAGGCTTCGATCGCCGCGAAATTGGCTTCGCCCGGCTGATAGCCGGCGCCGGCGCGCCAGCCGTGGGCTTTCAAGAAGTTCGCGGTCGAGGCCAGCGCGCCGGAGGCGCTCTCGAGATTGCCGACGCCATATTCCAGCATCGTCTTCGGCAAGAACTGGGTCTGGCCGATCTCGCCATGCATCGAGCCCCGCTGACTTGGGGATATCGTACCGCGCTCGATCAGCTTCAGCGCCGCGTAAAGCTGGTCGGTGAAATATTCCGGCCGCCGGCAGTCATAGGCGAGCGTGGCGATCGAGGCGAGCATGTTCTGGTTGCCGCGCTCGTGACCGAACCCGCTCTCCATGCCCCAGATCGCGATCAGCGGCCCCGCCGGCACGCCGTAGCGCTGCTCGATCGAGGCAAACATCGCGCCTTGCGACCGCTTCAGCGACCGGCCGCGCGCGACGATCGCCGCCGAACCGCGCTTGCGCATGAACTCGTCGAGCGACAGCTTGAAGCTGTGGAGGCTGCGGTCGGCATTGATGGTCGCCTGCGCGTAGTTCGCCGCCATCAGCGCCGAAATCGCGTTCGCGCCGACGCCCTTGGCCCGCGCCTCGGCGGCGAACTCCTGCTTCCAACGCTCGAAGCCGCCGGAGCCATTGCCGCATTGGGCGGCGTGGGCTTGCGATCCCCCGCACACCAGCGTTGCTACGATCGCGAAAGTGGCCGCCTTGAGCTTTCTGCTGTTCGTCATCGAAATCACCTTTTCTGGCAAACTTGCGAGGCAGTCTGCCATGGGGAACGGCATAGCGTCAAAACGAGGATCGCCACACATGTGACGGCTAGCTGACATTGGTCCCCGCCCACATCGTTCGATGATCGTCGGTTATTGACATGCCGGCCCTATTCGCCCACAAGCCCCGCATGCCCAAAAAGCCCGGGACCAATCCCAAAGGCGAATTCGCCTTTTTCAACGTCGTCTATGAAGACGGCTCGCAGCGCTCCAACCGGCGTGTGCCCGCGGAACTGCTCAGTGGGCTCGATGGCGATGAACCGGCGCGCGGGTTCATCGTCGAGCAGGACCGCGAGATTGCCGAAAAGGCCGGACGGCCGCCGATGAAAATCAAGAGCATCAGCCGGGTTGGCGCGAAGAAGAAGTGACTCCCCGAGACACTCCCATTTTCATTAACGATCGCCCCCTTTCGGGCTTAACAAGCACTCGCCGAACATGCGATTTTGGGTTAAGTTCGGTCTGGAATCGTAAGGAATTCAGCTTATTTTTGTATCATAGTGCTTAGTGAATGAAAGCGGTAGAGCACCTAGAGGCGATCGGGAAACCGCCTGCAGATTGTGTTCAAACTCCCTTGGGAACGATGATACAATTGAAGAACCCACACGACGACCGGCTTCAAAAACGTCTCGCTGATTTTCTGACTGACGTTCCGATCCCACGCGCGGTCAACGGCACAGAAGCGTTATGCTTAGGCACGAACATTGGCTCGGTGCGGAAGCAAAACGAAGACCGAGCGTTGATAATCCGCGCCTCTTATTCGACGGCACCTGAGAGAAATTTTGTCCTAGGCGTCGTTAGCGACGGAATTGGAGGCTTATCGCGAGGTGAGGAAGCGTCGACGCTCGCTGTTAGTGAATTTTGCTCTCGCGTTGTCAGGCAATCAAGGCTATCACCCGAAGCGCGGTTGAGATTCGCCGCAGAGATGGCAAACGTGGCCGTTTTTTCTCTTCTCAAAGGTAAGGGTGGCGCAACGCTCTCTGCTGTACTGATCGCCAAAGGAAACGTTATCGGAGTTAATGTTGGCGACAGCCGCATCTATGGCATTTCTCCGCGCAGGCAATCCGTTCAACTAACAAAGGACGACACTCTGGCGAGCTATCTCGGTCGCCGTGATGGCAAAGACATGGGAAGCGATGTAAAAGGACTGGTTCAATTCGTCGGCATGGGTAATGATTTTGATCCTCATATCATCACAACGAATGAGAGAGACTCAGAATCAATTTTGATAACGTCAGATGGCGTTCATGATGCACCGTCGGAGGCGATTGCGCAAATAACTCAGATATCTCGGTCAAATTTGGATTTAGTGCAGCGGTTGCTATCGTTGAGCGGCATCTTGGGGGGAAGAGACAATGCGACCGCGCTCGTCATTCCAACGGAATTCAATCCGGGAACAGCATCTGACGAGGGCGTAACTATTGCATGCACATCTTCTTTTGACAGCCTAGAGATATGGATTCCAAAGCTAGGAAATACTTTCGCGGAAAGTGACGACGCGCTTGAGAAGCAGCCTGAAAAGGAGAAAAATCCGGCTGCTAACGTCAATTCTAAAGGGCGCAAGAATGCAACTCACTACCGTCAAAGAAAGTTAGCATTGCGAAAGAAAAAAGAATCCAATGAAGCAAAGCTGCCGTTGGACGAAGACCCCCCGTCTTTGAGCATTAGTTTTCCGGATAAGCGCAAGTCATAAAAGTGAAGTTGCCGCCAAGATACAAACTCTCGGGCATAACGTTCGATGACGGCGGCATGTCGGAAGCAGTCGTCTGCACCGATACGCACTTGGAACGACAAGTTGTTATTAAATCTTTAAAACCCGGAGCCGACTCCAAAAGAATTCTAGATGAATTAGCTGCGCTACAGTCTATCCGATCCAAACACGTAGTCCAAATTTACGATGTCATCCGCGACAGCAGTGGCAACGTGGTCGGAATTGTCGAAGAATATCTCCCCGGCGATGATTTGACATCGGTTTCTTCTCCGAAGAATGCAGACGAGTTCTTACGATTGGCTTACCCTATCGCTGAAGGCATCGCGGACATCCACACTCACAATCGGGTTCATCGAGATATCAAACGACAAAATATGAAGTTTGATGCCGAGGACTGCTTGAAGATATTTGATTTTGGACTGGCACGCGACGCGGCTGTCGAAGCCAGCACCATGGGTGAAATTGGTACTCCGGGGTATATGGCGCCTGAATTATTCTCAGCAACGAAAGGCACTAAAGTCGTTTTTGACAAAGAGGTTGATGTATTTGCGTTTGGTGCCACACTTTTGGCAATCACGTTAGGCACTTTGCCAAAGGACTTGAAGGAGGTACCTCCTAAGCTTCCCTGCGCAGAAGCTGATTTCGCTAAATTGGGCATTGGAATACCCGCGCCCTTAGTATCGCTTTTGAACAAATGCTTTGCGATAAAAGCTAGCGATCGACCTACAATGCCATCGATCGCGAGCTCAATAGGTCAGTTTCTTTTACAAAATAAGCATCGCGCCCTGATCGCCAGCAACAGCCGAACAGACGTGTTGGATTCGACAAATGCCGTGGTACAGCTTTCTGTGCAAGGACAAGGATCGCTGAATATCAGCTACACAGGTTTCGAGTTTGTGGTTTGGAATGTAACGGGCCATGTTTCAATAAATAATATACCGACCAGCAACGGATATGTACTGCCTGGATCGTGCGTGATTGTACTTGGACCCGCTTCTTCTTTTCGAACCTTTGTGACGGTTGATGTTTCTCATCCAGAGGTCTCGTTATGAGTGACCTTCTTCACAAACAAGGCGATCTCGTCGGCGATCGTTACCAAATACAAGGTTATTTGGGCGCCGGCGGCATGCAGGAAGTTTATCTCGCCCTGGATACATTGCTCTCGCGACAAGTCGCACTAAAGGCTCCAAAGAATAAATCTGCAGAGAAACGTTTTCAGCGGAGCGCCGTTGTAAGCGCGCGCATCAACCATACAAATGTAGCCAAGACCCTCGATTATTTGGAAGAAGGTAAGCGAAGTTACCTGATCGAAGAATATATCAATGGCGCCGATCTCGGTCAGATTCTGAGAGACACAACTCCGATATTGGATCCTCTTTTAGTCGCACGGCTATTCCACCATTTGGCGAAAGGATTAGCTGCATCTCACCATGCAGACGTCGTTCATCGGGACTTAAAGCCTAGCAATATAATGGCATCTGGTGGGAAATATCTGACTGATGTCAAGATCACGGACTTTGGCATAGCAAAGCTTGCTGCCGAAGAAATCGATGAAGCTGTGAAAGCTGGTGATTCCAGTATAACCGCGTCTCAAACTGTCATAGGTGCCCTTCCTTACATGGCTCCCGAGGTGATCGGTTCCATCGCAAGCGCCGATAAACCAGCAGACATATGGTCGCTTGGTGCACTCGCATACGAATTACTTTCGGGCAACAAGCCTTTTGGCGCTGGACTGAAAGCTGTGCCTGCAATCCTCGAAGGGAAGGTTGCACCTTTAGCTTCAACACAAAGGCAATTTCAGACGACGATGCAGGACGTTTTCGAAGTGATAAAGAAATGCTTGGTTGTCGATCCTAAGGAACGACTAAACGCTGATGAACTGGTCAACGCGTGCGAAAAATTCTGTTATCCAATAACGGATCGAGAATTCGGCGTCGTAAACAAATTTGACAACAACTCGTGGGGCTTTATCCAGCCCGATCAGGGAAAGAGCATCTTCTTTCATGTTGAAAGTATTTTCGGTAAAGCTCGACTAAAAGTGGGTGATCGAGTTTCATTTGCCCGCCATGCCGGTGGGGGAAGTGACAGGGCTTTTCCGGTTATAAAAGTAATCTAAGTTTAGGCCGGCCGCGTTCTTTTTGATGGATTGCCGGATCATCCCCGATCAGGTCGGGGACAGGCGTCCGGGCATGACGATCTGAAAAATTCCGGAGCCTCATGCTGAGGAGCGTTGCACAGCAACGCGTAAGCATCACCCTGTGGCCCATCCTTCGAGACGCCGCGCGTTGCGCGGCTCCTCAGGATGAGGTCGGCGTCTAATTGTCGAGGAACGAGCGCAGCTTTCGCGACCGGCTCGGATGCTTCAGCTTGCGCAGCGCTTTCGCCTCGATCTGGCGGATGCGCTCTCTGGTTACCGAGAACTGCTGGCCGACTTCTTCCAGCGTGTGGTCGGTGTTCATGCCGATGCCGAAGCGCATGCGCAACACGCGTTCCTCGCGAGGCGTGAGCGAAGCCAGCACGCGCGTGGTAGTTTCACGCAAATTGGACTGGATCGCCGCATCGATCGGCAGGATCGCGTTCTTGTCCTCGATGAAATCGCCGAGGTGGGAATCCTCCTCGTCGCCGACCGGCGTCTCCAGCGACAGCGGCTCCTTGGCGATCTTGAGGACCTTGCGCACCTTCTCCAGCGGCATGCCGAGCTTTTCGGCGAGCTCTTCCGGGGTCGGCTCGCGGCCGATCTCGTTGAGCATCTGGCGCGAGGTGCGCACGATCTTGTTGATGGTCTCGATCATGTGCACGGGGATGCGGATGGTGCGGGCCTGGTCGGCGATCGAGCGCGTGATCGCCTGCCGGATCCACCAGGTGGCGTAGGTCGAGAACTTGTAGCCGCGGCGATACTCGAACTTGTCGACTGCCTTCATCAGGCCGATGTTGCCTTCCTGGATCAGATCGAGGAATTGCAGGCCGCGGTTGGTGTATTTCTTGGCGATCGAGATCACGAGGCGAAGGTTGGCCTCGACCATTTCCTTCTTGGCCTGGCGCGCCTCGCGCTCGCCCTTCTGCACGCCGTGCACGATCTTGCGGAATTCGCCGATCTCCAGGCCCGTGAGCGCCGCAAGCTGCTGAATCTCGCCGCGCAGCTCCTTGATGCGGTCCTTTTCGTAATGGACGAAATTCTTCCAGCCCTTGGCGGAAAGTTTCGAGACCCGGTTGAGCCAGCGCGGATCGAGCTCCGAGCCCTGATAGTTGCGCAGGAAGTCTTCGCGCGCGACGCCGTGGCTGTCACCCAGACGCAGCAGCCGGCCCTCGAACGAGACCAGCTTCTTGTTGATGTCGTAGAGCTGCTCGACCAGCGAGTCGATGCGCGCCTGATTGAGCCGCAGCGACTTCACCTCGACGATGATCTCGTCCTTCAGCTTGCGGTATTTGCGCTCCTGCGCCGGCGACAGCGTCTCGTTCTGGAGCTGGTTGGAAATGTCCTGCTCCTGCAGGCGGCGCAGCTTCTTGTAGTTGTCGGCGATCTTGTCGAAGGTTTCGACCACCTTCGGCTTCAGCTCGGCCTCGATCGCGGCGAGCGACATCTGGTTTTCGAACTCGTCGTCCTCCATGTCGCCTTCGGCCGCCGCTTCCGCGCCAGCCTCGCCATCGGCGGAAGGTGCAGGCGGCGGCGCGGGACGGAACGGGGTCGCCGCGGGAGGTGCTGCGGGCGGCGCGACATGGGCGGGCGCGGCCTCGACCGGAGCCGCCGTTGCGCCATCGCCATTGCCGTTACTATTGCCCTCGGTCACCAGCGGCTGGCCGTCGGGGCCAAGCGCCGGCGGCAGCATGGTCGGGTTCAGATTGTTCTTGGCGTCGGGGCCGGCATAGGTGGCCTCGAGATCGATGATGTCGCGCAGGAAGATCTTTCCCTCGTTAAGTTCGTCGCGCCAGATGATGATGGCCTGGAAAGTCAGCGGGCTTTCGCACAGGCCCGCGATCATCGCCTCGCGGCCGGCCTCGATGCGCTTGGCGATCGCGATTTCGCCCTCGCGCGACAACAGCTCCACCGTGCCCATCTCGCGCAGATACATGCGGACGGGATCGTCGGTTCGCTCGCCGGGTTCGGACTTCTTGACCTCGGTGACGGCCTTTTGCGTGACCTCGACCAGTTCGTTATCGGTCTCGTCCTCGGCCTCTTCCTTGGCATCGTCCTCGTTATCGGCGTCTTCGGCCTCGGAGACGTTGATGCCCATGTCCGAGAGCATCGACATGATGTCTTCGATCTGTTCGGACGAGATGGAATCGGAGGGCAGTACTTCATTGAGCTGATCGAAGGTGACGAAGCCGCGCTTCTTGGCCTGCTTGATCATCTTCTTGACCGCGGCATCGGACAGATCGAGCAAGGGCGACGGCGCCTCGGGCGTATCCTTCTCGGGCGCATCGGCTGCCTTGTCGTCTTTTTCCTTGTCCTTGACCTGCAGCGTCTTTGCCTTGGTGGCCATTCATCAAGCTCCTGAAACGCGCTCATGCACAGGATGCGCTGCCCGCATCCGCGCTTAACCAATCGTCACGTATGACGCGCAAAGGGCGGCGCAGAACTCGCCACCCCGAATTTCATCCAACCGGTTACGACCTCATAGCCCGCAGGCCGTTAAGCGTCGATTAACCCTGTTTTTGCAGCCAAACCATGGGTTTGGCGAGTCATTTCGCGGCTCCGGTCGTCGCCGTCCGCATCATTTTTTTCTTATAGGCCGCCCCACTTCACATGCTGCGCTGGAACCGGCCCGAAGACTCGCCGAACCCCTCGATCAATGCCTCGGTTCCGTCCATTTCGGCCATCCTGGCTTTGACGTCCCGCAGCCAAGCCAAATTCAACTCGCTGGCCTCCTCACCCAAGGCCAATTCGGCGTCCTTCTTTTCCCTAAGTAAGGCGTGCGCCTTGCGATGCAAGGCAACCAACTGGCGCCAGGTGGAAAGAACGTCCTCGGCCGCCGCCCCGGGCTGCGCGCCCCATACATTCTTGGTTGTCAACGCACGTTCAACCATTTGAATCTGCTTGGTATAATCGGATTTTTTGAGAGAAGCGAGGAGCCTGGCGGCTTCGGCTACCGGGTCATCCGTATGGCAATAATCGGCGTAAGCGGCGATGATTCCGGCGCGCAATTTGTGCGCCTCAGGATGGGCCAGTTCCAGCGCCGCGATCTCCTCCAGGTGGTCGTGCAGCAGCCAGGGGTGGTTGATCAGCGATTGCAGGATCAGCGCCTCGCGGCGGGAGATCGCGGAACGTTGCCCACGCATGATCGGGCTCAAGGCGAGTTGAGGGCTGGTGGCCTGATAGGGCCCGCGGTTGAGGGACTGGCTCGTGGCTGCGTTGGCCGAACGGACATTGGGGCCGGCGAATCGGCCGCCGGCGGAGAAGGAACCGCGCGGGGCAAACCGGCGACCTGATTCGCCGGCAAATTGACCGCCGCGAAAATTACTCCTGCCGTAGCCGCCGCGGCCAGATTGCGGCGCGAAGGTCTGCTGCAGGCGCTCGGCGAGATCCTGGCGATAATAGCGCCGCACCACCTCGTCGCGAATGCCGCCCGTGAGTTCGCCGATGCGCGCTTCCAGCGCCGCGCGCCGTTCCGGCGTGGCGTAAGAGCCGCCCTCGATCTCGCGCGACCAGATCAGGTCGGCAAGGCCGCGCGCGGCCGAGATCACCTCCTCGATCGCGGCACGGCCGCCCGAGCGGGCGAGATCGTCGGGGTCCTGCCCTTCCGGCAACAGCGCAAAACGAAGACTCTTGCCGGGTTTGAGATGCGGCAGCGCCAGATCAGCCGCACGCCACGCCGCCTTCTGGCCGGCGCGATCGCCGTCGAAACAAAGGATCGGCTCGTCCGCCATCTTCCAGAGCAGCGCGAGCTGGTTTTCGGTCAAGGCCGTGCCGAGCGGCGCGACGCTGCCGGCAAAGCCAGCCGTGACCATGGCGATGACGTCGACATAGCCCTCGACCACGATCAACGGCTTGCCATCATGCGCGGCCTGGCGCGCGGCGCCGAGATTGTAGAGATTGTCGCCCTTGTGAAATAAGGGCGTCTCCGGCGAGTTCAGGTATTTCGCGGCGACGTCCTTTTCCAGCGCGCGGCCGCCGAACGCGATCACCCGGCCGCGATGATCGGTGATCGGAAACATCACGCGGTCGCGGAAGCGGTCATACGGCACCAAAATATCGTCGCCCGAGACCAGCAGCCCGGCCTCGACCATGTCCTCGACTGGAATGCCCTGACCACCCAAGAATTCTTTCAACGCAAAGCGCTCGCCGGGCGCATAGCCGATCCGGAACTGCAGTTGCGTCGAGGGCGCAATGGCGCGATCGGCGAGATAGCCACGTGCCTTGGCGCCGTTGCGCGAGGCCAGCGTGTCGGCAAAGAATTTTGTCGCAAGCTCCATCACATCATGCAGCGTCTTGCGGCGCTGCTCATGCCGCGCGGCGTCCGGCGTCGCCGCCGGCAGCGCAAGGCCCGCCATCGAGGCGAGCCGCTCGACGGCCTCGGGAAAGGAAACGCCTTCGGTTTCCATCACGAAATCGAAGATGTTGCCGTGCTTGCCGGTCGAGAAGTCGTGGTAGAACTGCTTCTGGTCGTTGACCGTGAACGAGGGTGTCTTTTCCTGCTGGAACGGCGAAAGCCCCTTGTACTCGCGCCCCGCCTTCTTCAGCTTGACGCGCCGGCCCACGACCTCCGAGACCGGAAGCCGGGCGCGCAGCTCATCGAGGAATTGAGGCGTAAAGCGCATGGCGGATGGTGCGTGAGAGCGTGCGTAAGTCGTAGAGAGTGTGTGAGTCTCGGCCGGCTGGCAATCGAGCAGGGATATAGCGTGGCCGGCGCAAAATACGAAGATTCGCGGGATTCTCGCCGCTATTCACAGGGCGGGAACTGTGTTTCGCGTCATGGCAGGGCATAGCCGTCTGAAGGGCGGCGTCGCTACCGCTCGCTTGCGTGCCGGGCACGACGGCTCCATGCGACCGCTTCGCGTGATCTTGGGGCTTTCGTCTACACCCAAACCTGCTTAAACCTAAATCGGCAGGCTGCTTCGTTCGGCAGGCCAGCCATCAGGAAATATCTTGGACGCTTCCGGCGACACCTCCCTGCTCCTCGACGAGTCAGATGTTCCACCGGTTCTCGAGCTCAATGCCGCGGGGCATTCGCCGTTTCTGTTGACCTGCGACCATTATGGCCGCCTGATCCCGCGCATGCTCGGCGATCTCAGGCTACCCGAAAGCGAACTGACGCGCCACATCGCCTGGGATATCGGCATCGCCGGCGTGGCCGAGACGCTGTCGAAGCATCTCGACGCGCATCTGGTGGCGCAGCGCTATTCGCGGCTGGTGATCGACTGCAACCGGCCGCCGTGTGTTGCCAGTTCGATTCCGATCATCAGCGAAGCCACCACGATTCCCGGCAATGAAGGAATTTCGCGCGATGCCGCCGCGTTACGGCGGACGCAGATCTTCGAGCCGTATCACTGGCGCATCGACGAGGTGCTTGACCAGCGCCTGGCGGCGGGCCGGCCCGCGGTGCTGGTGTCGCTGCATAGTTTTACGCCCGTGTATGCCGGGATCGCGCGGCCGTGGCATGTCGGCACGCTCTACCACCGCGACACCAGGCTGCCGCTAAAACTGTTTCGCAGCCAGGGCGATCTCGTGGTCGGCGACAACGAGCCCTATGCGGTCAGCGACGAGACCGACTACACCATTCCCGTGCACGGCGAAGCGCGCGGGTTGATGAATAGCGGCATCGAAATCCGCCAGGATTTGATCGGCGACCAGGCCGGCCAGCACCAATGGGCGGAGCGGCTGGCGCGAATTTTTACCGAGATCGAAGCCGAACTGAAGGCCGAGATGCTGATCTAGCGCGCGCAAACGCGGGTTGCAGAAAACGCGCCCTTGACATGCAACCATTTGGTTGCCTATCATCGTTGCAATGGATCCTGGCCATGGATGAAGTCTTCAAAGCGCTGGCCGACGCTTCGCGACGGTCGCTGCTGGATCGCCTTCATGCCAGCAACGGACAGACGCTGAACGAATTGTGCGAAGGCCTCGCCATGACGCGGCAGGCCGTGACCAAGCACCTTGCAATTCTCGAGGCCGCCAGTCTCGTCACCACGTTCCGGCAAGGCCGCGAGAAGCTGCACTACCTCAATCCGGTGCCGATCCATCAGATCGGCGAGCGATGGATCAGGAAGTTCGAGCGCGGCAGGCTCACCGCGCTCAGCGAATTGAAACGACGACTGGAGAAGCGTGATGCGTAAGCCCGAATTCGTCTATGTCACCTATATCGAGACCACGCCGGAGAAATTGTGGGAGGCGCTGACCGACGGCGATTTCACCGAGCGCTACTGGTTCGGCGCCCGGCTGAAATCGAACTGGAAGGTCGGCTCGTCATTCGAGATGCTGCACGGCGACGGCACCGTCTCCGATGCGGGAAAAGTCGTCGAATGCGATCGGCCGCGGCGGCTCGCCTACACCTTCGTCAATCTATCGGAGAAGTACAAGAACGACCGTCCCGCGCTCGCGACCTTCGTGATCGAGCCCTACGGCAATCTGGTCAAGCTGACGCTGACCCACGAAGGTTTTGCGGAAGGCAGCAAGTTCTTCGACGGTATCTCCAAGGGATGGCCGGCGATTCTCTCCAGCCTCAAGAGCATCCTCGAGACCGGGCATCCGCTCGAAATCCCGTTCGAAGCGCTCAAATTCGAGGACTGAAAGATGGACCTCAGCCGCTTCAAACCCGCCACCATCTACACGATCTACATCGCCTCCACACCGGAGCAGGTGTGGCAGGCGCTGACCACGGCCGAATTCAGCCGGAAATATTTCTTCGGCAACACGGTCGATATCGAACTGCGGGTCGGCGGCGCCTTCATCGTGCGCACGCCGGACGGCGCGCTGCATATCAGCGGCGAAGTGTTCGAATGCGATCCGCCGCGAAAGCTGACCCACAGCTTCAACGTCAACTGGCCGGCTTTGATCGAAACGCTGGGGCCGACACTTGTAAGCTATGAGATCGAGCCGGCCGGCAAGGCGGTCAAGCTCACGATGACCGAGTCGCATGACCGGCCGCTCGATGACGACATCCTCGCCGGCGGCCGCCAGGGCTGGCCCGCGATCCTCTCCAGCCTCAAGAGCCTCTTAGAAACCGGCGAGCCGCTGACCGTGCAGATGGCGCCGCCGCAACGGATGCTGGAGGCACTGAAGCGATTGGGGATCAAGACGCCGTAGGGTTCTTCTCCCTCGCCCCGCTCTTTGCGGGGAGGGGGTTGGGAGAGCAAGTCTATCCACGAATTGCGAAGCTAAGTTGAATGCAGTGCCTCGTGCCTCCCCCTCACCCGCCGCGCGAGAGCGCGGCGACCTCTCCCCGCAAAGAGCGGGGCGAGGTTAGGAAGCCGCCACCGGCGTGCTTCGCTCGCGGACGAAATCAAGAAGTCAGCGCAGCCTTCACCATGCCGCTGGCTTTGCCGAAATCCATCTGGCCAGCGTATTTGCCTTTCAGTTCCGCGATCACCTTGCCCATGTCCTTCATGCCGGCAGCGCCGGTCGAGGCGATGGCGGCTGATATTGCGGCCTTTACGTCATCTTCCGACATCTGCTTCGGCAAGTACGCGGAGATGATCGCGATCTCCTCGCGCTCCTGGGCTGCGAGTTCGGCCCGGCCGCCCTTGTCGTAGAGCTCGACCGATTCCTGGCGCTGCTTGATCATCTTTTGCAACAGACTGAGCAGATCGCCATCGTTCAGTGGCGGCTTGCCGTGCCCGCGTGCCTCGATATCGGCGTTCTTGATGGTCGAATTCACCATGCGCAAGGTCGAGAGCTTGCGCTCGTCCTTGGCCCGCATCGCGTCCTTGACCGCGTTATTGATGTCGTCGCGCAGCATCGTTCTGTCCTCTCGCAGGCCCCTGATCTAGGCTGTTGGCTCGCGCGACACAACTAGAGCCGACGCGTATTCTACATGCGAACCGGTATTCGCTTCGCTTGAAAACGCTTTCAGCTCCGCAGCCATTCGGCGAGCGCATTGGCCGTCGGCTGCGGCTGTTCCGCCAGCGACAGGTGACCGCAATGCGGCAAAATCACCAGTTTCGCACCTTTAATGCCATCGGCCATTTCCTTCGACCGCAAGTTCGAAATCGTGTTGTCCTCATCACCGCTCAGAACCAGCGTCGGGCATTCGATCGCTGCGAGCGTGGGCCGGGAATCCGCCCGGCCAATCACGGCGGTTTGCTGGCGGACGAACGCCTCGGGCCCGACATCGGCGCCCATGTCGTGGACGAGATGGCGCAGGCTTGCATTGCCGCGGCGCGACGGATGCACGAAGCCCGGAAACAATTCGTCGAGCACGGTGCGGTATTCGCCGTTCTGCGCGCGTGTCATCAATTCGCGGCGGCGGTCGGTGACGTCCGGCGCATCCGGCGTTGCCTGGGTGTTGATCAGCGCCAGCTTGGCCACGCGCTCCGGCGCCTGACGCATGATCTCGAAGGCGATGTAGCCGCCCATCGAATGCCCCGCCAGCGCGAAACGCGGCGGCGCCTCGGCGAGGATGCGGCGCGCGATCGCGGGCATATTGTCGTCGCGAATGTGGTTGGCCACCATGACCGGACCGAATTGCCACAGCGCCGGCATAACCGGCATAAAAATCCGCGGCGAACCGGCAAGGCCGGGGACGAGCAGGATCGGTATCGTATGGTCCATGCGGGGCTTTCGGATCGGCAGAACAAAGGAAATCGTCACCGTAGCTTAAAATCCTTTTGCCGCCTGTCAAATATGCTTATTTCGCATGTGAATCGGGATGTTCCGGCTTTGACGCCCGCGGACGCCGAGACTATGTAATGGGTTCATGACATCTTCAGAAAACGTTCAGGCCTGGCCGGATCACAAGCCGACCGCGCTGCTCGTGCTTGCCGACGGCACGGTGCTGGAGGGCTTTGGCCTCGGCGCGGAAGGCCATGCGGTCGGCGAGGTCTGCTTCAACACCGCGATGACCGGATATGAGGAGATCCTGACCGATCCCTCCTATGCCGGCCAGCTCATCACGTTCACCTTCCCGCATATCGGCAACGTCGGCACCAACGACGAGGATATCGAGACGGTGAACATGGCGGCGACGCCGGGCGCGCGCGGCGTGATCCT
>JAGXAJ010000079.1 GCA_018971625.1 Pseudomonadota bacterium
CTGATCGAGGGCCACACCGACGCGGTCGGCAACGATGTCGACAATCTTTCATTGTCGGATCGCCGCGCCGAAGCCGCTGCCGAATTGTTGACCCAGCAATTCGGGGTTCCCGCGGAGAATCTGACGTCGCAGGGTTACGGCTCGCAATATCCGAAGGAACAGACCGACGGGCCGAGCCGCGTCAACCGGCGCGTCACCATCCGCCGCATCACGCCGCTGCTCAACGGCGGCACCGCCTCGCTGCCGCCCCCGCCGCCCGGCACGGCGCCGCCGCGGTAAGCGCCACCAATGCAAAATGGCCGGGAGCAATCCCGGCCATTTTTTGTTTGCTTGCTCCGTCGTCCCTGCGAAAGCGGGACCCAGTATCCCAGAGCACTTCGGGTAAACCAGAAACCTCACGTAATACTGGATCGCCCGGTCAAAGCCGGGCGATGACGCAGAATTTGTTGTGAGCGCCTCACTCCTTGTCGCTCTCCAGCTTGAAGATCGGAGAACCATTGCCACTCGAGAGCAAGCCCGTATCCGCATAGAGATCCAGTTTGACGCGGGTATCGGCGATGTCGAGGTTGCGCATGGTGAGCTGACCGATGCGGTCGGCCGGCGTGAAGGGCGCATCCTCCACCTTCTCCATACTGAGCCGCTCCGGCTTGTAAGTGAGGTTGGGGCTCTCGGTATTCAGGATCGAATAGTCGTTGCCGCGGCGCAGCTCCAGCGTCACTTCGCCGGTGACGGCACGCGCGACCCAGCGCTGGGCGGTTTCCCGCAGCATCAGCGCTTGCGAATCGAACCATCGCCCCTGATAGAGCAATCGGCCAAGTCGCATGCCGCTGATCCGGTATTGTTCGATGGTGTCCTCGTTGTGGATGCCGGTAACGAGGCGTTCATAGGCGATGTGCAACAGCGCCATGCCTGGCGCTTCATAGATGCCGCGGCTCTTGGCTTCGATGATCCGGTTCTCGATCTGGTCGCTCATGCCAAGGCCATGGCGACCGCCGATCGCGTTGGCCTCAAGGAACAGCGCGACCGGATCGGCGAAGCTCTGCCCGTTCAGCGCGACGGGCTGGCCTTCCGCGAAACGCACGGCAACCTTCTCAGCCTTGACATCGCAGTCGTCGCGCCAGAACGGCACGCCCATGATCGGATTGACGATCTTGATGCCGCTGTCGAGGCTCTCGAGATCCTTGGCTTCGTGAGTCGCGCCGAGAATGTTGCTGTCGGTCGAATAGGCCTTTTCGGCGCTCATTTTGTAACCGAAGCCGTGCGAGGTCATGAACGCCGACATCTCGGCGCGGCCGCCGAGTTCGTCGATGAACTGCTGGTCGAGCCAGGGCTTGTAGATCTTCAGGTTCGGGTTGGTCAGCAGCCCGTAGCGGTAGAAGCGTTCGATGTCGTTGCCCTTGAAGGTCGAGCCATCGCCCCAGATGTTGACGCCGTCCTCCTTCATCGCCGCGACCAGCATCGTACCGGTCACCGCGCGGCCGAGCGGCGTGGTGTTGAAATAGGCTATGCCGCCGGTCGAGACGTGGAAGGCGCCGGCTTGCACGGCGGCAACGCCCTCATGCACCAGCTGCGTGCGGCAATCCACCAGCCGGGCCTTCTCGGCACCATATTGCTGTGCTTTACGCGGAATCTCGTTGTAGTCGCTCTCGTCCGGCTGGCCGAGATTGGCGGTATAGGCAAAAACGCGGGCGCCCTTTTGCTTCATCCACAACAGCGCCGCGCTGGTGTCGAGACCGCCTGAGAAGGCGATGCCGACCTTTTCCCCTTTGGGCAGGTTTTTCAGGATCGTGCTCATCAAACTTCCAATCGATCGGGATTTGCAATGCCGCCCGTGGCCTTGCGGGCGCGAATATCAAATTTCGCGCCGATCGACGCGCCTTCAGGCCGCTCACGCCGTCGAAGTCGGTAGCCGGGCCGCGCCATCCGTGTCAGCGCGGCGTCAATCTGCTCATCGGTCAGACGGGTCTTCGGCCACCGATAAATATAACCGTGGACCAGCCAGATCAGCAGGAACGTGACCAGCCCGGCGGTCGCGACGTCGGTGAAAAAATGCCCGCCGAACGCCATCCGGAGCACGCTGGTGACCAGGCCGAGCAGGGTGGCGCCGACATAGGCGATCGGCCGCCAGGCCGGCGGCGTCAACGCCGCGGGCGCATAAGTCCAGAACGCGGTGGCGCCCTCACCGGAGAAGAACGAGCAGTTGCGCCCGCAGGTGCCGCGCGGATCCCACCACGGCACAAACGCCTCAGGTCCGTTGAATTGGGTCACCACCACGGGGCGCGGGCGACCCCAATAAGCCTTGAAGCCGAGATTGGTCAGGACACCCGCCGACAGCGCCATGGTGAGCAGCAGGAAAATGATCGCGCGTCCCGAGATCACGAGCCGCCGGTCCGGCCGCACGAACTTGATCACCAGGGCTACGAGCGCGGGTAATGCCATGGCCCAAGCGAGCCACATCGCGCCGTCGCGCATGATCGCGGCGGCCGGGTTGAGTTTCAGCGGAAACGATTTGGTCGCCGGATCGTAGAACAAGGCGGCGAGCTTCAGGTCGAGCTCAGGATAAATCCCGAACACCAATCCGATCACAAGCGCCAGCGACAACGCAATGAAAAGTCCGGTCCGGTTCATGACGCGGGTTTAGCCGAGGAGATTTACGATGGAAAGGCTTCGGAGGCTTCAGAGGCAACTCTTTCACCCCGCCCAGGCAAGGGCAGGTCGAAAATGTTCCGTGCTCACGATGATGAGGACGGAGGCCGTGGCGACTGCGCGGGCAGCGGCGGCGGGGGCCGCAGCGGGCGCGGCGGCTGCCGCCACGCCCCGGCGTTACGGCCCGCGATCAGCCAGTAGACCATGCCGGCGACGATCCCCGCGCCGGTCATGATCTCGAGATGACGCCGGACGATGCCCTCGAACCGAAGCGTGTCGGGGTCGAACGGAATCAGGCTGAGATAGCAGGCAAGACCGACCAGGCCGCCGCCAACCGCATAGGTCAGCGCGCTCCGGACATAGAACGCTTCGGTGACCGCGGCCACCACCATCGCCGGTACCAGTGCAAAGCCGCTGATGAAGATAAATCCGAACCCCATGATGATATTGAGTGCACCATCGTCGACCGGGCCCGCGCCGAGATCGCTGAATTCCGGAAACAGCACCGCTCCGACCACGATCATCCCCGCCACCAGACAGGCGGCGAGGAAAGCGAAGATAATCACGAACAGACGGCCGATCAGCGCCATAAAATGAATCTACTCCATTCACCGCCCCCATCCTGAGGAGCGGCCGTTTGGCCGCGTCTTAAGGATGAACAATCATGGTTCGAGACGCGCGCAAAGATGCGCGCTCCTCACCATGAGGTCGTCATTGTGTCTCTCAATCCGTCATCGCCATGGCGCGCAGCGCCTGCCGCTCGCGCGCCGACAATTTCTCGGTTTCGGATTTCAACTGGCCGCAGGCGGCGAGAATGTCGCGGCCGCGCGGCGTGCGCACCGGCGAGGAGTAGCCGGCGTTGAAGATATATTCCGAGAACTTTTCGATCTGCTCCCAGTCCGAGCATTCGTAGCGCGTGCCCGGCCAGGGATTGAACGGAATGAGATTGATCTTGGCCGGGATGCCCTTGAGCAGTTTCACCAGCAGCTTGGCGTCGTCCAGAGAGTCGTTGACGTCCTTCAGCATCACATATTCGAAAGTGATGCGCCGCGCATTGGACGAACCCGGATAGTCGCGGCAGGCCTGCAGCAATTCCGCGATCGGATATTTGCGGTTCAATGGCACCAGCTCGTTGCGCAATTCGTCACGCACCGCGTGCAACGAGATTGCCAGCATGACGCCGATCTCGTCGCCGGTGCGGATGATGTTCGGCACCACGCCCGAGGTCGACAACGTGATGCGGCGGCGGGAAATGCCGATGCCTTCATTATCGGAGACGATCAGCAGAGCGTCGCGCACCGCCTCGAAATTATAGAGCGGCTCGCCCATCCCCATCATCACCACATTGGTAACGAGACGGCTGCCGGTCGGGGTCTCGCGGTCGGCCCAGTCGTTGAGGCGATCGCGCGCCACCATGATCTGGCCGACGATTTCGCCAGCGGTGAGATTGCGCACCAGCCGCTGCGTGCCGGTGTGACAGAATGCGCAGTTCAACGTGCAGCCGACCTGCGAGGAAACGCATAGTGTGCCGCGGTCGGTTTCCGGAATATAGACGCACTCGATCTCATGCGCCTTCTCCGCCACATTACCGCCCGGCAGGCGCAACAGCCATTTGCGGGTGCCGTCGTTGGAAATCTGTTCGGCCACCACTTCCGGCCGCGCCACGGTGAAATGCTGTTCGAGCTGGCTACGCATCTCCTTCGAGATACTGGTCATCTCCTCGAACGTCCGGGCGCCGCGAACGTAGATCCAGTGCCATAGCTGTTGCGTGCGCATCTTGCGCTGCTTGGGGGCGACGCCGATCCGGCCCAGCCGCTCTGCAATCTCCGCGCGCGACAGGCCGACCAACGACGGCTTCGCCGGCGGCACATAGGTCTCCAGCGCGATCTTTTCCAAAGGCGCGTTAGTCGCGCCAGCCATCGTGTCGGTCATGAACATCAAATAGGCTTTTCATGGCGCTCTGGAAAGGCGCCGATCCGCATTGAAACAAGGACGTTAACGGCGCTACCGCTTGCAGTCCTGCGCCACCCGGTCGAGCGCCTGCGAGAGGCCCTTCAACGAGAAGACATCGGTGGTTTCGGTCCCCTTCGTTGATACGCCCTTGACTACCACGTCAGCGGATTTGCGCATGGCCTCGACCATCCGCGCTTCCTCCGCGGCGTTCTTGATCCAAAGGCCATCACCCTGGGTGTACATCGCGTAGCTGGCGCCGCCGACTTCCAGCGTCGATTCCGATCCCGGCTTCAGCGTGTAGCCGATCATGACCGAAACCTCGTTGCTGACTTTTTCCGCCGGGCGCGTCGAAACGAATGCATAGGCCGGGTCGCGCGGGCGATTCGGCGGATTGGTTTTCGAAGAAGAGGGTCTGGCGAGCGCGAAGCAGACCTTCTTGCCGTTCGGCGTTGCGGCATAGGCGCCCCAGGTCCCATACTGGCCCAGCAATGTCGGCCCGGCGCTGCTGGCGGCCACGGCTGCCGGCCTGGTTTCCGGCTTGGCTGCGGCGGGCTTGGTTTTCGGCGACGCGCTCTGCGCCGACGCGGAGATCGAGATCCCCCACATCAGCACAGTTGCAACCAGAGCTGTCAGGATTCGCCGCGCAGACATCACCGATTCTGGTTCCCTTATCATTGTGACATGAAGATGGCCCGATTTTGCGGTCCTTCACTGGCCGATGGATAACGAGGGATATCCACTTTTTAGAAAGCAATTGCACATGCTGGGTTCAATTCGGGCCCCTGGTCCAGGACGCGCGCCGCCATGCTGATCGGCCAAGCTGAGAGAGCCGAATCGGATTGTAGCTCGACGTCAAATCCGGCATGAAACATCCCACTGCATTTGCGCGTTCGAAATCCGGTGTATCCATGAAAGCCATTCTTTGTTCGCAATAGTGCCCGCCTGACGATCTCGTGCTGGCCGAGATTCCCGATCCCGTCGCGGACGCTGGCCACGCCGTAATCGCAATCAAGGCGGCGGCGCTGAATTTCTTCGACATCCTGATGATCCAGGGCAAATACCAGATCAAGCCGCCGTTCCCGTTTTCGCCGGCCACGGAAGTCGCGGGCGGCGATCGAAAGCGTTGGCGCCGGCGTCAGCGACCTGAAGACCGGCGACCGCGTGGTGGCGTCCTGCGGCCATGACGACGCGCGCGAGAAGATCGCGCCGCCGGCGGGTTCTATTGTCAGGATCCCCGACAATCTGGATTTCGACCGGCCGCCGGAATCATCATCATCTACGGCACCGCGCTGCATGCGCTGGAAGATCGCGTGGCGTGAAAGCCGGCGAGACCATGGCGGTGCTGGGCGCAGCCGGCGGCACTGGCCTTGCGGCATGCGAACTCGGCAAGCTAATGGGCCTGAAGGTGATCGCCTGCGCTTCATCGGACGAGAAGCTCGATTTTGCCAAGGCGCACGGCGCGGAGTTCGTTCTCAACTATTCGAAAGAGGATCTGAAAGAAGGCTTGCGCCGGCTTACCGACGGCCGGGGCGTCGACATTATTTTCGATCCGGTCGGCGGCAGCTATGCGGAAGCCTCACTTCGCTCGATCGCCTGGGGAGGCCGCTTCCTGGTGATCGGCTTTGCCGCAGGCGACATCCCGAAAATGCCGCTCAATCTGGCGCTATTGAAAGGTTGCGATATCCGTGGCGTGTTCTGGGGCCATTGGGCGCGGCTCAATCCGGACAAGAACCGCTCCAATCTCGAAAAGCTCGTGGAGTGGACTGCGGAAGGCAAGGTTTCCTCCCATGTCGATCGCACCTTCCCGCTGGCGCAGACCGCCGCCGCGCTGAAAGTGCTGGTGGGCCGAAAGGCGATGGGCAAGGTGATCCTGCACCCGTAGTTTCTCCATAAACTCTTTGCATTCGTAAGGGCACCGCCGCGGTATCCATCATCCATCATCGGAATTTTGATCGTCAAAGATCAGAAAACTGCCCGGTAGATGCCCTAATGAAACCAAAATATCTCCCAATTCGCGCCGGCGACGGCCGTCTTTTGGCCGATTCGCCATGCGATCTACCCCGGAGGGCGTTCCGGATAACAATAACAATCGGAAGCTAATTCGAGAAATGCAACGCCCCGTTGTAGCGCTTGTGTAATGGGGACATCGTCATGGTGGATATCGAGCACCCTGGATCCGACGATCCGAGTAACAGCAAATTTGATCACGTCGCTCAAGCGATCCAGGACATTCGGGAACTGCGAGAAAGGCACGATCGAGAGAAGCGAGAGCGGCATGCCTCTCGATTCTCATCCGATCGCTTGGCCCGATCCGCGAAGGCCGATATTCCGCCAGACGATATTCCGCCAGATGAGTCGCTGCCGCTGTTTCTCTTCGCGCCTGACAATCAGGACTCGCAGTCGACCGACCGGGGCGCGGAACATCAGGACAGCTTGCATCAAAATAGCTTGCATCAGGATACTCCCCAGCAGGATTCCTTGAATCAGGCCTCCAGGCGTCAGGAGACGTTGCATCGAGATCTTGGGCGTCAAGATCTTGGGCGTCAAGAACTTGGGCATCAAGGTCTTGGGCATCGAGATGTCCGGCATCAAAACAGCTGGCATCAAGATGACGGGCATCAAGATGACTGGCAGCAGGCCGCCCTGGAAGCAGATCGCGAGCGCATGGACGCGGCCGTCTCACCCACAATCACGAAGGAAAACCTGAAAAAGGGTGTTCTGGCGGCGTCAGCCCTTTTCGCCCTTCTTGCATTGTTCATGCTGGAAGATCACCGCACCCTGATCGCCAATGCCAGTGCTTCGCTCGCGGCCGTACTGCCGACGATGTCCAGCAGCAGGGGCGGCCCGGTCCCCGCGCCGGAGAAAATCGCTACTATCCCTCCGGTGCCGCTTGCCACCGTGGCGGTTGCTGCGCCGACGCGCGAGGCTATTGCGGCTGCCTACCAGACGGCGCTGCAGGGCCAGCCAGCGGAAATCCGTCAACCGTCTGCCGCGCAGGACGGGGAAACTCTGTTCAAGCAGTTCCAGGCGTGGGAAGCCGCGCAAAACGTCAAGGCGCAGGCGGCTCGGCCGGCGCGATAGCGTTGGCGGCGCTCAATCGCCGCGATCCAGCCCACGCTTCAATGCAGCGCGGGCTGCTTCACGATGTTCCGGCGTAATGTGACTCGCGACCAGCCGGATCGCGGTCGCCAGTACGGCCGCGTCATCGGTGAAGCCGAGCACCGGCAGCATGTCGGGAATGAAATCGAACGGCAGGATGAAATAGGCGATCGCACCGAGCAGCGTCGCCTGTACATGGCGCGGCGTCTGCCTGTCGAATGCGCAATAATAGGCCGCGAGCAGATCCTCGGCGAACGGTAGCTGCGCCATCACGCGCTTGAACTTGCCCCAGAAGCGGCGACGCACGCTTTCGCGGTCCTGCGCCAGCCGGTCGGCCGGCTCGAAACCCACGGTGTGTTCGGTTGCCATCGCGCGCGTGTTCCTTCAGCCGCGATTTTTTGCCCGCGGCGAACATCCCTCAAGTTGGGGATGTCCCAGCCTCGCCGCAAGATCGAAAACAGCGGCTCAGGCCACGCCGAGCTGGCCCGCGATCGCGTTCATGATTTTGGCGAGTTCGATGTCGAGACCAGTGACACCCCCGGCATCATGGGTGGACAGCGTCACGTCCACCGTCTTGTAGACGTTGCGCCATTCCGGATGGTGATCGTTCTTTTCCGCCACCAGCGCCACGCGAGACATGAAGCCGAAGGCTTCGTTGAAATCCTTGAAGTTGAAAGCGCGGCCGATCGCGTCGCCGCCCGAAATCTCCGTCCAGCCGTTCAGCCCCTTCAGGGCCTGCTTCCGCGCCTCCGCCGACAATCGCTCCACCATGATGATCTCCTGTGCTGGATATTCATCACTCTAACACTGAAACGGCTGTCGGGGATCCGCCCTGCCCATGTGCAGCGGCCGGTGGCCTGTCTTCCAGCGGCAGACCAAGCCCTCCTGCAATGCTGCCGTCACACAATCTTCCCAGCTCTGTCAGAGCTTGTGGGCGATGCTGTTGGCAGATTTGAGCGGAGCCCTTCCGATGACCATCAAGATCCCCCGCAACGCGATCGGCGGACTGACCCGGCGTCGCTTTTTGACCACCGTCGCAACCGGCGCTGGCGTCCTTGCGACGCCTTATCTCAGCCGCGCCGCCGATCGGCCACGCGTCAGCCATGGCGTGCAGTCCGGCGACGTCAGCACCGATGGCGGCATGGTATGGGCGCGCGCCGACCGGCCGTCGCAGATGATGGTCGAGGTCGCCTCCACGGAATCCTTTGCGCGGGCGCGCGCGCTGCCGCCGATCGCGGCGCTGCCGGAAAGTGACTTCACCGCGAAGATGCTGCTGGAAAACCTGCCGGCAGGACAGGATATTTTCTATCGCGTCCGCTTCCGCGACTTATCGCATCCCGATGTTTCCAGCGAGCCGGTGGTGGGCCGCTTCCGCACCGCACCCGCCGACCGCCGCGACGTCAGCTTCGTCTGGGGCGGCGACGTCGCGGGGCAAGGCTGGGGCATCAATCCCGACAACGGCGGCATGGTCACCTACGCCACGATGCTCAAACACAAGCCGGATTTCCTGCTGCATTCCGGTGACACCATCTACGCCGACGGCGTGATCTCGGCCGAAGTCAAACTCGCCGACGGCAAGATCTGGAAGAACATCACTATTCCGGAAAAGGCCAAGGTGGCTGAGACGCTCGACGAATTCCGCGCCGCCCACAAATACAATTTCCTCGACGACAATGTCCGCGCCTTCAATGCCGAAGTGCCGATCTTCGTGCAGTGGGACGACCACGAGGTGATGAACAACTGGTCGCCGTCGAAGCAGATTCCCGACGTCTACAAGGTGCGCGACATCTCATTGCTGGCGGCCCGCGCGAAACAGGCCTTCCACGAAATGTATCCGATGCGCGAAAGCCTCAATGAGCCGGGCCGGATCTACCGCTCCCTCAATTACGGTCCGCATCTCGACGTGTTCATGCTCGACGAGCGCAGCTATCGCGGCGGCAACGGACCGAACCTGCAAGCCAGCTACGGACCCGACAGCTACTTCATCGGTCCCGACCAGCTTGCCTGGCTGAAGCGCGCGCTGCTCAACTCGCGCGCCACATGGAAAGTGATCGCTTCCGACATGCCGCTGAGCCTGATCGTCTATGATGACGCCGCCAACAAGAAAGGCTCGGAGGCGTTCGCGCAAGGCGATGGCCCGCCTCGTGGCCGCGAGCTGGAGATCGCCGATATCCTGCGCTTCATCAAGACGTCAGGCGTTACCAACACGGTATGGCTGACGGCCGACGTGCACTACGCCGCGGCGCATTACTACAATCCCGACAAGGCGCAATTCCAGGATTTCGAGCCGTTCTGGGAGTTCGTCTCGGGGCCGTTGCATGCCGGCACCTTCGGGCCGAACGAACTCGACAACACGTTTGGGCCTGAAGTGAAGTTCGTCAAGGCGCCCGGCGCGGGTAGGCAGAACCTGCCTCCGTCAGACGGCATGCAGTTCTTCGGTCATGTCAGGATCGAGGGCGCGACCGGACAGATGACGGTGACCTTGCGCGATCGCGCCGACGTGGCGCTTTGGTCAACCACGCTCGATCCCAAACCGGGATAGAGACGGGCGAGCGGCAGACCGGTAAACGGTTGCGTCAGCTATCTTCGAGATTTCTTGTGCTGCCGCGGGCAAGCCGCAGGATCGCCTCGAGCGCTTCGGTCGAACAGGGTTTCAATAGCCGCGGCCGCTCGGAAAAGACTTCCGGAAGCTGGACGTCAGCGCCATAGCCGGTGACGAACGCGAACGGGATCCTCAACGCGTCGAGCCGCTCGGCGATCGCAAAGCTTTTTTCGCGGATCAGGCTGACATCGAGCAAGGCAAAATCCGGCGCGCGGTCGGCGATCATCTGCAGCGCGCGCGCAACGCCGGCTGCGGTCCGCACCGTCTTCACCCCCAAGCCGAGAATCGTGTCCTCGAAATCGAGCGCGATGATGGGATCATCCTCGACAATCAGTACATCTTGAGGAAGCGCCGGCATGCCGGGAGAGGCGGGTTCCATGAATCTCGCCAGTCTGGAGTTGCAATGCGAATGAGCGGGACGGCCATCGCCGGGGCCTATGAGAGCACCCCGACCAGTTCCCCAATTGAAACCACCACAGCACGATGCGGATGTCTGTCCACTTATGAACACAGAAATCGAACTAGATCGGTTATGGTGATTTGGAACTCGCTGTCTTGGGAACCCGTTGAAACCGCAAATGCTGACGCAAACCCGCCAGAGGGCTGAGGTCCGAGATCGGCCGTTCAATAATCTGTTGCGGCGGCTCAGCGTTGGCGATTTTGCCCTGTTGGAGCCGTATCTTCAGCCCGAGGAGGTTCCGGCCAGCGAACTGCTCTACAATCCCGGCGACGACGTCGAGATCGTGCATTTCCCCTGCGGGCCAAGTCTGGCAACCTACATGGTCCCCAATGAAGACGGCCGCGACGTCGAAACCATCCTGGTCGGCCGCGAAGGCGCGGTCGGCGGCATTGTCAGCGAGGGTTATCTGCCGGCCTATACCCGTATCATGGTCAAGTTCGGCGGCCCATTCGTGCGGCTGCGGGTTGCAAAGCTGGAAGCGGCAAAACTCAGATCGCCGACCTTGCGCAACGTGTTCGCGCGCTACGCCGACTGCATGCTGGCGCAGATGTTCCAGTCGACCGCCTGCAACGCCATCCATTCGATCGAGCAGCGCACCGCCAAATGGATCGTCTCCGCGATGGAGCGAACCGACGGCGACATCGTGCCGCTGACCCATGAGCAACTGGCGACGCTTCTGGGGGTCGGCCGTAGCTATGCGAGCCGGGTCATCCAGATATTCAAGGCCGAAGGGGTGCTGGAGACCCGGCGCGGCTCGATCCTGGTGCGCAACCCGGATGGCCTGCGGTTGCGAGCCTGTCGGTGCAACGAATCCGTCAAGAACCACTTCGAGGAAGTGCTGCGCGGGGTCTATCCCAGCGAAGACACCCCGGGAAGCTGATGGGCGGCCGCATTTCAAGCATGATCCGGAAAAATCGCGATCGGTTTTCCGAAAAGATCATGCTCAAACAAGAAGTTGCCGAACGGCATGCTTTGACTTTTTGGAGGCATATCCGAAAGCCAAAATCAGCTAACCAAATTGCAAACAACGCATTGTTTTCCGGCGATTTCTGACTATATTGCGCCGCAACGCGTAAGGTGTGCCCGGTCGTTTTGGCCGGGCTTCCTTTTTGGGCGATAAGCGCCCTGTCGCATTCCAGGTTTTTGAGCGTGATCCGGAAAGGTGGGTCCCGGTTTTCCGGTGAGATCACGCTCCAGCCAATGGCTTTAGTTGGAAACGGCCGATCCGAATCGGCCCAGTCAGAAGAAGAGCTATGAACCTTCGCAATGTCGCCATCATCGCCCACGTCGACCACGGCAAGACGACGCTGGTCGACCGCCTGCTGCAGCAATCCGGCACTTACCGCGAAAACCAGCGCGTCGTCGAGCGCGCGATGGATTCCAACGAGTTGGAGCGCGAGCGCGGCATCACCATCCTGGCCAAGGCGGCCTCGGTGCATTGGAAAGATACCCGCATCAATATCGTCGACACTCCGGGCCACGCCGATTTCGGCGGTGAGGTCGAGCGCATTCTCAACATGGTCGATGGCGCGCTGGTGCTGGTGGACGCGGCCGAGGGGCCGCTGCCGCAAACCAAGTTCGTGGTTTCCAAAGCGCTTAAAGTCGGGCTGAAGCCGATCGTCGTGATCAACAAGGTCGATCGCCCCGACGCGCGGCCAACCGAAGTCATCAACGAGGTGTTCGATCTGTTCGCCGCACTCGACGCCAGCGACGAGCAGCTCGATTTTCCGATTCTGTATGGATCGGCCAAACAGGGCTGGATGGCAGAGAGTCCCGATGGTCTGCACGACGCCGGCATGCAGCCGCTGTTCGATTTGATCCTGCGCCATGTCGCGCCGCCGCAGGTCGAGCAGGGCCCGTTCCGCATGATCGGCACCATCCTCGAAGCCAACCCCTATCTCGGCCGCATCATCACCGGCCGCATCACCTCAGGCTCGATCAAGCCGAACCAGGCCGTGAAGGTGCTGGGCGCCGACGGCAAGCTGATCGAGAACGGACGCATCACCAAGATCCTCGCCTTCCGCGGCATCGAGCGCACGCCGCTCGATGAAGCCGAAGCCGGCGACATCGTCGCGATCGCGGGGCTGACCAAGGGCACCGTCGCCGACACCTTCTGCGACCCCAGCGTCGATACGCCTTTGGTGGCGCAGCCGATCGATCCGCCGACGGTGTCTATGTCGTTCATCGTCAACAACTCGCCGCTGGCCGGCACCGAGGGCGACAAGGTGACCAGCCGCATGATCCGCGACCGCCTGCTGCGCGAGGCCGAAGGCAATGTCGCGCTGCGCGTGGTCGAAGCTTCCGACAAGGATTCGATGGAAGTTTCAGGCCGCGGCGAATTGCAGCTCGCGATCCTGATCGAGACCATGCGCCGCGAAGGTTTTGAATTGTCGGTGTCGCGCCCGCGCGTGGTGCTGAAAAAGGACGAGGCCACCGGCGCCTGGCAGGAGCCGATCGAGGAAGTCGTGATCGACGTCGACGAGGAGCATTCCGGCGTCGTCGTGCAGAAGATGAGCGAGCGCAAGGCCGAGATGATCGAGATGCGTCCGTCCGGCGGCAACCGCCAGCGGCTGGTGTTCTACGCGCCGACCCGCGGCCTGATCGGCTATCAGGGCGAACTTTTGACCGACACCCGCGGCACGGCGATCATGAACCGGCTGTTCCACGGCTATGCGCCCTACAAGGGTGACATCCAGGGTCGCCGCAACGGCGTGCTGATCTCGAACGACCAGGGCGAGGCCGTCGCCTATGCGATGTTCAAGCTGGAAGATCGCGGCCCGATGATGATCGAGCCCGGCTGGAAGGTCTACAAGGGCATGATCGTCGGCGAGCATACCCGCGACAACGACCTCGAGATCAATATCCTCAAGGGCAAGCAGCTCACCAATATCCGCACCACCTCAAAGGACGAGGCGGTGCGGCTGACGCCGCCGATCCGCATGACGCTGGAAAAAGCGCTGGCCTATATCGAGGACGACGAGTTGGTCGAGGTGACCCCGAAGTCGATTCGGCTGCGCAAGAAATTCCTCGACGCCAACGACCGCAAGCGCGCCGAAAAGGCCAAGGAAGCGGTGGCGTGAGGGTCAAGCCGTCATGCCCCGCGCAGGCGGGGCATCCAGTAATCCGAGGGCCCGAGTTTGAACCTAGAACTCAGGGGTACTGGATCATCCGCCTTCGCGGATGATGACGCTGTGAGCGGGAGTGGCCTCAAGCCAAATAACGAACGTACTATGGCCTCCACATGCCTTCACTCCCCTCTTCCATCAATGTCGCGATCATCGGCGCCGGCGCTGCCGGCCTCAGCGCGGCGCATGCGCTGCAAAACTCCGGCCTCTCCGTCATCGTGCTCGAAGCGCGCGACCGCGTCGGCGGACGCGCACATACGATCATGGCGGCGCCCGGCATCACCTTCGACCTCGGCTGCGGCTGGCTGCATTCAGCCGACAAGAACCGGTTCGTCGGCATCGCCAATCAGTTGAACTTCGAGATCGACAAGACCCGTCCGCCCTGGCGCGAACAGAGTTTCGACGCCGGCTTTCCACTCGCCGAGCGCCAGGATTTCGTCCGCGCGCTCGATGCGTTCTATGATCGCGCCGAACAGGCCGCGCAAAAAGCCATCCAGTGCAGCCGCGACGACCCGGCGAGCAACTATCTCGAACCGGGCAACCGCTGGAACCCGATGATCGATGCCCTGTCGAGCTATATCAACGGCTGCGAGCTCGATGCCGTGTCGATCCTCGATATGGACGCCTATGAGGACAGCGAGATCAATTGGCGGGTGCGGCGCGGCTATGGCGCGCTGATGGCGGCCTATGGCGCTTCATGCCCACTCGCGCTCAATTGCGAAGTGAGCCTGATCGACCATTCAGGCAAGCAAATCCGGATTGAGACTTCGCAAGGCGCGCTGACGGCCGATAGAGTGATCGTCACGGTGCCCACCAACCTGATCGCCAACGAAACGATTCGTTTTCATCCCGCTCTGCCTGCAAAAATCGATGCCGCGTTCGGCCTGCCGCTGGGGCTGGCCGACAAGGTGATGCTCGCGCTGGAAGAACCCGAGGCGTTGCCGAAGGACGGCAATCTGCGCGGCGCCACCATGCGCACTGCAATGGGCAGCTATCATCTGCGTCCGTTCGGGCACGCGTCTATCGAGGGCTATTTCGGCGGCAGTTTCGCCCAGGAACTGGAAGAAGCCGGCCCCGGCGCCTTCGCCGCGCAAAGCATCGACGAGATCGCGGCCCTGCTCGGCAACGACTACCGCCGCAAGCTCAAGCCGCTGGCGGAATCGCGGTGGTCCCACGATCCCTTCGCCCGCGGCTCGTATTCGCACGCCCTGCCCGGCCACGCCGGCAAACGTGCCGTGCTCGCTGCGCCCGTCGATGGACGCCTGTTCTTCGCGGGAGAGGCGACCTCGCTGAATTTCTTCTCGACCGCGCATGGGGCAGGGGATTCGGAGGAGAGGGCGGCGAAGGAAGTTGTCGTGGTCTTTGCGAAGGGATGATCATTGCTGTCGGCTTTTCTGCCGGGACGATCCTGCGATCTATCGAGCAACAATATGATATGATCTCGATCTGTTAGTATCGCCAGCCTATCTCTACGGCCGAGGCAGATAGCGCTCTATTCTCATGTCGGATGATCCCAACACACATTGGACTGATGAAGAACTCGACCTCATCGTCGCTGATTATTTTTTGATGCTTAATGACGAAGCTGCCGGCATTTCCTTCAATAAAGCACAACACAATCGTCTCCTTCAGAGTAAGATCGACCGAAATGGAAGCTCGATTGAGTTCAAGCACCGGAATATTTCGGCCGTTCTCCAGAAACTTGGGCTCCCAATAATTACGGGCTACTACCCCACAGAAAACTACCAAAAGGCGATCATCCCCGCGATCGATCGCTATCTTTCGCGAAATCCTGCCGCCCTCCATCCAGAGCATACCGTTAAAAGCAACAACGCCTTGTCAGAACGCGGCGGCCTTTTCATCGAACCACCTCCCGCCCTCCTGCCCATTGCGCCCCAAAAGGAAGATATTGAGCGTCTCGTTCGTAAATTTAATCCAGTCGAGCGCGATTTCAGAAACCGCAAGCTTGGACGCGACGGCGAAGAGTTGGTCTTGTGGCTTGAGCGGGAGCGACTCGAAAAATTCGAGCGGCCAGACCTCGCAAGGAAGATCAGATGGGTCTCAGAAGAGGACGGCGATGGAGCTGGCTATGATATCCTTTCCTTCGACCAAAAGAGCAAAGAGCGATTTCTCGAAGTAAAGACGACGGTGGGTCCAGACGTCACGCCATTCTACATCACGAGGAACGAGCTTTCCTTTTCTTCTGAAAGGCCCGAAGCTTTTCGGCTCTGCCGCGTTTTTGATTTCTCAATGCGTCCTCGGATGTTTGAGTTGACGCCCCCGCTTGAAAAATTGGTACATCTTTCGCCGCTTAGCTACGAAGCGTCGTTTTCGTAAGCCCAACCGAACACCACGTCATTTCTTCCTGGCCGGTTTCGGCGTTGCCGGTTTGAACGCGCTCTCCAGCACCGGGCCGTAAATTTTTTCGGCCCCATCGGTCTCGGCCAGCCAGTGTCCTTCGCTGCCGAACGCGGGCAGCACGCGAAAATCAACCTTGTCACCACCCCTGCGGAAGGCATCAGCCATCTGTTTTGAGAGATCGGGCGGAAAATAGCTGTCATTGGCCGCCACCAACCACGCCACCGGCACCCGCGCATCCTCGCCGAACTCGTCCGCGGATGCGACCAGCGCCTGCGGAGCGCAGACCTGGCCCGGCGCATCGTCGGCGTGGCCGCCGCGTCCCGGCGCGAAGACAACAATCGCAGCAATTTCCCTGGGGTCTTCGCTCGCCAGCGCCAGCGCGCCCCAGCCGCCGGCGGAGTGCCCAACGACGACCGCGCCGCCTTGCTGGATAAAGTCTTGCGTCAGCAGAAAACCGAGCGCCGCCTTGATCGAATCCGCGGTCGCATAGCCGGCGCGGGAATAATTGGCGTCGTCGCAGCCGCCCTGGTCCTCGAGATACTTGCCGCCGGTCGTCCCATGGCCCGGCCGTTCCGGCACCAGCACGGCATAACCTCTCGCGACCAGCCAGCCGGCGAGCGCGGCGTATTCGGGCTGCGGCATTTGCGCCCGGCGCAGCGCGTTCTGGGTAGAAGCGTGCGCGATCAGCGCCAGCGGAAACGGCCCCGCGCCCGGAGGACGAAACAATAGCGCGTGCGCCGCAATGTCGGGATCGGGCGACGGCACCAGCCATTGCTGTCGCCGATTCGGCTGACCTTCGGCGCCTTGAGCGCCGAATCGAGTAGCCGCCCGGGTCTGCGCATTGGCGCCATCGAGACAAATCGACGGAAAGAGCACGACCAGAGCGAAAAGTGCCTTCAAGAACTGCATGGACTTACCTGATGCGGCGGCCGGCGGAAGGAAGCGAAGAAGCGTCAGCCTGGAATCGGCCAGCACAGTACCTGCGGCGAACCAAATCCGGCGCATTTTTTCGCAAACGCAGCGCGCCGACAAAAAAATCCCGGTTACGTGATGCTTTCATGGCAAGCCGTGGCCGCCCGGATCGCCGCGTTGTCCTTTTTCGATACAGGGTGAGAGGAAACTGATGCAAAAAGCCCACAGGTTAACCGATAATTAAGGATAGACCTTGAAGCCGGCGCGCTGACTTGCTTTGATTGGGACATGAGTACAACCTTGATCGAGGTTCGGCCGGCCAAAGCTGCGGATGCAGCCGCGGTGGCGTCCACCCATGACGAAGCCTGGCGCTCAGCCTATCAGGGCATCATTCCCGGCGCCGAACTGGAAAAGCTGATCAACCGCCGCGGCCCGCACTGGTGGGACAGCGCGATCCGCAAAGGCAGCCGCGTCAGCGTGCTGGTGTTTGGCGACAAGGTCGCAGGCTACGCCAATTACGGCCGCAACCGGGCTCGCAGCCTGCATTTCGAGGGTGAGATCTACGAGCTTTACCTGCGTCCGGAATTCCAGGGCCTCGGTTTCGGTCGCCGCCTGTTCACCGCGGCGCGGCGCGATCTGCTGCAGAGCGGCCTCAAAAGCTTGGTGATCTGGGCGCTGTCCGACAACGACTCGGCAACGGAGTTCTACCGCGCCCTTGGCGGCCGCATGGTGGCGCGCTCGTCGGAGAAATTCGGTCCCAAGTCGCTCGACAAGGTCGCTTTCGCCTGGAGCAGCTGAGGTCTGCCGGCTGGCGCGGTTACCGTCGCATCGCCGGAACAACGCAATCCTTCCAGGCTGAGCCACGGCCCACGCTTCGTGCTGTCGCCCGCGATTGGCGCGGGTATAGTGACGTCGTCACGACCTGACCACGGAGCCATCCATGCGCATTGACGCCATTTCGATCGGGATCGATCCGCCGCGTGAGGTCAACGTCGTCATCGAAGTGCCGGTTGGCGGCGAACCGATCAAATACGAATTGGACAAGGACGCCGGCACGCTGGTGGTCGACCGTTTTCTCTATACGGCGATGCGCTATCCTGGAAACTACGGTTTCATTCCGCACACGCTGTCCAATGATGGTGACCCCTGCGACGTGCTGGTGGCCAACACCCGCGCAATCGTGCCGGGCGCGGTGATGAGCGTGCGGCCGGTCGGCGTGCTCCTGATGGAGGACGAGGCCGGCGGCGACGAAAAGATCATCGCGGTGCCATCTTCAAAACTGACCCAGCGCTACGACAAGGTGAAGACCTATAGCGACCTCCCCGAGATCACGCTGCAGCAGATCCAGCATTTCTTCGAGCACTACAAGGACCTCGAACCCGGCAAATGGGTGAAAGTGTTGCACTGGGCCGGTCCTGAGGAAGCGCATCAGCTGATCGCGGACGGCATGGCGCGGGCGAAGGCGAAGTGACGGATAGCCGTCATTCCGGGATGCGCCATTTGGCGCAGGCCCGGAATCCATAATCCCTGTATCGACATTTAAGCACAACGCCCGCCGCAGCTGAACTTGGGCACAGGGCGTATGGATTCTCAGATGCGCAAGCGCGCATCATAGTTCGCGCTTCGCGCGCCCCGGAATGACGTAGAATTAAACCGCCGGTTTCGGCAATCCCGCGATCGCACATGCCGCGCGAAGCGTATTCACCAACAGGCATGCGACCGTCATTTGGCCGACGCCGCCGGGCACCGGCGTGATCGCGCCGGCCACATTCAACGCCTCGTCAAACGCGACGTCGCCGACCAGCCGGGTCTTGCCATCGACGCCGGGCAGCCGGTTGATGCCAACGTCGATCACGGTCGCGCCCGGCTTGATCCAGCTGCCGCGCACCATTTCGGGCTTGCCGACCGCGGCGTAGACCAGGTCGGCGCGTGCGCATAGCTGCGCGAGGTCACGCGAGCGCGAATGCGCGATCGTCACCGTGGCGTTTTCGTTGAGCAGCAATTGCACCAGAGGGCGTCCGACCAGGTTGGAGCGGCCGATCACGATCGCATTCATGCCCTCCAGCGAGGCATGTACGCTCCTGGTCAGGATGATGCAGCCGAGCGGCGTGCATGGTGACAGCGCGGCAAATCCGCCGGCAAGCCGTCCGGCATTGTTCGGATGCAAGCCATCGACATCCTTCGCAGGATCGATCGCGTTGATGACCGCCTCGGTATCGAGCGATTTCGGCAGCGGCAACTGCACGAGAATGCCGTGCACGGCCGAATCGCGATTGAGTTTGGCGATCAGCGCCAGAAGATCCGTCTGCGCAACGTCGGCCGGCAGCACGTGCTCGAACGACGCCATGCCAGCGGCTTGCGTCTGCTTGTGCTTGCTGCGGACATAGATTTCGCTTGCGGGATTGTTGCCGATCAAAATAACCGCAAGCCCCGGGGTGAGTTGATGGTCGCGCCGGACGCGCGCGACCTCGCCGGCGACACGGCCGCGCAATTCCGCAGCGATGATCTTTCCATCGATGATCCGAGCCGTCATCTCACCCCTTTGCGGTCCCGTCCGGGATGTTGCCCCGCCTCGCGCAGGGCCTCGCCGAGCTGCTTCGGATCTCCGTCAATCTCGACCTGCTTCAGTCGCGAGGTGGTACCGGACACCAGCCTGACCTTGGCCTTGGGCACGCCGAGCACTTTCGCCAGCAATTCACTGACTGCGCGATTGGCCTCGCCGCCTTCGGCGATGGCGCGGACGCGAACCTTGAGCACCGAGCGACCATTGGCCAGCGTCTCGAT
>JAGXAJ010000080.1 GCA_018971625.1 Pseudomonadota bacterium
TCGCCAACCCGCAGCGCAAAGGCATTCTCGAATTCCACCTCGGACGACGCATTGGAGCGGTTGCCGAGCTTGTCCTTCAGCCGCTGGAAATGGATCGCGTTGACGGAGCCGTCGGGCGCAAACCGCGGCATGAAGAAACAGCTCAGGCCGTCATCGGCCTGGGCCAGCACCAGAAACGCGTCGCACATTGGCGCCGACATAAACCATTT
Source organism: Pseudomonadota bacterium (assembly GCA_018971625.1). Lineage (GTDB taxonomy): Bacteria > Pseudomonadota > Alphaproteobacteria > Rhizobiales > Xanthobacteraceae > Bradyrhizobium. The sequence goes on from JAGXAJ010000080.1 coordinate 210, forward strand.
ATGGCCCGTGATGCGGTAGGCATCGCCATCCCGCTCCGCGCGCGTCATGTTGGCGCGCACGTCGGTGCCACCCTGCTTCTCGGTCATGCCCATGCCGAGCGTCATGCCGCGCTTGGTCCACCACGGCGCGAACTCGGGATCGTAGGCATCGGTCGCGATCACCGGCATCACCTTGTCCAGCAGATCCGGCTGCGCCGCCAGCGCCGCCACAGATGCACGCGTCATCGTGATCGGACAGAGATGTCCGGTCTCGACCTGCGCCGCCATGTAGAACTTCGCAGCGCGCACCACTTCGGCCGCACCGCCGGCCGGCTTGCCGTGCACTGTCCAGGTCGAGTTGTGGATGCCGGCATGGGCGCTGCGCGCCATCAATTCATGATAGGCGGGATGAAACTCGACCCGGTCGCACCGATTGCCGCGCGCATCTAAGGTCCGCAGTTTCGGCGCATTCTCGTTCGCGAGCCGCCCCCGCTCCGCCATCGCGGCCGAGCCCCAGTGCCGGCCAAATCCGGAAAGTTCCTGTTCCGCCGACGCCGCGCCATTGGCGGCGACCGCATCGCTCAACGGCCGGTCGAATGCGAACAGGTCGACATCCTCGAACGGGGGCGACTGGTTGAACACGTCGCGGATCGCGGATGATGCTTGTGTCACGTTTGCCATGGGGTTGTCTCTCGCGGTCACCTGTCCGGAGAATCAACGCGGTTTGATCGGGAAATCATAGGCCGGACCGCGCGCCCCCGGCATCGAAAAATGCCACCACTCCTTCGAATAGTTCACAAAACCTTGCCTGGCCATTACAGCCACCAGCAGGTTCCGCCAACGGCGTTGCGGCGGCGTGATCGAGGCCGCCGCAGTATGTCCTTTTACGTCGGAACAGTCATAGCCGGTACCCATATCTACGCTTCCCTCGGGCGCACGGGCAGAAGCAGGCGCGGTGCAGTCGGCGTAGGCCTTGGTGGGATCAAAGATCGCTGAATTGTCGGCCCTGAGATCGACCAGCGTAAGATCGACCGCGGCACCGGTGGAATGCTGGGAATGATTGGCGATGTAGCCGAGCCGGAACAGGTCCTGTTTCCTGAAGGCAGGATTGTAGCGCCGCTCAGCCGGAGTTTCGTTGCCGTTTTGCGACCACGCCACCATGTCGGTCACCGCGCGCACCGGCCGATAGCAATCCAACATTTTCAACGACAGTTTTTGTGCCGCCAGTTCCCGCTGCACCTTTTGCAACGCCAACCCGACCGCGCGCTTCACCACGCATTCGGCCGCGCCATAGCCGGCGATCGGCCGTCCCGTGAAATTGTTTACACCCGCGTAGCGGATGTCCTGGATGATCGAGCGATCCATGTCGCGCAAATAGACGAAATCGCCCGGCAAGGCTTGTGCGACGGCGGCGGGCACGAGCAACGCCGTCATCAGCAAGGTCAGCACGGCCAGGTCCCGATTGCGTATGATCGATGGCTGCATAGCTGACGGTTGGCGATCCAAACGCGGCGACTTTGCGGCGCGCGCATTTACCGTGTCCCGCGACATCTTAAGGGGATAACTCGCAAGGTTCCCTTTGGCCCTTGCCCTGCCATCCAACCCCCCCTATAGCTATGGTTTTAATGATCCCTGCATCGAAATCGACCTTCGTCCTCGGACACCGGCATCTGCTGGGAATCGAGGGCCTTTCCCCTGCCGATATCACTGGGCTGCTCGACCTTTCAGAAGAGTATGTCGAACTCAACCGCCAGGTCGACAAGAAGCGCACATCGTTGCGCGGCCGCACCCAGGTCAATCTGTTCTTCGAGGCCTCGACCCGCACCCAATCCTCGTTCGAACTGGCCGGCAAGCGGCTCGGCGCCGACGTCATGAACATGTCGGTGTCCTCGTCCTCGATCCGCAAGGGCGAGACCTTGATGGACACGGCCGTGACGCTGAACGCCATGCATCCGGACATCCTCGTGGTGCGCCACCATGCCTCCGGCGCAGTCGAATTGCTGGCGCGCAAGGTTGACGGTTCCGTGATCAACGCCGGCGACGGCGCCCATGAACATCCGACCCAGGCACTGCTCGACGCCCTCACCATCCGCCGCAACAAGGGCCGGCTCGAGGGCCTCGTGATCGCGATCTGCGGCGACGTGATGCATTCCCGCGTGGCACGTTCCAATATCCTTTTGCTCAACACCATGGGCGCCCGCGTCCGCGTGGTGGCCCCCTCCACGCTCTTGCCGCGCGGCATCGAACGGATGGGCGTCGACGTGGCCCGCGACATGCGCGAGGGCCTGAACGGTGCCGACATCGTGATGATGCTGCGGCTACAGCGCGAGCGCATGAACGGCTCATTCGTGCCGTCGAGCCAGGAATATTTCCACTATTTCGGCCTCGACCAGAAGAAACTCGGTTACGCCAAGCCAGACGCGCTGGTGATGCATCCGGGCCCGATGAACCGCGGCGTCGAGATCGACTCGATCGTGGCGGATGGCGCGCAATCGCTGATCCGCGAGCAGGTGGAAATGGGAGTGGCGGTGCGGATGGCGGTGCTCGAAGCGCTCGCCCGCAACCTGCCGAATGCGTGACATGCTGACCGATCGCCGCCCGATCCTGCTTGCGAACGCCCGCGTCGTCGACCCATCCCGCGATTTCGACGGCCCCGGCGACGTGCTGATCGCCGACGGCACGATCCGCGACGCCAAGCGCGGCATCGGCGCGGCCGGCGTTCCCGAAGGCACCGACATCATCAACTGCGCCGGCAAGATTGTCGCTCCGGGCCTGATCGATATGCGCGCCTTTGTCGGCGAGCCCGGCGCCAGCCACCGCGAAACCTTCGCCTCCGCAAGCCAGGCCGCGGCCACCGGCGGCATCACGACCATCATCTGCCAGCCGGATACCTCGCCCGTGATCGACAATTCGGCGACGGTCGACTTCGTGCTGCGCCGCGCCCGCGATACCGCGATCGTCAACATCCATCCGATGGCGGCGCTGACCAAGGGTCTGCGCGGCGAGGAGATGACCGAGATCGGGCTGCTGAAGGCCGCGGGCGCCGTCGCTTTCACCGATGGCGCCAAGAGCGTCACCAATGCGCAGGTAATGCGGCGGGCGCTGAGCTATGCGCGCGACTTCGACGCGCTGATCGTGCATCACACCGAAGACCCCGACCTGGTCGGCGAAGGCGTGATGAACGAAGGCGAGTTCGCGGCGCGGTTGGGATTGATGGGGATCCCCAATGCCGCCGAAGCGGTGATGCTGGAGCGCGACGTGCGGCTGGTCGCGCTGACCGGCGGCCGCTACCACGCGGCGTCGTTGACCTCGATCGAGTCGCTGGAAATCCTCAAGCGCGCCCGTGACGCGGGACTTGCGGTCTCTGCCTCGGTCTCGATCAACCATGTGACGCTGAACGAGAACGACATCGGACCCTACCGCACCTTCCTGAAACTGTCGCCGCCGCTGCGCACCGAAGAGGATCGCCGCGCCCTGGTCGGCGCAGTCGCTTCCGGCCTGATCGACGTCTTGATGTCCGACCACAATCCGCAGGACGTCGAGGTCAAGCGATTGCCGTTCGCCGAAGCCGCCTCCGGCGCGATCGGGCTCGAAACCATGTTGCCGGCGGCATTGCGGCTGATTCATAATGGCGAGATGGATTTCAAGACTCTCATCCGTGCGATGTCGACGCGTCCGGCCGAACTGCTCGGCCTGCCCGCCGGATCGTTGCGCGCGGGCTCGCCGGCTGATGTGATCGTGATCGATGCCGACATTCCCTGGGTACTCGACCCCGCAGACCTCAAATCGCAATGCAAGAACACCCCGTTTGACGAGGCGCGGTTTTCCGGACGGGTGTTGCGTACTATCGTCGGCGGACGAACGGTGTACGAGCATGTCTGACGCGTGTTCTCGGATCCGCCAGTCATAAACTGAGGGAGGACGGCGATGTCGCCCGATGCCTTGCTGCCGGTGGCTTTTGTCGTCGGCTATCTCTGCGGCTCCGTTCCTTTCGGGGTGATCCTGACCAAGCTCGCAGGCACACAGGATTTGCGCTCGATCGGTTCCGGCAGCATCGGCGCCACCAATGTGCTGCGCACGGGCCGCAAGAGCCTTGCCGCGGGCACCCTGCTCGGCGACATGCTCAAGGGCACGGTTGCGGTCATCCTCGCCGGCTTCTTCGCCGGCCCCGAAGGCGCAATGGCCGCCGGGCTCGGCGCGTTCCTCGGCCACCTGTTCCCGGTCTGGCTGAAATTCCGCGGCGGCAAGGGCGTTGCCACCTATATCGGTATCCTGCTTGGCTTGTTCTGGCCGGCCGCGTTGTTGTTCTGCGTGGTATGGCTTTTAATCGCTGTGATCAGCCGCTACTCGTCGCTGTCGGCGCTCATCGCAAGCTTGGCGACGCCGATCTTCCTGTGGTCGCTCGGCCACGCGGCGCTTGCCGCGCTGTTCGCACTGCTGACGTTGCTGGTATTCTACGCGCATCGCGCAAACATCAGCCGTTTGCTCGCGGGCACCGAAGGAAAAATCGGGCAAAAGGCATAGCATGACGGTCAACTATTTACTTCAAATTAGGCGCAGCTTGCGTCGATCTCGCTGAACTGATTTTTGACCATCGCTGTCGTTTCTCTGACCGTATAAAAATATGGGAACCGGAATTTACCAAGCCTTAGTTGCCCAGGAGGCACCAAGCCCGCATCGGGAACTTCCCGAAGCAACCCTGGAGGCTAAGTTGAAGCGTTCTTTATCGAAGTTTTTCGCAGACGAATCCGGTGCAACCGCTATCGAATACGGCCTGATCGCCGCCGGCATCGCGCTCGCGATTATCGCAGTCGTCAACGGGCTCGGCTCCAACCTCAACGACAAGTTCACCTCGATCAACACGTCGCTCAAGTAAGCGTCGCGCTTCCGCGTTTGTATCGAAAAGCCGCCGGCTCTATCACCGGCGGCTTTTTTGCAGTCTACTCGGCGGATACATCATCGTTTCAAGGCCGTTTCCAGGAAAAGTGCCGCAGCCAGCACGCGGGCATCATCGCCAAACCGGGCGATCACCTGCACGCCTACCGGCAATCCACCCTCGGCGATATAGGCGGGAATATTGACACAGGGCACGCCCATCAGGGTCCAGAGCCGGTTGAACCGGGTATCGCCGGTCGAGGCCAGGCCCTTCGGTGCGATGCCCGGCGCCGAGAAGGTCAAGAGCACGTCGACCTCATCGTACATCGCCGCCAGCGCTTGCCGCGCCTTGTTCGCGATTTTCATCGCATCGTCATAGGCAGCGGATGTGGTGCCCTTGCTCTCGTCGAGCCTGCCACGCAGCTTCGGCGCCATCGCGTCATATTGCGTGGTGTACTCCCAGGCCAGCGCCTGATGGGCTTCGAATTCCTGCAAGACGGGTTGAATTCGCCACGCCTCGGCAGTGATCTCCGGTACACGCAACGAGTGAACCGATGCACCGGCGCGCTCGGCCGCCGCCACTGCGATCCGCAGCGCCTCGCCACCTGCGGCCTCAGGCGCGCCCGCGAAATCCAGCGTCACCACACCGATGCGCGGCCTGGCATCCGCGGGCTGCGGCAACAGTTCCGGCCGGCCGGTCATCGCCGATAGGCCGCGCGCCAGATCCTCGACACCGGCGGCGAACAACCCCACGGTATCCAGTGTCCATGAATAACATTTCACGCCGACCGTCGGCAGCACCCGATAGGACGGCTTTATCGCAGTCGCGCCACAGAACGAAGCCGGCCTGATCACCGAGCCGCCGGTCTGCGTTCCCAGCGCTAGCGGAATCATGCCGGCGCCAACCGCCGCCGCCGAGCCCGACGACGAGCCGCCCGGCGTGTGAGCGTGATTGTGCGGATTGAGCGTCGCGGTCGGATCCCGCGCGGCGAACGCCGTCGTCGTGGTCTTGCCGATGATGGTCGCGCCCGCAGCCTTCAGCGCCATCACCACCGAGGCATCGGCGCGTGGCCGCCAGCCCCGATAGATCACCGAGCCCATTTCGGTCGGGAAATCAGCAGTATCGATGATGTCCTTGATGCCGACCGCGATACCGCGCAACGGACCGTTGTTGGCGGCGCGGGCTTTGCTGTCATGACAAACAAATGCGCCAATGGTCTTGTCCTTCGCGGCGATCGCCTCGAGCGAACGGTCGATCGCAGCTTGCGGCGATAGCTCGCCGGAATCGATGCGGCGCTGGAGTTCGGTGAGCGATATCATGGACGGCGTTTCCTGAAGCGTTGGCCTGACTGACCGACCTTATGCGACGGCCCCAGGATTTCAAATGGCGGGTTCGAGACAGTTCGTCATGGCCGGCATGACGGACCGCAGTCCAGAAAAGAGATTAGCCCATATCAGAGGTTGCGATTGTGTCAGAACGGCCGGACGATGCCGACGCGCGGAATCAGCGTGATGATCAGGCCGAAAATATTGGTACTGCGATCGTCAATCGGGATCGGCGGCACATCTTGCCTGGCCGGCAACGTTTTCACCGCGTGCAGGATCAGGAACATGCAGACGGCCCAGTTCGAGATCCAGCGCGAATAGTCGAACACCATTGCGAACATCACGAGGTAGGCAAGGCTCACGCCGACAAGCGCCGCGACAATCAGCTGACGGTGCATCTCGCTGGCAAGGGAACGGATCGTTGCCGCGAAATAGCGCCATAGCGGCGTGTGCAGCCAGATCAGAAGCGCGAAGACGGGTATGCCGAGGATGTTGTGCGGCATCCATTGCCAGGTCTCGGCAATTTCCTTGGCGAGCGGCCGATACCAGATGTAGCTGAACTGCAACAGATCGGTGCGGGATGGATCGGACATCCGCCCCTTCAGATAGTGCACGAAATCCGCTTCCGGCAGCGGCATGGTGCCCCAGAATTGCGCGGCAAAGAACAGCGCGGTGACCGCAGCAAACGCGGCAAGCCCGAACGCGACCTGGGTCCGGCGAAGGCCATGCGCGAGATAATTCCTGATCACGACGATGACCGCGATGGTCGGTACATACATCAGGAATGAATGTGGTGGATCAGAATCAGGACCACTGAGAACAGCGCGGCGAGCGCAACGTACAGGATCGAACCCGACGGGATCAGCAACAGAACGATCGCCAGCGCGCAGCCATAGATGTCGAAATGACCGAGCGAGTGCATGAAGTTCTTCAGGAAGAATGGCGAGCCTGCCATGAACACGAACAGCGGCAGGGTCGCGCGCCCGAAACCGAAGGTCCTGCGGAACAGCTCCACGAACAGGACGAGGGTCACCAGCCAGATCGCACCGCCGAGCGCAAACACCAGCCATACCGGCACCTTCGCCGCAAACAGCGAGACGATCGCGCCGATCAACGCGCGCTTGATGAAACCGAAGCGGTAGTCGACCAGCAAGTGGATGTAGGGAACGTAAGGCGGCAGCAGGATCTTGTGAATGAAAACGCCGATGACCACAGCGACGTTGATGGCAAGCAAAGCCCCCCAGGAATTTCGCCAGCGGAGAATGTAACTGAACAGTCCTGCCTGCACATCCTCCATTGTCGATCCGGATTGGGCTTGCCGCGATATCGAACGAGTGCCTGGTGCCGCCCTCTTCAGCAGGCGCCTTGCGCGAAAGCGGCGATCAGAAGCCCACGTCTGCGTTCATATAGAACGTGTTGAGGATGGATATCCGGGGCCGGTCGGTCTGGATCGGCGGACGGCCGTGCCAGCTCATGTTCTTGAGCGAATGATACGCCTTCAGGACCACGAATGCGTATCCCAGATTGGGCAGGAACGGGATGGTTTTCACTGGCTCCAGACAATAGGAGTCCAGATGCATCAAGCCCTTGATCGAAGCCTTGTAGAGCGTGGTGCCTAGGTTCTCCTGGCTGGAGTCGGGCGGACAATAAAGCTGCATCGTCACGACTTTTTTTCGCGTATCCGGATGCGGCTTGATCCGGTAGCCGTCGGAATCGCGATAGAGCACCGGCTTTGCAACGAGCTTCAAATCCTCGGCGCTGGGCACCTTGTCCCCTCGCGCCCGGATTTCCAGCCCATCATGCAATCTCCTGCGGATCGCGTCCTCAACTTCCTTTGACGTCAGCACCGCCGAAGCTGCTTCCCAAAGTGGCTGCAACACAGGCTCCACATCCTTGATATGCGTTCCATAGAGCCGCAACGCCATCCGTGTTCCGGTGCTCGTGATCGGATCATAACCCTGGGTGGGGATGCTCCCGATGAGCGTCTCGTAAAAGCTCTTCGGGAAGAATTCCCGAAAAACAATGTGAGGGAAAGGGGCAGCCGAATGCTTGGCCGCGTTGATGCTGGCGACCGCGTGCGCGATCAGTTCGCCTGCCAAACTCGGTTGGTTCGTTCGATATTCCGCAACCACACCCATTTTCTGGCCTTTCCGTTGGCCGTTCGCCAAACGCACGTCATCCCGGACCATAGGCGATGCCGGCAGGTTGGGCAACTTGTCCGATTCCCCTGCTGCAACAGGCTGTTGAAGAGATCCACGGGGCTTGCAGAGCGCGAGACCTGGGCTCGCTCCCGTTGCCTGCGTCCCTCGGTTGCTCCATGCTGGTTCCGTGAACAGCAGCAGCATCACATGCGCGACCAAACTGACCGGCGCCGAGCGGATCGAGCGGCTGCGGCTGATCCGCTCGGACAATGTCGGGCCTCGCACATTCCGCTCCCTGATCAATCATTTCGGCAGCGCGAAGGCCGCGCTGGCGCGGCTGCCTGAACTCGCGCAACGGGGCGGCGCGGCGCGCGCCGGGCGTATCTGCACCGAGGACGAGGCCCACGCCGAACTCGCGGCAAGCAAGAGACTTGGCGTCAGCCTGGTTGCTCCGGACGAAGCCGGTTATCCGCCACGGCTCGCGATGCTGGACGACGCGCCGCCGTTGCTCGGTATTCGTGGCAGCGTTGAAGCACTGATGCGGCCGATGATCGCGATCGTAGGCTCCCGCAACGCCTCAGGCGCCGGACTGAAATTCGCGGGCAAACTGGCGCATGATTTGAGCGAAGCAGGTTTTGTCATTGCCTCCGGACTGGCGCGCGGCATCGATCAGGCGGCGCACCGCGCAAGCCTCGATGGCGGCACGCTCGCCGTGCTGGCCGGCGGTCACGACCGGATCTATCCGCCCGAGCATGAGGATCTGCTGGCGTCGCTGCTCGCATCGGGTGCCGCGATTTCCGAAATGCCGCTTGGCCATGTGCCGCGCGCCCGCGACTTTCCACGGCGCAACCGGCTGATCTCCGGCTCCGCGCTCGGCGTCGTCGTGGTGGAAGCGGCGCATCGCTCGGGCTCGCTGATCACCGCGCGAATCGCCAACGAACAGGGCCGCGAGGTGTTCGCGGTGCCCGGCTCGCCGCTCGATCCGCGCGCCGCCGGCACCAACGACCTGATCAAGCAAGGCGCGACGCTGATCACGGAAGCCGCCGACGTTATCACCGCGGTCGAGCCGATCATGGAGCGGCCGATCGAATTGCGCGAGCCCGATGGCGACGATCGGTTCGACTTCGATCCTGACGCCGGCGAACGCGCGCACATCGTCGCGCTGCTGGGTCCTGCCCCGATCAGCCTCGACGATGTGATCCGGATGTCCGGCGCTTCGCCAGCGATAGTGCGCGTGGTGCTATTGGAGCTCGAACTTGCGGGGCGGCTAGAGCGCCACGGCGGCGGGCTGGTGTCGCTGATATGACGCGCCAACGATTAGCCGGGCTGATCTTCCTCGCAATATCGTCGATCACCCTCAGCGGAGCCACCAGCGCTGGCTCAGACGAGAAAAGCGAACAGGCGAATCAAACCTTCCGCGACTGTAAAGACTGCCCGGAAATGGTCGTGATTCCGGCCGGCGATTTCCTAATGGGGTCGTCGGATGAAGAGACGGAGCGCGATGTCGAGGCGGTCGTGCCACAAAGAGAACGCAACTATGCTCGTGCGTGGATGGCAAGCGAACACCCGGCGCATCCTGTCAGCATCCAGCGTTCGTTCGCGCTCAGCAAGTACCGCGTGACGCGCGGCGAATTCGCGGCCTTTGTGCGGGATACCGGATATTCGGCCGAAGGCGGCGGCACCTATTGGGTAGATCACACTTATCCCGTGCATCCGGAAGGTAATTGGCAGCACCCGGGCTTTACGCAAACGGATCGTGATCCCGTGGTGTGCGTGAGCTGGCTGGATGCCAAGGCCTACATCGCCTGGCTGAACAACGTATCGGCGGACCGCCACGGCACCTATCGGTTGCCGAGCGAGGCCGAGTGGGAATATGCGACGCGTGCGGGGACCAGGACTGCACGCTGGTGGGGCGATCCGATCGGTTCGGGCAATACCGATTGCGACGGATGTGGCAGCCGATGGGACAGACAACAACCTGCTTCGGGCGGCAGCTTCCAGACAAATGCGTTCGGGGTGTCAGACGTGCTGGGAAGCGCCTGGGAATGGATGGAAGATTGCTGGAACAAAACTTATGCAGGAGCACCGCAGGATGGTAGCGCCTGGACCACAGGCGATTGCCAGGACCGCGTCATGCGCGGCGGCGGTTGGGCCAATCGTCCGTGGATCCTGCGGTCCGCGAACCGGAGCAGCGAAGAACCCGGCGGCCGCCGCAACTATCGTGGATTTCGCGTGGCAAAAACACTGCCTTGAAACTATTACTACGGCACTCTCACGAAATTGATTATTGCACAAGCCAGGTCACGAAGAGCAATGGATAAAAGGAAGCTGATCATGCGCGCGTTGACTGGGCTGGGATTCTTTTTCGCGATCAGCGGCGCGGCGCTGCCAGCCTATGCCGACGGCTCGGTGTCGTCGCTGGGCATGGGCATGGGTGCACGCGATGCCGCTGCGTTCGCGCGATTTCAGGCGGTGATCGCGCAGTACAATGCATCGGGCGAACGCTTCCGGATTGACAGCCACTGCCAATCCGCCTGCACCATGTTCCTGTCGATCCGCAATGTCTGCGTCACGCCGGGCGCGACGCTGCTGTTTCACGCTGGCGGCTCGATGCAAAAGGGAACCATCAATCCCATGCGCTCTCAGCAAATGCTGAGCACCTACAAGCCCGCCTTGCAGCAATACGTCACCGACCACCATTTCATGGACACGTTCGAATTCCATCCGATCTCTGGCCGGGAAATCATCAGCCGTTTCGGCTACCCCGCGTGCAAGTAGCGGACCGAGCTAGTACCAGACGAGTTGAATGCCCATCAGGATTGCGACCAGCGAGACCAGGAGGCCAACTCCACAAAACAGGATAATCAGGACAAGCGGATGACCTTCGGACTTATCGGACGAAACGGGTGATGCAGGGATTGACAGGGAAACGCGCGTCGCTTTCGGCATATCAATCTCTCCCGTGATGTCGTCAAAAATCCCTGCCTGCAAATTGTCTATCCAACGCTAACGAAGGTTCAATGAAAGCGACGGGTTCTTGAACACGACTGACGGCTCAATTTGATTGGCCCTCGCAATCGATGAGGCCGGACGTGCGCAATCATCCGACGCCAGGAACGGGAAACAGCAGCTGGAAACATGATTTGAATGGCCGGTCTCGTCCCGGCCGTTTGTGTCTTGCTGCTTGAATAAAATGAAGACGTGCATCGGACGAACGACACACGCGAAAGGCCGTCATGACAGCTTTTTCTTGCCCCGCAGCCGCAGGTACTCCTTCGCCTCGAGTTCCGCCATCTGCAACAAATGCTCCAGTAGCTCTAGGCGATGGCTTCGCGCCAACCGGACCAGATCGGCGGCCGTTTCCGCGATGAAGGCCGCGGCCTCATCCGGCCCGCCCTCGCCGCGCGGCTCATCATCCCCTGCACGACGACCCCTTCCGGAAGATTTACGCTTCCGGCCACTCTTTGCGTTGCTCAATTATATCCCCAGCCGTGTAGTGGGCGAAGATACCCTTTCTGAGAGTGCAACTCTTGGAAGGTATTTTGCAACCTGTTAGATACTGAATTGGCATCAAAGCTAGTATCCTCAACATCTGTCGATTTGACAGGGAGAGCCGCTGCACCCATGTTCGGAGCGAAACGGCCGGCGCGAATCTCGCGAAACCGGCCCTTTTTTCCCTGTAAGCCATTGGAATGACATGAATATCGTCATTGTCGAGTCGCCCGCGAAAGCCAAGACGATCAATAAATATTTGGGAGGCTCCTACGAGGTTCTGGCCTCATTCGGCCACGTCCGCGATCTTCCGGCGAAGAACGGATCGGTCGATCCGGAGGCCAACTTCCAGATGATCTGGGAGATCGACGCCAAGGCGGCCAGCCGACTCAACGACATTGCCAAGGCATTGAAGGGTGCCAACAAGCTGATCCTCGCGACCGACCCTGATCGCGAGGGAGAAGCGATCTCCTGGCACGTGCTGGAGGTGATGAAGGAAAAGCGCGCGCTGAAGGACCACAAGATCGAGCGCGTGGTGTTCAACGCCATCACCAAGCAGTCGGTAACGGATGCGATGAAGCATCCGCGCGAGATCGATGGCGCACTGGTCGACGCCTATATGGCGCGCCGCGCGCTGGATTACCTGGTCGGCTTCACGCTTTCGCCGGTGTTGTGGCGCAAATTACCCGGTGCGCGCTCGGCGGGCCGTGTGCAATCGGTCGCGTTGCGGCTGGTGTGCGACCGCGAGCTTGAGATCGAGAAATTCGTGCCGCGCGAATACTGGTCGCTGGTGGCAACGCTTGCGACACCGCGCGGCGAAATATTCGAGGCACGGCTGGTCGGTGCCGACGGCAAGAAGATCCAGCGGCTCGACATCGGCACCGGCGCAGAGGCCGAGGATCTCAAGAAAGCGATCGAGAGCGCCGACTTTACGGTCACGACCGTCGAAGCAAAGCCCGCCCGGCGCAACCCGCAGGCGCCGTTCACGACATCGACGCTGCAGCAGGAAGCCAGCCGCAAGCTGGGCTTTGCGCCGGCGCATACCATGCGGATCGCGCAGCGGCTGTACGAAGGCATCGATATCGGCGGCGAGACCACCGGCATCATCACCTATATGCGAACCGACGGCGTGCAGATCGACCCTTCGGCGATCACGCAGGCGCGCAAGGTGATCGGCGAGGACTACGGCAATGCTTATGTGCCTGACGCGCCGCGCCAGTACCAGGCCAAGGCCAAGAACGCGCAGGAAGCGCACGAAGCGATCCGTCCGACAGACATGTCGCGCCGCCCGTCCGACATGCGCCGCAGGCTCGATGCCGATCAGGCCAAGCTCTATGAGTTGATCTGGATCCGCACCGTCGCGAGCCAGATGGAATCGGCTGAACTGGAACGCACCACGGTCGACATATCCGCGAAAGCGGGATCGCGCCTGCTGGAACTGCGGGCGACCGGCCAGGTCGTCAAATTCGACGGATTCCTCGCGCTCTACCAGGAGGGCCGCGACGATGACGGCGACGATGAGGACTCACGCCGCCTGCCCGCGATGAGCGAGGGCGAAGCGCTCAAGCGCCGGGATCTCGCCGTCACCCAGCACTTCACCGAGCCGCCGCCGCGGTTCTCGGAAGCCTCGCTGGTCAAGCGCATGGAAGAGCTCGGTATCGGTCGGCCCTCGACCTATGCCTCGATCCTGCAAGTCCTGAAAGATCGCGGCTATGTCCGGCTCGACAAGAAGCGGCTACACGGCGAGGACAAGGGCCGCGTCGTGGTGGCCTTCCTGGAGAATTTCTTCGCGCGCTATGTCGAATACGATTTTACGGCGGCGCTGGAAGAACAGCTCGACCGCATTTCCAACAACGAGATTTCCTGGCAGCAGGTGCTGAAGGATTTCTGGCGCGACTTCATCGGCGCCGTCAACGACATCAAGGATCTACGGGTCGCCGAGGTGCTGGATGTGCTCGACGATATGCTCGGGCCACACATCTACGCGCCGCGTGAGGATGGCGGCGATCCCCGGCAATGCCCGACTTGCGGCACCGGCAGGCTCAACCTCAAGGCTGGAAAGTTCGGCGCCTTCGTCGGCTGCACCAACTATCCGGAATGCCGCTACACCCGGCCCCTCGCCGCCGACAGCGAAGCCAGCGCCGACCGTATCCTGGGCAAGGACCCGGCGACAGATCTCGATGTCATCGTGAAGGCTGGCAGGTTCGGTCCCTATATCCAGCTTGGCGAGCAGAAGGATTATGCCGAGGGCGAAAAGCCCAAGCGCGCCGGCATCCCCAAGAACATGTCGCCTGCCGACATCGGACTCGAGACGGCGTTGAAGCTTTTGTCGCTGCCGCGTGAGATCGGCAAGCATCCGGAAACCGGTGAGCCGATCACGGCGGGGCTCGGCCGGTTCGGGCCGTTCGTGCGCCATGAGAAGACCTATGCGAGCCTCGAGGCCGGCGACGAAGTATTCGATATCGGGCTCAACCGCGCGGTGACGCTGATCGCCGAGAAGATCGCCAAGGGGCCGAGCGGCCGCCGCTTCGGCGCCGATCCGGGCAAGCCGATCGGCGATCACCCGACGCTCGGCACCGTCGCGGTCAAGAACGGACGCTACGGCGCCTATGTCACGGCCGGCGGTGTCAACGCCACGATCCCCAGCGACAAGACGCCGGACACCATCACCTTGCCGGAAGCGATCGCCCTGATCGACGAGCGCGTGGCCAAGGGCGGTGGCAAACCGAAACGCGGTGCCAAGGCAGCCAGCAAGCCGGCCGGGAAAGCGGCCGCGGCAAGACCCGCAAAAGCGGACGCCGGTGCGAAAGCCGCAAAGCCGGCCAAGAAGGCGCCGGCGAAAAAGTCCGTCGCAAAACCGAAATCCAAGGCGTCTAGCAAGGCGCGCGCACCGGTGACGGCGAATGCGAAAACTTCAGCCGCCAAAACCCCAAAAACCGCCGCCAAGAAGAGCGCCGGCAAAGCCAGCGGATAAGGCCAGCAGACGGAAGTGGCAAAGCAGCGCGACAAGGTTTTTCCGAGCCGGGACGCCATCGTCGCCTTTATCCGCACGAATCCAGGAAGCATCGGTACCCGTGAGATCGCGCGCGAGTTCGGCCTGAAGAACGCCGACCGGGTCGAATTGAAGCGTATCCTGCGCGAGCTGCGGGACGAAGGCACGATCGCCAAGCGCGGCCGGAAGTTGCGGGAACCAGCCGTCCTGCCCCCGACCGTGGTCGCCGATATCACCGGCCGCGACAACGACGGCGAATTGATCGCCAGCCCGACCGAATGGGACGAGCAAACCGGCGACCCGCCGAAGATCCGCATCCATATTCCGCGCCGCTCCCAGCCGGGCACCAGCGCCGGTGTCGGCGACCGCGCGCTGCTGCGGATCGAAAAATCCGACGACAGTGAGGGCGCGGCCTATCGCGGCAGGGTCATCAGGGTCATCGACCACGCGAAGGCCCGCGTGCTCGGAATCTTCCGAAGACTACCCGATGGCGGCGGCCGGCTGGTTCCCGTCGACAAGAAGCAGGCCGGCCGGGAACTGAACATCGCCAAGGCCGACACCGGCGGCGCCGAGGACGGTGATCTCGTCAGCGTGGATATCGTGCGCTCGCGCGGCTATGGCCTCGCCTCCGGCAAGATCAGGGAACGGCTGGGATCGCTGGCCTCCGAGAAAGCGGTCAGCCTGATCGCCATCCATGCCCACGAAATTCCACAGGCGTTTTCGCCCGCGGCATTGCGCGAGGCCGAAGCGGCAACGCCCGCGACGCTGGCCGGCCGCGAGGACTGGCGCGCGCTGCCGCTGATCACCATCGATCCACCCGACGCCAAGGACCACGATGACGCGGTTCATGCCGAGGCCGATCCCGATCCCAACAACAAGGGCGGCCACCTCGTCACCGTCGCGATCGCCGACGTCGCGTTCTATGTGCGGCCGGGATCCGCCCTCGATCGCGACGCCCTGATGCGCGGCAATTCGGTGTATTTCCCCGACCGCGTGGTGCCGATGCTGCCGGAACGGATTTCCAATGATCTGTGTTCGCTGGTTCCAGGTGAGCCGCGCGGCGCGCTCGCGGTGCGCATGGTGATCGCCAATGACGGCCGCAAGCGTTCGCACAGGTTCCATCGCATTTTGATGCGCTCGGCCGCGAAGCTGAATTACGCACAGGCCCAGGCCGCGATCGACGGACGGCCCGACGACACAACGGGTCCCCTGCTCGATCCGATTCTGAAACCGCTCTACGCAGCCTATGCAACGATCAAGCGCGCGCGCGACGAACGCGACCCGCTCGATCTCGATCTTCCCGAACGCAAGATCCTCCTGAAACCCGATGGCACCGTGGATCGCGTCATCACACCCGAGCGGCTCGATGCCCACCGGCTGATCGAGGAGTTCATGATCCTGGCCAATGTCGCGGCAGCCGAAATGCTTGAAAAGAAGGCGCTGCCGCTTATTTATCGGGTGCACGATGAACCGACGCTGGAGAAGGTTCACAACCTGCAGGAATTCCTCAAGACGCTCGATCTGCCGTTCGCGAAAAGTGGCGCGCTACGCCCTTCGCTGTTCAATCGCGTGCTGGACCAGGTCAAGGGTCACGATTCCGAACCGCTAGTGAACGAAGTAGTGTTGCGTTCGCAGGCCCAGGCAGAATATTCCGCCGAGAACTACGGCCATTTCGGACTGAACTTGCGGCGTTACGCGCATTTCACTTCGCCTATCAGGCGATACGCCGATCTAATGGTGCATCGCGCCCTGCTCCGGGGCCTCGGGCTCGGCGACGGCGCCCTGCCGGAAACCGAGACGCTGGAAACCCTGAGCGAGATTGCGGCGCAGATTTCCGCCACAGAACGGCGCGCCATGAAGGCGGAGCGCGAAACTGCCGATCGCCTGATCGCGCATTTTCTCGCCGACCGGATCGGAGCCACCTTCCAGGGGCGCATTTCCGGCGTCACCCGCGCCGGATTGTTCGTCAAGCTCACCGATACCGGCGCCGACGGCCTGGTTCCCATCCGCACGCTCGGCACCGAATATTTTAACTATGACGAGACCCGCCATGCGCTGGTCGGCACGCGCAGCGGTGCCATGCACCGGCTAGGTGACGTCGTGGACGTTCGTCTGGTAGAAGCAGCTCCGGTCGCCGGCGCATTGCGTTTCGAATTGCTGTCGGAAGGCCGGATCGCGCCGCGCGGACGACAGGGCAGCCGCACGACGGGCGACGGTCCCAGAGTTCAGTTCAGTGCGCGGGCCAAAGCCCATCCGGACCGCAGTTCGCGCAAGAAGGGCCGCAAGCCGGGCAATCACAAATCCGGCAAATCGGGAAAAGGCAAGTCCCACAAGGACGGCAAGTCCCGTAAGGATAAATCGAAACAAGGCAAGTCCGGGAAGAGCAAGTCTGGAAAGGGAAAATCATGGACAGCGTGAGCACGGTCACCAAAGTCTGGACGCGGGAAGCCGTCGTCGGCGAAAAGCGCCCCCTCTGGAGCGCAATGAAGCGTGGCTTTCGCAGTCGCTGTCCGCGCTGCGGGGAAGGCAAGCTGTTTCGCGCTTTCCTGAAGACAAACGACAAATGCTCGGTGTGTGATCTCGATTTCACGCCACATCGCGCCGACGATCTGCCGGCCTATCTGGTGATCGTCATTGTCGGCCACATCGTGGTGCCGACCGCGCTGCTGATCGAGACCAATTACGCGCCGCCGGTGGAGCTGCAGCTCGCGATCTATCTGCCGTTCACGCTCATCGCATCGCTGGCGCTGTTGCAACCGGTCAAGGGCGCAGTGGTCGGGATGCAATGGGCGCTGCGCATGCACGGCTTCGACGAGAACGCCACCGACGAAGACCTGCTACCGGTCTGAGCCAAATCAAGAATGGGTATCCGTTGGGGGTGGAATGACGGAAACCGCGAACGTCGTTAGGGAAGAAAAAGAAGCCGATCATCATCCCTACTTCCGCCCGAAGGACGCCGCCACGCTGATCCTGGTCGATCGCAGTGCGGCAATACCCAAGGTCCTCGTCGGCAAGCGCCACGCCAAAGTGGTGTTCATGCCCGGCAAGTTCGTGTTTCCCGGCGGCCGGGTCGACAAGTCGGACAACCGCGTTCCTGTTGCCGCGCCGATTCCGCAGGCCCTCGAAGCCAATCTTTTGAAGGGCAGCCCGAAGATCACGCCGTCGCGCGCGCGTGCCTTGGCTATTGCCGCGATCCGCGAAGCCTGCGAGGAAACCGGTCTCTGCCTCGGCCGCAAAAGCGATGTGGCCATGCCAAAACTCGAAGGCCCCTGGGCGCCGTTCAGCGAGGCGGGCCTGTTGCCCGATCCCTCCAGCCTGTTCCTGATTGCGCGCGCGATTACCCCGCCCGGCCGCGTGCGACGCTTCGATACCCGGTTTTTCACCGCCGATGCTTCGGCGATCACCCATCGGGTCGAGGACGTAATCCATCCCGACGCCGAACTGGTGGAACTGATGTGGGTCGAGATCGGCTCGGAGCCGCTTGCCGATCTGCATCCGATGACCCGGAATGTTCTCAACGAACTGGGAAAGCGCCTCGCCACCGGGCCGCTGAAACACGATGCTGCGGTGCCATTCTTTCATTTCTACGGCGGCAGGATGCACAAGGACGTCCTGGACGAGAATGCTGTGCCCTGAGCTTGCGATGTGCCGTTCATCAAGACGGCGCCTATCAGCTTCCGATTGGGTCAGCAGTCCGGCGGCTTCAGCTTGCGCGCGACTCGATCCATGAATCTCAGCGCGCGAACCGCGTCGCCGGAACCGCAAGGCGCCGGATTTTTCGCGCCGAATGAGAAAGGTCGGGCACTCCGGGAGAATTCGGACCAGCCGAGACCGAAAAGCCGCTTCTTTGAGGGGGTAGTCCCGCCAAAACGGGGTTCGTTTTTGCGGGCAAAACCTTGACTTTGGGCGATCTGAGGCTAGGTTGCCGGCAAATGCGGGCCGGCTCGGCTGGCGTCCCGATTTCCGAAATTTTGAGGTCTGAACAATGGCCAAAGCGGTCACCATCAAGGTCAAGCTCGTTTCCTCGGCGGATACCGGCTTCTATTACGTCGCCAAGAAGAATTCGCGCACCATGACCGACAAGCTGGTCAAGAAGAAGTACGATCCGGTTGCGCGCAAGCACGTCGAATTCCGCGAGTCCAAAATTAAATAAAAAAGATCAAGTAAAAAACGACCCGCATTCGATGCGGATTTCAACGGGGCCATCGGCCCCATTTTATACCAATCCTCAAATTGATCGACCGATGTAGGCCCAGTCGCGGAGCCCGATTGACATGATCTGGTCGACGAGGATGTTCCAGGCGTAACAGCAGTGGTCGACGATGTCGTCGTAGGGTTTGAAGACGCGGTTTGACAGCCAATTCTGGCGCATGAACTGCCAGATGTTCTCCTGGCTGTTCAGCTCGGGCGAACGCGGCGGCAATGGCATCAGCGAGATGTTGTGGGGGACCTTCAGCTGCTTCGCTCCGTGCCATCCAGCCTGAT
>JAGXAJ010000148.1 GCA_018971625.1 Pseudomonadota bacterium
GTGCTGGTCGGCACCGTCTTCCTGATCGTGTGCCTGATCCGCGCCAATGCCGGCCATTTCAGTCCGACCCAGCACCTCGGCTTCGAATTTGCCGCCTGGTACTGGCACTTCGTCGACGTGGTCTGGCTGTTCCTGTTCGTCTGCATCTACGTCTGGGGCACCGGCGGCGGCAGACTGGTGGGCGCCGAGTAACCGGCCGTCGCATACGCTACAGCGGGACGGCCGAAGGGCCGTCCTTTCTGTTTTATCTCTTCCGCGAGAGGCAAGGGAATACATGGCGGGCTATTCGTCAACCACCGTCACTGAAAGCGCGCTGCGCGGGCTCGCCGGCCGGTGCCCGCGTTGCGGCAAGGGCAAGCTCTTTGCGGGCTTCCTCAACTTGCGGCCGGCCTGCGACGTCTGCGAACTCGACTATTCCTTCATCGACTCCGGCGATGGTCCCGCAATCTTCATCATCATGATTGCCGGCGCCATCGTTGTCACCGCCGCCCTGATCGTCGAGGTCAAATACCAGCCGCCATTATGGCTGCATGCGGCGCTGTGGCTGCCGCTGATTCTCCTGACCACGCTATTGCCGCTCCGGGCGATGAAGGCGGTATTGATCGCGCTGCAGTTTCACCACAAAGCCGGAGGCTGATGACCGGCACATCCGCAAAGCCGCGCGCGGGCTTCGGCATCTTCACCATCGTCACGGTGATCGGGCTCGTCTCGCTGGGCATATGGCAATTGCAGCGCCGGGTCGAAAAGCACGCGCTGATCGCGGCGCTGACCGAGCGGCTTGCGGAAGCGCCCGGCGCTTTGCCGCTGCCATCGCAATGGGGCGCGCTGACGCCGGCAAGGGATGAATTCCGCCGCGTTCAGTTCCAGGCTACCTACGAGTCCAGGCCAGACGCGATGGTCTACAGTTCCGGCTCTGCGGTGCGCAAGGACATCTCCGGCCCCGGCACCTGGGCGTTCCTGCCCGCACGGCTTTCAAGCGGCGAGACCGTCGTGATCGACGCCGGCTTCGTGCCGAACGCGATGCAGGATCGCGCGCAACAAGACCAGGCGGTCAAGCCTCTGCACACCGATATGCCCGTCATGTTGACCGGCTATCTCCGCTTTCCCGAAAAGGCCGGCATGCTGACGCTGCAGGAAAACCTCACCAAGCGCCTGTGGTTCACCAGGGATCATCTTGCGATGGCGGCCCGGCTTGGCTGGGGAGCGGTCGCGCCGTTCTACATCGACCTTGAGCAACCCGTGCCTTTAAGCGGCATCCCGAAACCCGGCCCGCTGGAAGTCCATCTCAGGGACGATCACATGCAATATGCCATCACCTGGTTTTCGATGGCGGGCGCGGTCTTGATCGCGTTCGGGGCGTGGCTGCGGGCGCAGGGTCGGCGATCCCGGTAACGCTTGGCGGCGATGGCCGGAAGCGAGGAAAAACGGCATGTCGCGCAACGCGTGGTCATGGCAGGGTCGCCGCGGCATCTGAACGGAAATTCGCATGACCGGCATTCATTCTCGTGCGCAGCGCTGACCGTGGTCGACGCGCAGCCCGCGTTCGGTGGGAAGCCGCAGGCAAGCGGCGCAACAATCCCGATGCGGCGGCGCGGATCGTCGAATTGCTGGCCGCCTTCAGGGACCGTGGCGCGCAGGTCTTTCACATCCGCCGAACGCGGCCAAACTCAGCCTTCTGCCGGACGGGACGGGCCATCAGGTCAAGGAAGAAGCCCGCGAGCAGCCCGGCGCGGCGGTGATTGTCAAGCGCGTCAACAGCGCCTTCGTGGGCACCGATCTCGAGCGCCGGCTCCGCACCGCCGGCATCGAGACGCTGGTGATTTGCGGCGCGACCACCAACCATTGCGTGGAGACACGGCGCGCATGGCCGGCAATTTCGGTTTCGATGCCCGCCTGGTGTGCCATCTGGACCTTCGACCGACCGGGTAGGCCCTGATGGCGATGCGCATGGCGCTGCAGCCATCCACGCCATGACGCTCGCCAATCTCGATGGCGAGTTCGCCCGCCTCGTTGCGACCGCGGAAGTAATTGCGGTCCCGTAAATCACGGACTTTCGCAATCGATGTGACGCGAAGCCGTTGCTGTCCAAACCGCGGACACCCACCCGCGCGACGGATCGTCTGAATTCGGATCACGATTTTCCATCTATTTTCTGGCTTTGTTTTGTTGATGTTAAACAGCAGCTAATTAATTCGCGCTTGTGAACCTGCGGCGGTCGGGCGGCTGCGTGGCAACTCGCACTCGGAACGGACCCGGACTAATTGCTGCACCAAAGGATTGGTCCGGATTTTTGCGGGTCTCCACCGTCCGGGCTTTCGCAATCGATCACTCGTCCAATTGTTGCACGACCGCCCATTGGAGCGAAAAATTCATTCGCGCGGGGTTTTCCTTCGTGGAGATCTCTGCCGCGATTGCGCGCCGCTCTTGCGATCATCCGCAACGTCGTTCGTTACAGGCATTGGTTCCGAGACCTGGAACCACGCCGCGCCCGTTGTCAACGGCCGCGCATGGAACGCGACCGTTCCGGATGCGTTTGCATCTCAAGCGCATGGTCACCCAAGTTCCACTGATATTGAGCAAAAGGAGAACGCGATGCAACGCTTGTTCGCTTTTGCGATGATCCTGTGGTTTGCCGCCATTGGAGCAATTCACGCTCAGACAAGTTCTCCCTCCGTCCCGGCGCCGGACAATGCTGGTCCCGCCTCCGCTGCCACACCTTCGCCCACGCCTTCGCCCACGGCTGCATCTCAGCCGGTTTTCGGCGGCCAAAGTCTCAATAGTATCGGCTGTTCACCATCGGGCACATCGATCGGCGGCGCGGTCGCCGGATCTGCTTGCGCATCAGATCCCTTGAATGTGCCGACATCGAATGTGCCCACATCGAACGCGTCCGCCTCGCTTTCGCCGGGCCCGGCTGGCGTATCGTCGACGGGATCAGCGGTCGGCGCACGGACATCGTCATCCGTCGACCCCGAAATACCGGTGCAATTGCCCGGTGAGCACCCCAACACCTCGACGCAAGCTCCAAGCACCACGGCATCGGCACCTGCGGTATCGGCTCCCGCCGCCTCCAGCGCGCCTTGCTCTGTCACCATACAATCGGCGGCAGGGTCCTCGGGTGTGGCGGGCGTTCTCGGAGGCGCCTCCTCCGGCGGATGTTAGCAGCGAATTCGGGCAAGCATCGTCTGGCGTCGTCAGAGAGTCTGCATGTGCGTTGGCCATCATCACGAACGTTGGAGCGGGATGTGATGCGGCAAGCGTCGTCGCGTGCTTATGGCGCGGACGAGCGATGCTGAAGCGGACGGCAAAGTCATGTGGTCCTGATGCCCCGACGCTGGCGTCAAGTTGGCGATGATGCTTCGCATTACGTTCGGCGACGGTGACAACAAAGCCCGGCCGCTCGGGAGCACGAAGTAAACCGTTAAAAACCATTACGCAGCGAAGGCGGGTGTCCCGGAACACCGGTGGTGACTAACTCGTGTGCTTTTTGCTGCACACGAGGTTGCGGGTTGCACTGAGCACCCGGCACTTTCCTGCGTCCCTTTTCTTTTTGGGCGGAGCAAAGCCCGGACACAGCGTGTTGCGAGAAGGCGGCGTCGTGTTGCCGCACCCTTCCGTCACGGGAAGGGCGTCTGCGGAACAGGCGGGGCAGGGCGAAGCTGCGAAACGAGGCACTCGTTGTCTCCAAACGTCGCCACACTATCTTCATCTCACGTCTCACCATGCCCCGCGTGAGCCGACCTTTCCTTCCCGGCGAGGGTGGGAGACGGAAAGACATCATTCCGGCATTTCCCCTGTGCTCCAAAACGCTCTATGGTGTTACAGGGCCGTGCTGACTGTGTGGTAAATTATCTTAATACTTCAATGGCTTGTTAGAAGCCTCGCGCATTTGGAGGGCGGCTTG
>JAGXAJ010000149.1 GCA_018971625.1 Pseudomonadota bacterium
TGCAGCGCCTCGTCATAGGTATAGTCGAACGAGAACTGCAACTTGACGTCGGACAATCCGTACAATGACACCGTTCGGATCGTATTCAGGTTCTTGATGCCAGAGACCCCGGTCGCGATCGGGATGGTGATGTAGCGTTCGATCTCTTCGGCCGACAATCCCGGACTTTGCGTCACGACGTCGACCATCGGCGGTGTCGGGTCGGGATAGGCCTCGATGTTGAGCTGCCTGAACGCGATCAGGCCGCCGATCAACACCACGACGAGCAACCCCACCATCAAATAGCGGCGGCTGACTGCAGTGGCGACAAGGCGATCCATTCAGATCGAGGCCTTCAGTGAAATTGGGAAACGACGACGTCGGAGAGGATTCGCATCTAGCTGCCCGTCGCCGCGCGGTCGATGAACAGACTGCCCTTTGTAACGATCCGCTCGCCGGGTTTCAAATTGCCATCGACCTCGACGAGATCACCATTGGTAAGGCCTGTCTTGATCTGGCGCAGCTCGATCGATTTGTCGTCATGCGCCACCCAGACCCGAACCTGGTCGCCCTCGTAGATCAACGCCTGCTTCGGCACGCCCATGGCGGGATGATCGCCCGAGGAATAGATCGTGACGTTGGCGAACATTTCCGGCTTCAACAGGCCGTCCTTGTTGTCGATAGTGGCGCGGGCCAGCAACCGGCGGGTGTTGGGGTCGATCGCGGCGGCGACATAATCGATGCGGGCCTTCAGCGGGTGGCCCGGCAGCGCCAGCACGTTAAAGGATACTTCCTGCCCTACCTGCACCGCCGCCGCATCGGTTTCGCGGACAAAGGCAGTTAGCCAAACCGTGGAGAGATCGCCAATCACATAGACGGGATCGCTGGCGCCGGAACTGATGAATTGCCCGGGACCCACCTTGCGCTGCACGACAGTACCCGCGATCGGCGAGAAGATCGTCGTGTCGGGATCAAGCCGGCCCTTCTCCTGCAAGCTCGCAATGTCCGCGTCATCGAAGCCGAGGATTTTCAGCTTGTTGCGCCCGGCATCGAGCGCCGTCTGTGACGAGCGCATGTCGTTTTGAGCCTGGATCAGGGTGGCCTGCGACTGCTGATAGTCCTTGAGCGGCACCGCCCTGCCCTCGAACAGATCCTTGGCACGGGTATCCTGCAACTGTGCCAGGTTGAGCGCGGACTTCGCCTTGTTGAAGCTGGTCATCGCCGAGATGAAATCGTTTTGCGCTTGCACTGTGTCGGCGGCTTCGATCACGAACAGCGGCTGACCCTTTGCCACCTGATCGCCCGGCTTCGCCATCAATTGGATGACCCGGCCGGTGTAAGGCGAAAACACTGGCGTGGAGCGATCCTCATCGACGGCGATCTTGCCCTCGGTGATGTGCTCGGCCCGGAAGTCGTGCTCGGTGACAGGTTCAACCGTCAGGCTCGCCCATTCGGCCGGTGTCGGGGTGTAGCGGTCCGAGGCCTTGCGCGACTGACTGGAGACCTCCGAATTGCGCGGCGGAGTCGAACCGAAATGCGAGAATCCAAACCAGGCTGCACCGGCCAGCGCCAGCGCGGCCACGCCAACGGCCAGATGTTTCGGCTTAAGCACCTGCGATCGTTCGTCAATTTCTGGCGGCATGTGTTCCGGTCAAGTCAGCACTGATTCTCGCAGGAAAGCTTCATCGCTACGCTAATAGTGCCCATTTGATGTTTCAAACAGACAAAAAACGCGCATTGGCCGGGCTGATCACGTGAAAATTCCGAAAGTACAGCGGACCTTACACACGTGCCGGCCATTGTGGGCCCGGGCTGATCTGCACTACCTCTTCGGGCGAGAAGCCGAGCGCTGCGATCGAACGCGGCCGATGGTTCGAGACGCGCAGCGTTGCCGCGCGCCTCACCATGAGGACCTCATCCTGAGGGGGCGCGCCAGCGCCGTCTCGAAGAATGACCGCATACGGCTTCTCGTTCTCGCGACGGCATCCGCCCGAGTTCGCGCAAATTGTATTCGCCCCAAGTCAAGGGCGCAGGAAACGCCGGATGCGCGGGGCACCCGCAGCCGTGTGCAGCAAAAAATGCACACGGTAGTCACCACAGGTACTCCGGAACATCCGGCGCTCCTGCGCAATGGTTTTAACGGCTTATGCCTTGCTCTCCCCGGCGACGAATTCCTTTTGTCACCGTCGCCAGCGAATTGATGGCGTTTCGAAACCCGGTTGGGTTCGCAACACCTCCGCCGACTTGAACACCAGCAACGGGTGCCAGGACCACACGGTTTTGCCGTCCGCGGCCGTCTTCGCCAAAAGGCTTCGGCGGCATGTGCACTCCCACCGAAGTTTTGTGAAGACGGGGACAGCGCCGCTCGTCTGCGCGCGGTCTATGGCTCACAAGGAAGCTTGCCCTGCCATCGACGTCACGCGACGGCGCTGCCGCGGCCACCGCATCCTGCCCCAACGTTCGTGACGATCGCGAAGCGCCCCTCTTGTGGGACAGGACGCACGGTAAAGGCAGCTGATTTGCCGCCAATGAAAAGCAAAATGTTTTTCGCTGGGGATCTGGACAGCACCAATCAGCTTGAAACGACTGCGGAAAATCGCTCCTGCGCGCGACGAAAGTGCCGCTGCGCAACAGTACCAGCTTGCCCTCACTCGTTGAGTTCGAGCAGACGTTATCACCAATCTGGCCAGCGCTATTAGGCGCGGCCTTGAGATCCTTGGCCGCCGCTCCTGCGTGTGGCGGGCGCCGGCGGCAACAGCATGCGACGAAACAGCGCCGCAAGCGTCGGCCGATATGCTTCAGTGATTTGGAATAGGAAAAGGTTCATCGCAGTCACTTGCGATCGATTTCAGTCTAGCATCCTCGGAAAGCCGACGGTGTGATCCATCCCACTGTTTGAGCGCAGATTATTGTTGGCAGATATTCGTCCAGCTTATACACGATGAAATGCTGCAACGGACAGTGTCGCGGTGGTATGACAATATCCGGGCAAAAGCAACGCGATGACAAAATGCGTTTCACAATCTCACATCTGAGAGAACGTCTCGAGTTTTTCCCGATCGTCGCCGATCGGGTCTGGGATTTCACCTGGAAGGCAAAGGGCGTCTCACTCGAACAGGTATCGGCTGGTCTTCGCGAGTTAATTGCCAATGAAATCTTTCCCTTCGCTCTCGTTGCACATGACGGTGAGCGCTATGTTGGATCAACTCTGGGTATTGCCTCCGATCTGGATGAGCGTCCGGAATACGCCCCGTGGGTTGCAGCGGTCTGGGTTGAACCCGAGGGCCGTGGACAAAACATCGGGCGATCGCTAGTCTCGCAAGCAGCGGAACGTTTGCTTCAAACATTTCAGCGCGCTTACCTGTGCGCACGCCCTGCAAGGCACGACTTCTATGCACGGCAGGGGTGGGTGCCGATCGAGTATGAGGTCGGAGAAAAGCGGCTGACCGTGTTTATCAAGGAATAGAACGTATTGAGCGGAGCTGACCTTGTGCCAATGTTGGCAGCGTTACAGCTCAATGAAAATCCCGCGAGGGCGGCAGGATGCGAACGTTGCGGGGATGGCGGATTTTCTGCGCCGGGTTGTCGGGATGCTCGCGCCGGTCGTCATTGAGCGGTTCGGCCGGCATCGGACCGGCCGGCAGCGCGTGCCTGCGGGCGAGCGCGTGGTTGTCGAGGCTGATCAAATCGTGCGAGCGATCGAACAGCCGCTGGGCGACGAGATGCGTCACCTGTTCGGGGCTGCTCTGGATATAGCCTTCAATCAAAACAAGCCGCGCGCCCATCACCTCCTTGCGAAATTGCTCCATCACCTTCGGCCACACCACGATGTTGGCGATGCCGGTTTCGTCCTCCAGCGTC
>JAGXAJ010000081.1 GCA_018971625.1 Pseudomonadota bacterium
CGGGGCCGCGCCCGGCGCGCGGTGGATCACCACATCGGTGAACGCAACTCCTGCGCCGAACCCCGTGCCGAGCGCCTTCAGCACCGCCTCCTTGGCGGCGAACCGCCCCGCCAGGCGCTCGATCCGATCAGGCCCATCGCCGATCTCGTTAAGCTCGACTTGAACGAAGCAACGCGGAACGAGCGGGTCGCGCGGATCCTCGATCCAGCGCCGCATCTCGGCGACGTCAACCAAGTCAATGCCATGTCCGATGACGTTCACAAGACCCGTCTTTCCTTGAGACATACGAAAGCGTGTTCAACACTATGGCGCACCGCGAATGAATAATAGAGAGCGGGGGGAACGAAGCGATGAATAAACCGCCAGCTATGTTCTGGAGTGGGGAGACGCTCAGCGAGCGGTTGAAGACGCTGATCGAGCCGTTCGTGCCCGGACGCGTAGACTGCGCCGCCTACATTCTCCACCAGCAGGCCCTCAGAGATCTCCGCTATGAAGTTTTCACGATCTGGGAATGCGAAACCCGAGACGGGAGGAGGCTTCGTGAGGCTGTAGCCGCATTCTTCGGAGGGCTGCCATCGAGAGGCCAACCGTGCGCATGAACGCGTTGTGCTACGAAGGTTGACGGGTGAAGGTGCTGAAGCGGACCGCGGCCTCCTTGAGCTGATGTGATTTGCTTACGAGTAGCCAGGCGCTTTTACCGTAGCTCGACCACAAATCCACAATCTATGGCCGCCGCTTGCTCTTACCTGGCCACGGCAAAATGCCGTCGAGTTCGCGCAGTCCTTGGGTCTCTTCCTCCCAACGCTTTCGTTCGGCGCGCGGCGGAAGATTGTCGTCGTCGAACCAAAGAAGGGTCAGCGTCTGATCCCACTGGCCGAAGTGGCGCGCGTCCTCGTATAGCGAACCGTCCTTGTCCCAAGCCTCGAACCACTGGTCGGGCTCGGCTTCCTCGGAACCCGTCGAGGCTGCGCCGGCGCGCACGCGGGCGCTAAGCGAGTCAGCGGGCATGGGCGTACCTGGCCTCACCCAGGCGCCAGCGGCGCGAAGCGATGTGGACCGGGCGCAGTATCGGACCTTGCCACCCTCGGAGAGGACGAACGCGCACAGCTCGCGGGAGAAGGTGGCGTAGCGTGACGCCGTCGAGATCAGTGATGCCTCGAACTCGTCGGCGAGTTCGCCGACGGCGGCGAGGCCCATATCGGCGGCGTCCACCCGCGGCTTGAACAGCTTGTAGGGCAGCAGAAGCTCGGCGGCGAAGACGTCGCAGGCGATCTCGCCGGGCGACCGGCGCGCATAGCTCCAACTTGGAGCGGAGTGGTCGGTCGGGATGTCGAGGGCGACGTGGGCCACCTCGTGGCACACGCTAAATCTCTGACGCCGCGCGTTGTGGGCGCAGTTCACGCAAATTCGATATTTGCCGTTTGGCAGCAGCACCGACCAGGCATCTTCTTGCTCGCCTAAAGCCTCGGTGGTCACCGCACCGCCGATATGGCGCGCATAGGCGTCGACCAGAACGGGCAAGGCGGACGGCCCGACGGCGGTGATGAACTCGCGGGCCTTCATCGCGACGTCCTGCTCATCCATCGTCTTACTCCGACATGAATTTGCGGATACGGGCGAGCGAGGTGGCGTAGTCGGCGCGTGCGCCGCGGTTCACCACGGTCGTGAGTATATGGAATTCCTGCGGGGACACGCTCGCGTCTCCGCGCGCGAATTCCGCCAGGCCGGGGTCGACGTTCGGATGACCCGTCAGAAAGTGCAGGATTTCGACGTCGCGAGGCGACGGTGTCAGCGCCACGATCAGTTTGTCGATCACCTCGATGGACGGTGACTCCTTGACCCCGGTCTCTAGCCGATAGACGTAGGCGTGGTCGACGCCGGCGCGCTGCGCGACCTCCCTTAGGCTCCAGTTCCGGTCGGCCCTCAACCCCTTCAACCAATCTCCTAGCGCCGAGTCGGGCATCCGACCTCCTTGACAAACTTTACCGCCGCCCATATGTTGTCTGGGCAGACAACGCGCCCTGTAGTCCGGCGAACGGCCCAGGGCGCTTTTTTCGGCCCTCTCCGTTGTCTGGCTGGACACCAAGGTGGCATCCGGCGAGGTGAAATGCAAGCGCCGCGCAAGCGGGGAAAGGCAGTACATGAACACCAATGTCGAGGCGCACGAGGTGCGCATCCACATCAACCGCGAGGTTTACAAGTCACCCAATCCGACCACTGGCGAAGCCCTATACGCCCTGGCCGACATCCCCAAGCATGAGAAGCTCTACCGCGAGGTCGAGGGCGACGGGGAAGATGAGCGAATCCCGCGTGACGAGACCCTGATTCATCGGACGGAGGACGAACACTTCTACAGCCAGGAGATGTTCGACATCCTCGTTAACGGGGACGACCACGAGATCGACACCAAGGACATCACCTACGCCCGGGTCGTGGATCTCTATCTCGGCAGTGGCGGCAAGCCGTCGACCGAATACCTCGTCAAATTCTCACATGGTCCTGTCGAAAACCCGAGCGGCACTTTGGCGCCGGGTCAGAAAGTGAAGGTGAAAGATGGCATGCGCTTTCGGGTTGCCGGAACTGGTGAGTCATAATGCCTTCCTCAAGGATCTCGAGGAAACGGGGTACCTGATCGACTTTGTCGGCGGGTATCTCGTCTTCTATGGTCTGCCGTATCTCGATAAAGACGGCCAGCTCCAGCATGGGGACTGGGCCAGCCCCGTCGATCTGAGTGACGCCGTCATCGATCCGCCCCCAAACCACCAGGCGTGGTGGCGCGGGAGCAGGCCCTGCGATCAGCAGGGGCGCGAGCTTAGACTAGGCGGCGGAGCCCATTGTGTCACGGTTACACCTGACCTTGTCACCGACTTCTCGTTCTCGTTCAAACTGCACGACGAAAACGGCGCGATGCGCACCTACCGATCATTCGACGAAAAGGTGCAGACCTACCTCGACACGATTACCGCGCCGGCGATAGCCGCCTACCCACAGGCGACGCCCTTGCGCGCAATCGCGGTCAAGGCCGCGGCCCAGGGCTCGCCGTTGCGGTTTCCCGATACGATGTCCTCGCGCTACCACATCAACGATCTCTCGGCGCTCCTGCGCGACAAGAAGGTCGCGATCGTCGGCCTCGGCGGGACGGGTTCCTATATTCTCGATTTCCTCGCGCGCACGCATCTTGAGAAGATCACGCTATTCGACGACGACAAGGTGCATGTGCATACGATCTTCAGGCTGCCCGGCTTCATTGCGCAGGCCATCGGCAAGCTCAAGGTCGAGGTGCTGGCGCAGCACTACGACCAATGGCACGCAGGGATCGAGCCGGTCGCGGAGCGCATCACACCCGAGAATGTCGCGCGCCTGAAGGCCTTTGATTTTGTCTTCGTGTCCGTCGATGACGGTCCTGCACGCCGTCTGATCGTCGATTGGCTGAGCGCCAACGGCCTTCCGTTCGTCGATTGCGGCATGGGCCTCAATCGTTCAACTGTCGGCCTCAGCGGATTTGTTCGTATCACCGGCGTCGATCGCCAAGCGTTTGAAGACAACGTCGGCACCGTGCGACTGCCGGTCGAAAACGCCAAAGACGACGAATACCGAAAACAGGCCCAAATCACTGAATTGAACGCGCTGAACGCGACGATGGCCGTGATCCGGTTCAAACAGTATTTCGGCCTGTTCGACCGGGAAGACACGGCGGCGTCGTATATTTTTGACTCCGCGATGTTCGAGATCGATTGAGAAAGGCGGGCAGGGTGAGATACGTCTATCAGGCCGTCGAGCGCATACCCAAGGCGCTGAGCAACGGCGTGGTCTATCACAGCGAAGAATTTGAGGTTGGAGCGCTGCTCTGTGCCTGCGGCTGCGGTCATCGCGTCAGCCTCCTGGTGCCGGACAGCCATCAGATTACGTCGGAAGGTGGCATGGCCACCGTTCGCCCCTCAATCGCCGTGTGTGACGCACCCTGCAAGTCGCACTATTACATCAGCGCCGGCCGGGTCGAATGGCTACCGGCATTTTCAGAAGCCATGGCAATATCGGTTATGCGCGACCAAATTGCCCGGCATGCAGTTCGGGATGAAAAGCAGCAGTCTTGGGGCGGTCGCATTAGAGCTGCCATTGTGAGTGCGTACAACACGCTTAGGTCAATCCTCCGGATCTGATACTGAGTATCTGGGGTGTTTCCGCGATTTCGGTTGATCACAAGTAGGTTCGACCGCGCCGTTTAGGGTGGACAGCCACGTCAGCATCTTTCTGGGACCCGGCGGCAGTTACCGGCTGACGCCTCTCTATGACGTCCTTTCAGCTCGGCCCAGCCTCGACGCCCGCCGGATCGAGCGCAAGCAGATGAAGCTCGCGATGGCCGTGGGCGGAGTGTGAAGCTGGGCAACATATGGCCGTCACTCTTTGTCGGCTGAGAGACGCGACCCAAGCGCATTGATCTGGTAGCCGACGCCAGGAGTGCAAAGGGGTGTCTCTGAACGCGAAGTGACAGCTGACAATATACCGTGCTATAGACGCTGACGGTTTTTTCTCGTACCGGCGCATGACGCGCCACATGGTCGATGGCGCGAAAAATCGACCGATTGTTGTCAATAGACGCTGAAACGTCGCTGAATCTAAATCGCGCGAATTTTCCTTTGAAATCATGAGCGAAAAATCTTGACGGCTCGTTGTTCGGATTTCGAGCATCGTCAGAAAAAATTTGCGCTTATAAATCAGCGCGTTACGATGCGTTGAGAGAATCGAGTGGGAGTAGGGGTTGTTCTGGAGACGCCGTTCCTGCGGTGATCCCGATTAGGAAGATGACGATTGGCATAACCCATAACCCAGACCCTCAGCGCGCGCGGTACTTTGCCATGTCCTCCCTCCACGGCATCGTGCCGATTTTGGTTTCGTGGCGGAAAATTCGATTGTTCCAGGCTGGCGGGCGCTCCAGCCTCGGTTCCGCAGCTGTCGGACTTCGTTGTCGGCATCAATAATATCGCCGCACGCCACTCGACTTCCGGATAGATCACGTGCACGGTAGTCAGATCGTTAACGGAAAAGCGTTTTCGAAGGCGGATCGTCATGGACGAAACGCTCGCGGAGCAAGAAAAAGGAACCGTCAACTCGCCGCCCGCGGTCCGCACTGCGATTGCGACTGCGTAGAGTTATGTCCAATTAGAAAGTTATCTGATGAATATTCCTTCCTTTGCGGACATACTGACCGCGCATGATCGCATCAAGCCTCACATCCACCGAACGCCCGTCCTTACCTCGCGTATCATCAATGAGCTTTCGGGGGCCGAGCTCTTCTTCAAATGCGAAAATTTTCAGAAGGCGGGCGCGTTCAAGGCCCGCGGCGCTTCGAACGCTGTGTTCGGTATGAATGACGTGCAGGCCGCTAAGGGCGTGGCAACCCATTCCTCCGGCAACCACGGTACCTGTCTATCCTATGCGGCCGCGCGGCGTGGTATTCCCTGCACCGTTGTGATGCCGCGCACAGCGCCGCAGGCTAAGAAAGATGCAGTGCGTGGCTTTGGTGGCAAAGTCATCGAATGTGAGCCCTCAACCTCCTCGCGCGAGGCCGTCTTCGCCGAGGTTGTTGCAGAAACTGGAGCAGAATTCGTCCACCCCTACAATGATCCGCGGGTTATCGCGGGACAGGGCACCTGCTCGAAAGAACTGGTTGAGCAGGTCGCCGGCCTCGATGGGGTCATTGCCCCGATCGGCGGCGGCGGCATGGTGTCGGGCACCTGCCTCGCGCTGTCGAATCTCGCTCCGCAAATTAAGGTCTATGCGGCCGAGCCCGAGCAGGCCGACGATGCCTATCGCAGCTTCAAGGCTGGTCACATCATCGCCGACGACGCCCCAAACACAGTGGCGGACGGGCTCAAGGTGCCGCTGAAGGAGCTCACTTGGCACTTCGTCAGCAAGCACGTCACCGATATCCTCACGGCTTCGGAACAGGAAATCATCGACGCGATGAAGCTGATCTGGAAGCGGATGAAGATCGTCATGGAACCTTCGAGCGCGGTGCCGCTGGCGACCATTCTGAAGAATCGCGGTGTCTTCGCTGGCAAGCGCGTCGGCGTGATCATCACCGGCGGCAACGTCGATCTCGACAAATTGCCTTGGCAGTAAGGGAGAGCCCACATGAATGTTGAAACGAAACTCTCGGACGAAGCGAAGCTTTCCGGTCTCGAGGTCGGATACGATGTTCCGGCCTTACCCGGCATGCGTGAGAACGAGATCCAAACACCTTGCTTGATCCTCGATCTTGATGCTCTCGAGCATAATATCCGCAAAATGGGCGACTATGCCAAAGCGCATAACATCCGCCACCGCGCTCACGGCAAGATGCACAAATCCGTCGACGTGCTTCGACTGCAGCAGAAGCTCGGCGGCGCGATCGGCGTGTGCTGCCAAAAGGTTTCCGAGGCCGAGGTCTTCGCGCGGGCAGGCATCAACGACATCCTGGTTTCCAACCAGGTCCGCGACCCGGCCAAGATCGATCGGCTCGCGCAGCTACCGCGCTATGGCGCCCGTATCATCGTCTGCGTCGACGACCTCGCGAACGTCACCGAACTCTCGGCCGCCGCTCGGAAGCACGGCACGACGCTGGACTGCTTCGTCGAGATCGACTGCGGCGCCGGACGCTGCGGCGTGAAGACAGCGGCGGACGTGGTGACTATCGCTAAGGCCGTCGCGAGCGAACCAGGCCTGAAGTTCGCCGGCATCCAGGCTTATCAGGGGGCGATGCAGCATCTCAACAAATATGAGGACCGCAAGGCCAAGCTCGACGCGGCGATCGCCCAGGTTAAGGAGGCGGTGGAGGCTCTGAAGAAGGAAGGTCTCGAGCCCGAGCTCGTCAGCGGCGGAGGCACGGGCAGCTATTATTTCGAGAGTGGATCGGGTGTCTACAATGAGCTGCAATGCGGCAGCTACGCTTTCATGGACGCAGATTATGGACGCATCCTCGATAAGGATGGCAAGCGCATCGACAAAGGCGAGTGGCAGAATGCCCTCTTTATCCTCACCAGTGTCATGAGCCATGCCAAACCCGATAAGGCGATCTGTGATGCCGGCCTTAAGGCCCAGTCAGTCGATTCCGGTCTGCCGTTCGTCTATGGCCGAGCCGACGTGGAATACGTCAAGTGTTCGGATGAGCATGGAGTGATCGACGACCCGAAGGGGTTGCTAAAGGTCAATGAAAAGCTGCGCCTTGTTCCGGGGCACTGCGACCCAACCTGCAACGTCCACGACTGGTATGTCGGCGTGCGCAATGGCGAGGTCGAAACGTTGTGGCCGGTCTCGGCGCGCGGCAAAGGTTATTAAATCGCGGACTGACCCGCTTCCGTCGAGAGCTAAAGACATGATTATCGTCCCCGAACAGCAGATCGCAGGGCTGCTTACGCGTTCTGATTGCTTCACGACGGTCGAAAAGGTCTTTGCTTCGATGGCGAAAGGATCGGCCTGCAATTTTCCGGTCGTCCGCGAGGCTATCGGATATGCCGACGCGCTTTACGGCTTCAAATCCGGTTTCGATCGCGAGAGTCTGGCGCTTGGCCTGAAGTCAGGAGGGTTCTGGCCGGGTAACTCGGCCAAGGGCCTGACCAATCACCAGTCCACGGTCTTCCTGTTCGACGCGGACACGGGGCGGTGCCGGGCGGTTGTCGGCGGCAACCTGCTGACGGCGCTTCGTACAGCCGCCGCCTCCGCAATCTCGATCAAGTACCTTGCGCGAAAGGACGCCAAGGTGCTCGGCATGATCGGAGCCGGCCACCAGTCAGTCTTCCAGTTGCGCGCCGCGCTCGACCAGCGCAGCTTCGAGCGTATCCTCGGCTGGAACTTTCATCCCGAGATGCTCGGCCGTATCGAGACGGAGGCGCAGGAGCGCGGCGTTCCGTTCGAAGCTGTCGAGCTCGACCGACTGGGCGCGGAATCCGACGTGATCATCACCATCACCTCGTCTTTCGCACCGATCCTGAAAGCTTCGCAGGTCAAGCCAGGAACGCATCTGGCATGCATGGGAACGGATACCAAAGGCAAACAAGAGGTCGAAGCCGAGCTCGTCGCAGCAGCAACAATCTTCACCGACGAGGTGGCGCAGTCTGTCACGATCGGCGAGGCCCAGCATGCCGTTGCAAAAGGGCTTCTAACCGAGCAGGCGATCGTCGGAATCGGCGCGGTGATCAACGGCGCCCATCCTGGCCGAACGACGGCCCGCGAAATCACGATGTTCGACGGAACAGGAGTCGGCTTGCAGGACCTTGCAGTGGCTTCTGCGGCTGTCGAGCGCGCGATCGAGAGGGGCATCGCCCTCGATATCGATTTTTGATCGAGGGA
This sequence comes from Pseudomonadota bacterium, assembly GCA_018971625.1. GTDB lineage: Bacteria > Pseudomonadota > Alphaproteobacteria > Rhizobiales > Xanthobacteraceae > Bradyrhizobium. The sequence goes on from JAGXAJ010000081.1 coordinate 8,329, forward strand.
TCTAGATTGTTGAAGAGGATCATTTTGACCGATCCGTAAGTCCGTTGTGTGCTTTGTGCAGAAGACGTTTTTCCCTGTCGTTGAAATAGCTTGGTACCGCTGATGTAGTCATAGGCCGAGCACCGCGCGCTGCGACCAGTTCTCGTACGAATGAGATACTACACGCCCTGACGTCCGATCCGGCCAACGAAGTCTATTTCAGCGCAGTAGCGGGGGCGAAATTCGCGATCTTCGACGGTCAGAAGCCGGTTATGTGTCTCGCCAGTCGGAGGCCTTGAGGGACTGCGCAGCTCGTGACCAAACCAGCCAGGAGGACCTGCGCCGCACCTTCGAGAAGCATCGGGCGAAATCGAGCTGCCGCAAGCAATCACTACGATCGCGGCGAGCGGGATCCAGTGGTTCAGTCAGGCGAGTTCAAGCGCTTTCGCAAGTGCAATTCTGCTTCAAGCATTCGCACGTACCGCACGACATCCACATTGGTCACCGTGCAAGGTTCGCGGGGCTTGCGTACCTGCAGTACGCGATTGACGTCGATAGATGCCGACATCGAATGCTTGCGCAGCCGAAGAAATATTGCTGTGGATTCAAAAGAAAAAATTATGACGGTCTGGTCCTCGGTGCTTCGCGCTGTTCACCCGGATTTTGTGTCTTAAAATCAGAGCGATAAGCCGATGCGAGACGATCGAGTGGGGCGTGGGATGCCATGGAGGGCTCTGGAGGCCAATAGCGTAGGAAAAATAGAGGGTTACGGGATAGCTCATTGATCATCCGTCCTCCATCGTCTCTTCGCGCCGTGGTTTGTTTTGGTCATTGATTTGGCGGGAGTCGACATTCGCGCCGGAGGGAACAAGCCGACCCGTTTGACGGTTCTTCCGACGGTTTGATCGGAAGTCACAAGATGCGACGGAGAAAAGACCGTCAGGAATTGTGATCGCTTTGACGGTCTTTTTCTGAGACGGGCTGCCCAAAGCTTGCAGCGCGGTCCTTCGCGGAATCTTTGAGAAGTGCAAGTTATCGCAGCTTGGCTACGATTCACGCACCAACTCCGAATTCGACGGCTCAGGAAGCGCGCACGCGGTCTTGGATCGATCGGCTCGCTCTCAAGCGCCAACACAGCGAAAACGCACTCGTGGATCCCAGCCGAGCCGACGCCGCACCTGTCGGTCCGGAAACGACTTCCGATCAGTGCTCATGCTCACGCTTAAATTGGGGCAGGATTTCTGCGCGATGAGCCAGTCGGTGTCATAATTACTTCCCTCATCCCTGATGAACGAACATCTCTAGCAGGCCCTTGAATTGTCCGGCTATTAGCCGTACATAATAGTCAGGTTCTGGATGCGGATCAAGGGTATGCGCGACATGTCAGGAAAAGCCACGGCCAAGGCGCGAGATGAACGGCTGGAGGCGCGGGTCTCCCGCGACCAGAAGGCGCTGTTCCAGCGCGCTGCTGATTTGCAGGGACGCACGCTGACGGATTTCGTGATCGCCAGTGTGCATGACGCGGCCGTGCGCGTCATCGAGGAAACCCAAACGATCCGGCTGAGTGCCACCGACAGCCGGGCCTTCGCGGAGGCACTCCTGCATCCGCGGGAACCGAACGCTCGCCTCAAGGCGGCCGCACAGCGATATCTCAAGCTAACTGGTGCTTGAGTGGCCTCTCCCACATCGGCGCTCCGAATTGAGCTTCTGTCGGACCAGCATGATCGAGAGAGCTTCGCCAGCGGCGTCGAGCCGCTGGATAGATATTTGCGACACCAAGCGGGGCAGGACGCAAGGCGGCGGGTCGCCTCGTGCTTCGTACTGGTCAGCGACGGCGACCGCGTTCCGATCGGCTATTACACGCTTGCGGCGACTAGCATCGCTCTTGCCGAATTGCCGGAGCCGCTGGCGAAGCGGCTACCACGCTATCCGGTCGTGCCCGCAACGCTGATGGGACGGCTGGCGGTTGATGCTCGCTATCGGCGAGAGGGGCACGGAGAGTTCATGCTCTTCGATGCCTTTAGCCGAGTGCTACGAAGCGACATCGCCTCCTATGTCTTTGTGGTCGACGCCAAGGATGACAAAGCAGCGCTGTTCTATCAACGCTACCGGTTCAGATTTCTCGTCGAAGGAAGCTGGAGATTGTTCATCCCGGTGGCCGAGATCGCCAAACTGTTCTCGTAGTATCTGAAGATGGCGACCAGCGTGCCGAACGCCTGCAAATCTGGCTCCTCAACTCTCGGCTACAATGCGCTTGGTACGAACAAGCCTTGATAAAAATCTCTCGGTTTGAGCGGTACTGCAGAGCTGGAGTGATCCGAATACGACATTGGATCAGTGTCGTTGCACCTGAGCAGGGATACGGAAACGGCTACTATGAATTTGCCTTTAGACCTTGTAGGTTGTGTGGAACATATGGTTCTACCGTCCCCGGAATTTCGGGGCTTCCACAGGGGAAAGTCAGGCTTTGTATGGAGGGGTAAATGCCTGAGGAAACAAAAAATGCAGTTGTCGCTGCGACCTTGAAGCATCATTTTTCCTGTTGGCAAATTCGGGTCCTATCTCTGTTCCTGCTCGTTTGCGGATGCGGCGCTGCGTTCGATGGTGGCGCTTCGGCACAGACATGGACCACGAGCAATCAGCTTGCCCATGGCACATACGGCAGCCCCTCGGCGCTTGTTCAGTGGCAAGTCGGCTACTATTACAGCACCATCGATGGCTCTCAGATCTACGGGATGCTCTGCATCCCACCAACCTCGCGCCCGGGTCCGTACCCGATAGCGATCCTAAACCATGGGACCAACACAAACGTCCCCCCGCCTTACGCCGGGATCGAGCCCACGGGGTTGAATGGCTGCCTTTTAATGGCCGAAGCCGGTTGGCTAACGGCAATTTCCACGTACCGGGGCGAGTACATCGCCGCGAACATTGGCGCGAATGTTAGTCCGGGTTCGACGAATCCAAGTTATCTATCCGGCGGCCAGTTCGAACTTTGCAACCACGAAGTGGATGACGTCCTCGACCTGCTCTCGGCGGTGACGTCGATGCCCAATGCCAACGGCAATCAAGTCTTTATGTGGGGCCACTCGCATGGCGCCTGTATCACGGAGCGGGCGATCGAGAAGGGAGCGAAAGTTAATGTGGCGGTTTCGATCGACGGCCCGACCGATCTCACGACGTGGGTTACCCAGCCGCCCCTTTCCGGGCCGCCTCTTAATTTGACACTCTCCGATGAACAGATGCGATCGTCCGCATTGAATAGTCCGGCCGCGATCGGCAATGTGAAATTCCTTCGGATACAAGCCGAGGGCGACCATATCGTAACTCCCGATCAGGCCTGCGAACTCGCATCAAAGCTCTCCGGAAGCGTCAATTACTATTTATACGACTATTTATCTGCAGGTGTCGGCACTCCGCCCGGAGTCTACGAAAACGCCAGCCCCCCCGAGTGCACGAATTTTTCGTTGTCTTGGGTAAACCAGTGGGTGCACAACAAAAATTCTCCGCCGTCGTGGGTTCTGCCTGACGAGGCTTATGGTCACAACCAACCTTACCCTGCGCCAGGACCTTGGCCGCAGACCGTTCTGCTCGTGTACGGCAAGGTCAAACAGTTGCCGCCGGGTCAAATCTATCACACGTGGATTCTAGAGAAGGCTTGGCCGGAGTACTCAAGCTTCGTCAATGCAGTGGCAACATTCGGCGGCTGGAGCGCATCGATTCCGCCTGCGTTCGTATCATTTGAGTAAGTTGGGAAGCGAAGCGCGGCAACGCCTAAGAGCCGATCCAGGAAGCTGGGACTGAGGAACAATGAATTGGCCTGGTCAAGCGTCGAAGCATGGAGGCGGACCATGGCGAGACGGACGAAGGCCGCCACGATTCGCGCATAGCGCTCGAAATCGCGGGAGAGCTGTCGGTTGCGGACTGATCCAAGCGAGCGTTCGCTCAACAATCCATCATCGCTTGCGCAGGACGACGACACGATGCCGCTCATTGCGCTTGACGATCTCGAATGTCCAGGTGCCGGCCTTGGCTCCTGGCAGCCGGCATCAACGAAGATACGCTCGATGAAGGGAAAGAGGCGGCGGGTGCGTCGATCGAGGACAAGCGGCGCGCCATCGCGATCGTGTACATGGCGGAATGGACGACGACATTCAGCAGGAGGCCGTGTTCGCCTGTGTCTGACTGCTCGGCGGCATCGTGATCCTTATTCCAGACCGCCCCTGCGCTCGCCCGTCTCCGATCTGGAACCGGGTTGCTCCTGTGATGAGCTCCGAACATACGCCGCAGATAGCGGTGATTCAGTGCGCCAGCGGACTGGGACGTAGCTGAAATTGCACCACGAGCGGACTTGACCTTGTTGCATCGGTCGTTCCCGGCGCGCCCGGATGAGGCGCGTCGATTCCCTCGATATGAACGGGCGTACGGTTACCGGAGGTCGCCCAGAGCGCACGACCTTTCCAGCCTGCATCGGGATCATCAATCCGCCCATCGATCTGCTTGGCGAAGAAACCCATTGGATAGGGCACGCGGAGTTCGACGATGCGACCGCCCACCAGCGCGTGCAGGGAATCCGATTGGTTGCCCGTAGCGATCGGCGTGTTCGCCCCAAGCCCTAGTATGTCGTGCTGATCGACCCAAAGATAATATGGATTTTCGGCTGCACCGGTATCGCCCTGCATAGGCGGCCCAGGCAGGGGATAAAAGCGCCAGCCTTCAGGACATTTGTCGCCGGTCTCCGCCCCGGGACCATTGAGCGGCCCCTTGCATTTACGCCGATCGAAGCTGCCAATATGGCCGCTGTCGAGCGGAACCCACACGACGCCGTTGCGGTCAATATCCATGCCCCGAATGCCATAGCCGGGTGACGGCACTTTGTAGACCTCGGCCAACGCCGTGTCGGGCGGGTTAGATCCTGGATCAATGCGGACGATATAGCCGGGATGCGGCAGGCTCGAGCCCCAGATCGTGCCGTCCAGCGGGCTGACCGAGATGCCGTAAAGCCCAAATGGAATGCGGGTGTCCTTGCCTTGATCGATTGGCTGACCCGGCTCGTTGTAGTCCTCATCGCGCCTGCCGTTGCCGTTGGTATCGACCACCAGCGCGGTCCAGCCCTGTGCCGCTGCGGCATCATTGGTCGCCCAGAATTTGTTTGTATTCACCCAGCCGACGACGGCGTTCTTGCCTTGTGTGTTGTTGCTGAACCAGAGCGTGTTGGTTTCGTCTTCGGCAAAATTCAGGTGCTGGGTGCCGAAGCAGGTGTCGATAAACGTGAACTTCCCGGTGCGGGGATCGTAGACAGTCACCTGACGGGAGTTCTGGCTGAACCCTGTCGGCCTCGCCGTTAACGGATAGAGCTGCGCCGAGCGGAGCGGGGAGTCCTTACCGCAATAGGCGGGGACCTCTGTCGGCGGCCGCACTTGCGCGGTGAAATAGATGCGGCCCTGTTGGTCCATGGCCGGTGAGTGGGCATTGACCTGACTGTCCCAAACCTGCTCGCGACCGAAATAAGGCGAGGACGCAAAGACCGGATTGGCCAGCGCCGAGCTCGGCGTTTGCTGCGGGTCGCGGACTGGCATGGGGACAATGCGCTTTGTGTTGCGCACGGGATCGAGCACCGGCATCGTGTTGATCGAGAGCTCGGTCGCACCATACAGCGGACCATTCGCGTTCACTGTCGGATGGCGTTTGTCGGTTGCAGTGAGGTCGTGCGCATAGTGTTTCGGATCGAGCCAATCGCGGACGGTGACAACGAGATTGCGTTCGAGTCCTGCCGGTCGCGGCGGTGCGGTCTCGGGAAGCTCGCCCGCCTTGATGCGATCGGTCCAATCCGCGAGCGCGGCGAGATGTCCTCCGTCCGGAGTTAGTAGGCGCCCCATGGTGCGAACCATGGTCGTGCCGCCCGGTCCCGATTGCAGGCGGCGCGCCCACGCGGCGATGCTCGATTGGAAATGTTCGAAGGCCGGTGGCATCGAGCGGGTGGCATAGTTTCCGATCTGATGGCAATTGCCACAGCCATTGGTCTTGATGACGTCCAGCCATTGATCGCGGGTGGTGAATTCGCGTGGAATGCCGTTGCCGTTGGGCCCTGTGCCGGGAAATTTGTCGGGACCGGGCGGCTTGAGCAGCGAGAACCAGTAGATTGCCGGATAATATTGCGCCGCCGCGGCGCGATCGGGCGCAATTACCGCCGCGAGGTTTAGGCGCTGCCCTCTCTCGCTGACAATCTTCGGCGAGTCGACCAAGCCATAGCCGCGCACCCAAACCTGACACTGCGCTGCCGGAAGATCGGGAATGACGAAGCGGCCCGCATCGTCGGTGACAACCATCTTGGCGAAGCGCGTGCCGAGATCCCTAGTCTCGGCGATCACCCAGACACCGCCTTCCGGTCCGTTCGCGCTTCTGACGACACCTCCGATGTCGTCCGCGCCGATCTCGACCGGTAACGGTTGCGCAGCCAGTTGCGCCGACGCGGGCGCCCGGCACATCAAGAACTGGACCAAAGCGACGGCGAGCAAGCCTATCCGAAGTCTCATAAGCGCCTCTATTTTTGGGCCGCCAAATAGGCAATGAGATCATCAAGATCGGAGTCCGCTACTCCCTGGAATACGGACATCTTGTTGCCTGGAATCGTAGCAGCCGGCGCCACGACAAAAGACGCGACGCGATCCGGAGTCCAGATCCAGGTCGCCATGGCCGTGAATTGCTGCGAATACTTGTAGCCCGGGGCTGTGGCCGCCTTGCGCTGCGTGATACCGAACAGATTTGATCCGAAGCGGTTCGGCTCGCCTTTGCCGATGGTGTGACAGAGCGCGCATTCGCGCTCGAAAATCTTAACCCCTTTTGCGAGATCACCATCAGCGAAGGCGAAGCCGGAGCCGAACGCAGTTACAACCACCAGCAGGGCAACAAGACGTGTTAACGCCAACGACGCCTGACGCACGGTATGCCTTCCAGTTGCTGACCGCGGCATCAACACTTCCAGGCAGAGACGGTTCCTAGCTTGGGCCGGGCTTCAGGAACCAGGCTCCCAAGCCGATCGACTGCGGTCCGTCTGTCCCAACCGCCCGCCGCTGTGGACGCAACAATCGCGGTAGCGAGTGGATCCGGGTTAAAAATTGGAAGCTACTAATGTAATGCGCTCCGGGATTGGAAACGCGCCAAAATCGCCTCATCGGTTGGATGCCACCGTGCGACACTTTTTTCAGTAGCGGCCGGCTCAGCGCGCAGGAACGTGTCCGCGATCCTCACGTTCATCCTTCGGGAACCAATGTGAAGGAAACGAGAATGAGTTCGGGCCGGATCGCTGTGGCATTGATCAGCCTAAGCCTCGTCCCCGGCGCTATATTCGGCCAGGGCCTGGGCGTTGGCATTCGCACGACGCTGTTGGGAGGCGAATTCGGAACAAGCGCCGGCAGGCCCGGCACGAATGCGCTGGGCACTGCGCTCCCCGGCGGCGATCGGCCGTCCGGATCCGGCGGCCGCGCGATGAAAGGCGTAACCATCGGGACCAATGCGGCCATCGCGCGTCAGAACAGGAAGGTGCAGCACGATATCGAGCATTCGATCTGCACAGGCTGCTGATTTCCATCATGACAACGCGGAAGCGCGTCGGACATTTGCCGTTTCGTGATCTGATCAGACGCGCCCAGGGGCGGGCCGGCGTTATTGACGGTTCTTCTTGCGACTGAGCGTCCCAACAAGCGGCGCCGCCTGACCCGCCCGTCGTCACTAAAATTTGGCGATAGCTCTCAGTGGCAACCTGAGAACCTTGCCCGGATTAAAGATTTCTGAGGGATCTAACGACTTTTTGATTGATCGCATGAGCTGAAGTTCTCCCGGGGGCTTATATTGCTCAAGCTCGACCGACGGTAGCGGCCGATGCCGTGTTCGGCCGAAATACTCCCTCCGCAGGCAATCACGATATTGTGGACGATCTGGTTCACCATGCTCTTGCTTTCAATCGGTGCGTTCAGAACGTTAAAGCGGATATTTCCATCACTGACGTGACCAAAGACGTTTATGCGAACCTGCTAAGGCTTTTTGCAGAGCTCGACTTGCATCTTAATGAAGTTCGGAATTTGACTGATGGGTACCGAGGCGTCGTGCTTGATGCTGCGTCCCGATCTCCGTTCGGCCTCGGGTATGCGCTCCCTAAGATTCCAAATCGCCCACCGCCAAACATGCTGTCATTTTGTGCCGCGGTTGCGGCGCTAGACGGAGGGTCGCTGCGGTCACTAGGCCCAGCGTTCCTTCAGCTCCAATGAATAGTTGCTTCCAATCGTATCCGGCATTGTCCTTCCGCAGTTGACGAAGGCCGCTGATGACCGAACCATCACCAAGAACAACCTCAAACACTAATCCTCGGATCGACAAATCGCGGGTGCGCTGAGCCTCACGCCGATAGACACAGGGCGCTCGTCGATTAACACCGCCTCCGGTGCGTAACCATCAGCCAAATGAGAAGGCACTTTCATGAACTAATCCGTGCCGCAATTGATCTACTTCGTGTGCAGTTGGAACATCTCCCGAGCCACCCTATTGTGCTATTGACGCGACCCGGGATGCGGGTCAGGCTCTCTCTGACTAGGCAACCGGACCGCGTTCATCCGTGAGGCGGACCCGTCAGATCTTGCGTTATCGCCGTCTTAGTCGTTGGAGAGTAAGCAATGTTCATCGCTATGAACCGTTTTCGAATTAAAAAAGGGTGCGAAGAAGCCTTCGAGCAGGTCTGGCTTCCGCGCGACAGTCTCCTCCACAGGGTTCCGGGGTTTGTGGAGTTTCATCTTCTCAAGGGCCCGGAGGCCGACGGCAACACGCTTTACGCCTCCCACACCGTGTGGGAGAACCGCGCCAATTTTGAAGCATGGAGGCGGTCCGATTCGTTCCGTACAGCGCATAGTAGAACGGGGGACTACAAGTCGCTGTATCTCGACCACCCGCAATTCGAGGCTTTTGAGGTGCTTCAGACGGTGAAGCCAACCGAAGACGGCGACGGCCTGATCGTGGAAAATGTAAAAGGGCGTGCCCGGGTGGAGTTTCGTTCCGACATGATGAGCCCTGAAAGCTAGAACCCCGCCGCCTGATATACTACCGGATTGAACGGCTGTTCGGTCGGCCCGTTCTATTCTCAGCACGAGGACCAAATAGCACGAGGACCAAATGCGGCGCATCGGTATTGGCCAAGGCATTATTCTGGCGTTTCTTCTGGCGCTGCTGATCGGCACGGGCATTTTCGCCATATCGGCATGGACGTCCACGGGCAACGTAGTGATAAGCGAGCAAGGCTGGCTTGCCATTGGCTTGGGAACGTTCTTCTCGCTGATCATTGGCTGCAGCCTCGTGGCTCTCACGTTCTATAGCAGCCGCCACGGCTATGACGACGCAGTAGATGAATTCAGAGATAGTCGCAGCCGGGAACAAGCAAAGTGGATGGCGGAGCGCGAAAACAAAAGCCTCGGCCCTCGCCGAGACCCCTGATGCTCCCAAAAGTACATCCATCAGGCTGGCAGTCTCGCTGATCAATGCAAGCGCAAAGTGGCGCAACGGCTCAAATCTCCCGAACCGTACGCGTGCAGCGTCATCCCATGCGAGAGCTTGAGGTGGCGCCGCCCATGATCCATGTCGCTGTTGTGCGCGAACGCCTATGAGCGAAGCGAACAGCGCGGGTTCGACGTAGGTCGGGCCAGCCGCCGCATGAGCAATGAGCGGCCGGGGGAGCCGAATACATTTAATGCTTTCTTCAAGGATTTGGCTGAAGAAATCTCCGTCGACCAACAGGACGTCGGTGAAAATGGCCAAATTTACTCTGGGTGAAACTGTTGCTAACGAGAAGGGGCGCAAGGTTATCATTCGCGCCGCCTTTCAGTCGAAAGAAGGACAACAGCAATATGCCGTTGAATTGCATGGGGCGATCAATTTCGTTGAGGAAACGAAGTTGGCGGACGTACCTCGGGCAGATCTCGCAGCTTAGGAGCCGTTAAGCGCTGATGAGATGTCTCCGCAATTCACGTTCCACCCCGATGTCGACAAAGGCCGGACATCCCATAGATCGGCATGCGCTCCGGCCTCGCAGCGCGAACTGCATGTGACTGCCGCGACCTTGCGCTGGCGCGCCACTCCCTAGCGATAAACTCCGAATTGAATTTCCTTCAAGCTTCGCAATCGTGGCAGCGACGGCCTGGCGACTACGAAACATGGCGGGCGATTACATCTCTACGCTTCAAATGACACGGTGGACTCCGATGAAAGTCTTAAGCCTTTCGTCCATGTTCTGAGTTGCATGCCTGTCCAGCTGGGAACCGCTGGTGCGCGCATGCCAAACGATAATCACACAAGTGTGCCTTGCGCCATAAAGAAATATTAAATATCCATGTTTTAGCAACTCCGTCCGTGAGCCCACGTCATGCCTTGTCGGACATCATCGCCGTAGCGGCGAGCTGGAGTTTGCGCCATTTGCACCAGGAGTGCGCGACATGAAGAAGATGTCGATTGGCCGTGTGGGCCGCTGGTTGTTCGGATTAGCATTTACCGGTGCGGCGCTGATGAGCGGTGGAGCGGCGTTGGCCGAGGAACCGGGACAGCCGGAGCCGTGGGGAATGACCCTTTCGGCATCGGCCTCGCCGGTGATGGACTCCATCAGGCATTTCCATAATGGACTGCAGATAGTCATCACGGTGATCACGCTATTCGTTCTGGCGCTGTTGCTCATCGTTATCGTGAGATTTAATTCGAGCGCCAATCCGGTTCCTTCGCGGACGACGCACAACACCATGATTGAGGTGGCGTGGACGCTGATCCCGGTGCTGATCCTGGTGAG